>CAKTMW010000005.1 GCA_934574095.1 uncultured Oscillospiraceae bacterium | reverse complement strand
GACGGTTGCAACGGTGAAAATGATACTGTCAGAGCAACCGTCGCTATCGTTGCGACCGTCGCGGATAGGAAAGGATATCCCAATCTGTGCAGGCAGACCGACGATGACGAACAGGGCGGGCTGACCTTTGAAATCGACCGTAAGCGCTTTGCCGTTCGCCTGACCTCACCGTATTCGGATGAGCGCCGTCACGCAGCAAGCGAGCTTGCAAGAAGAATGGACTGAAAGGAAGACCACAATTATGAATTGTAGACTCCAGACGCATTTAATATTTGTGCTCCTATGAAATCATCATTAATATTGACACTATTCGTTTTTGTGAGTATAATATGATCATTAAATTACGAAATAACTGGAGGAATCTATGTATATTTCAGTTAATGATGCGGCTTCAAAATTCAGCATATCAAAGAGACGAGTTCAAGTTTTGTGTGAACAAGGACGTATTGACGGTGCAAATATGGTTAGCGGAGTATGGCTAATACCTGATACTGCTTCCAAGCCTATCGACGGTCGAAGAAAACATATAAGTTGTAACAAAGCTGACCAGATTGGTGTTGTTCACGACATTTTTACTGTTGATGATGTATGTAAGGAATTGTCTATATCAAAAGCAACTGCAAAAAACTGGATTCGCTTGGGTAAGATTGTCCCTGACATTGATAACCAGTTTTTCAGCCGAGGATATATTGAAAGATTTTCGGCAGAACTTAAAAATCCCAAAAATAAGAAGCTTAAGAGCCGCAGAAACAAAAAGTCCTCCACAGGAAAAATCCTCTACAAAGACTATATTCATACTGAAAATAATAAGAGGTTAGTTTCTGAACTATTGGAACTAAATATCATTGAAGATGAAAGGGATATGGTTGCAGTACTTGCAAATTTTGCCGTTCAGCTTTATTATCAAAGCCGAAATAAGCAGTATTCAGATAACAACCTTCTAATGCATTTTTTGACGCAAAAACACTTTGACGATTTCCATATTCTAATTGAAGATTTGCTAGGATCCTACAACATAGATTCTGCATTATTTGAAAGATTACAGCCCGCATTGACAAAAGAAATTCTTTTTGTGAGCGGGGAAGACTCGTTAGGCTTTGTTTATATTTCCTTACAGGATATTGCCCGGCGAAAAAGCAGGGGTGCCTATTATACTCCCGAAAAGGTTGTAAATGAGTTGATTGAAAGACTATACAAAAATGATGTTAATTTGAACGCGCGAACGATCTGTGATCCTTGTTGTGGTACCGGTAATTTTTTGCTGAGACTTGGTATGATGGGAATGGACTACTCAAATCTTTATGGTCAAGATATCGACCCCATAAGCATTTATATCACCAGAATCAATGTTGCACTTATGACGCCCCAAATGACCGTTACCGATCTTTATTCCAGATTCATTATCGGTAACACATATTTGATGACCTTTACGCAGAAATTTGATGTTGTACTCGGAAATCCGCCGTGGGGGAGTGAATTTTCTGAAGCTAATGTAATCACATATCGCAAGCTTTTTCAAACTGCAACCGGTAAAAGTCTAGAGTCGTATGACTTGTTTGTAGAAAAAGCGCTAACTATGCTCACTTACAATGGTGTGATGGCGTTTGTTTTGCCTGAGGCTATTCTAAGCGTAACTGCACATGAAGCGGTACGAAGACTAATTCTCGACACCTGTTCATTCAAATTTGTTGCCTATTTAGGAAATGTGTTTTCCGGCGTACAATGTCCCTCTATAATTCTCGGAATTATGCCCGACGCAGCTAAGACAGTCCTTGGCTGTGAAGTTTCAACCGGCAATACTACTTTTGTCATTTCAAAGCATCGCACTTTCTCTGACGGAACCCTCTCATTCAATGTTTCTGATGAAGAAAATCGTTGCTTAAGTACGATTAGTGGGATTGAAAATGCGGCTTTTTTGAAAGAAAATGCGAAATTTGCGCTTGGGATTGTCACGGGTAATAATAAGGAATATATATCTACAGAAAAACAAAGTGATAATGAGTTGGTTCTGAAGGGGAGCGATATTCAAAGATATAAAGTGTGTCCGTCTGGAAATTACATCCGGTTTGAGCCAGAATCTTTTCAGCAAGTAGCTCCTATAGAAATCTACCGTGCAAAAGAAAAGCTACTTTATCGCTTTATCAGTGAAGTACCTGTATTCACTTATGACAATAAGCAAACACTTTCTTTGAACAGTTGTAATATTGTTATCCCCGAAATTGATGGACTTGCAATAAAGTATGTTCTTGCAATACTTAATTCAAGCGTTGTAGCCTTTTTTATTTCAAAGAAATTCAACTCTGTCAAATTACTCCGTTCACACATAGAACAGGTACCAATACCCATTGTTTCAGCAGAAGAACAGGACAGTATTATAAAAAAAGTAGACCGCATAATGAACTCTTTCGAAAACATTAGCGGTCTATATAGCGAGTTAGATGACATGATCATGGGTCTGTACCATTTAACAGTACAAGACAGAAAAATCATAACAGCGGCTTTGGCTGGTAAAAATCTATTTATCGATTTTTGACTTGCCCTTAGCATAAACCGCATCAAGTATGTTTTCTTCTTTTACAAAGAACGGGAGCAACTCATCTTCTGTCATGAACACTTGCCCTTCAAACACTGGATTATCTGCCGTTCCTGTATGTTCATTTCTATGTTGCGAGCCTAGTTTCCCTGTTTTGAGAAGTTCGTCACTACTCAAAACCCAATAAAGCAACGTATCCCGACAAGTACCAATCCAAATGAATACATCGCAACAAGACGGTTTTAACTGCTGATAGTGATATTTGAACCCCGTATCATGCGCCTCGGTGTGTAAATAGGCTCGGCTGGCTAAACTTCCACTACTTTTTGTACTATTTGCTCGACACGCTTTAACCTCAATCCTAATACCATCCAGCCAAAGATCAAATTCGCCGTCAAAATCAGGGTATACGTCGGCAAGGTTTTCTTTCGTAGCTTTGATGAACTGCGGGAACAATTTTCTAATGTATTCTTCTCCCCATGTTTGACCATATGTGCGGGGAGCCATATCAAACAGTTCGAGGAACTGATTCCTATTGCAGTAGTCTTCGTCGAGCTTAGCATATTCGTCATATGTAATTTCACCAAGAGACATCAGATATGCTAGAATTCGGCTCTCTCTACTGAATGGATATAATGCTTTTTCACGCATTATAGAAGAAATTTCCTCTTTCGTACATTTTGAATTGCATAGCAATTCTTCAATTTTCTCTCTTAACTGCTTCATGCGTCCTCCTCCGATATAAGAAATAGTTTATATGGTTCTACGCCAAGTGCATCTGCAATTCTCTGAATATTTTCTAACGAAATGCTCCTACGAAAGCATTCAATAGCACTAATGTATGTTCTGTGCATACCGCACTTTTCTGCAAATGCCTCCTGAGATAACCCGGTCTGCTGGCGATACCGCTTAACATTTGATCCAAAAACCTTGACTATATCCATACTTGTAAACCTCCATGATATATGCTACAATATCGAATACAATAAGTCTACATACAATGAGTCGCGAGACACACCACATCTGGAAGGACATTTATCACGCATCGTTGTTGTGACAGCATAAACCATGTCGTATCGTTTGGCTTCTCTTCGTATATTACCGACGATATTAGCAACATATATCTGCACCTTATGAGTTGGTTTGCGTGGCCAAAGGAGTTAGTTTTGAAACTGCTCATGTATGACATGTACACCTGATTAAAGGAGAAAAAGTACAAATTTCAAATAATCTATGGAGGGATTACTATGGCGTTACCGACAAGTTATATGACAGGGAGTTTCACAAAAATTCCTCAGTATTTTGATACAATGCTGACAGCAAAAGCCCCAGACAAATTTACAACAAAGTTCATGGCTGATTTAGGCTTTACCAGTTCAAATGACAGACAATTTGTAAACGTATTAAAGGCAATTGGCTTTTTGGATGATAGTGGAACCCCAACAGAAAGATACTTCAAATTTTTGGATCAAAGCTTTTCAAAACAAATGGTTGCTGAGGGAATAAAAGAAGCATACGCCGATTTGTTTGCCCTTAACACGTCTGCTAACAAAATGACGAAAGCAGAGGTCGAAGGAAAATTCAAGACCTTGACTAATGGTTCTAAAGAAAATGCAACTATCGGACATATGGCAAGCACATTTATAAATTTATGCGGATATGCAGATTGGGCTGAAACGCAAAGCTCACCTACACCGACTCAATCTCAAAATGCTGATCCTGTGCAAAGCTCTGATAACGGATTAACTTCAAAGGTTGCCCATCCTCACGAAGGACACAGAATTGATTTGAATTACGATATCCACATTCATTTGCCTGCAACACGCGATCAGGCAGTTTATGATGCTCTATTTGCAAGTTTAACCAAACACTTACCGTTAAAGTAGGAGATATCGGCACATGGAGACGGATTTATATTCATTTGCTTTTCGAGGAATACTGGCAGAAGAAGCCCTTGACAAAGCCGGTCACAAAAAGTATACCGCAGAAGAAGCTTTCTTTTCTGAGTCATTAGCAAAAGAACTTCATTTCGATGAAATCGACAGCAAATATGTCGAGCAATCAAAAACAATGATAACCGTTTTTGCGACCATAACAGCATTTGAAAACGCAACACGAGAATTTGTTTTCTCAACACTTGCTGGGGCATATGGCGACGATTGGTGGGCAAAAGGTGTACAAAACGGTATTAGAGAGAAAGCGCAAAGTAGAAAAGATTCTGAAACCAAAGTCAAATGGCATATAAATCGTGGTGATATGATGATGTCATATTTGGAATTTGGTGATTTACCTAAGATAATGTGTTCGCAGGGGAATTGGCCTTATTTTGAACCATACTTTGGTTTTTCTAATGCTCAAGAGTGGATACGTACTACATTTGAGACAATCGAAAAATCACGAAACGTGATAATGCATAGCGGAGTATTGGACGAATTAGATGTTGCTAGAGTAGGGATGAATATAATAGATTGGTTGCATCAAATCAATGCCTAACTACTGTGCAACGTGTAATTATTGCATATATTATGATCTGGCAGAATATTCTTTAGATAATTCTTGATTGCTGATTTCTTCTATTGATAGCATCCCCTGATAGCTTTTTGATAGCAGAAAGTCGGATACCCCATAGGATTGGGATAATTGGTATCAAATAAAGCCAAATGGAATCAAACGGTCTATACAAAAAAGTTTAGAGTGCGTTTCCACTTGGCGAGTGGGAATAACTTCAAACAGAAGAGCACCGTCTGGCTTAGCCGGACGGCGCTCTTTTTCATGCCTCTTTTTCCATCCTAAACGAGAAACGATAGGACACCTCCCGGCCATCTTCGGGAATGAGATGCTCCTCGCCCACCTGCTGATACCCCGACCAGCTTACCTCGCAGGTAATACGCACCCCGTTTTCTGTGAAGGAAAAGCCTTCATAGGGGTGCTCCTGTATACCCGCCACCAGAGCGTCCCGGACCTTCACATAGCCGAAAAAGCCCTCCTGTACACCGGCGTAGGACAGCGCCGAGAGGATCATCTGATCCCGATAGTTGGAAGGCCAAACTGCCCGGTTGGTGGTGGAAAACTGAAATTCCACCGCCGTTACCGCGCCTTTTTCCTCCCAGAATGTGAAGTCCGGCGGGTCCACCTGGGCGCCTGTGCGGATCACGGCGCGGTACTTGTCCGCCTGCCACTGTCCGTTCTCATCCCAGATGCCGCCCAGATCGACGCCCTCGTAGTCCGCCAGCCGGTTCACATTATCGCAGAATTCCGCCGCCGTGATGCTGCCCCGGTGCCGGGGCGCCTCGGCGATATAAACAGACAGCACGGTGGCGCCTAGCGTAACGGCGGCGTAGGCGCACACCATCACCGGCGCGAACCACCGCTTTCGCTGCCGCGCCGACAGCACAGCCTCATCCTCCCAGGGGAGATATTTGCCATCCACGCAGGCGCTGTAACTCTTCCACAGCCGAACCAGCCGGTAGATGGGGATGATGCCCCAGCCCATGCCGTACCGCAGCACCCCCAGTGTGCGGGTCAGGGCGCCGTCGTAGGAGAGACGTCCTTCGCTGTCGTCGGCGACCGACAGCCCCATGATCCACTTGCCGGGGGTAGTCCCCCACAGGTGCAGCAGCAGCGGTTCCAGAAAGAGCATCAGCAACAGGATTACCACCGTGCTCAGCAGGCCGGAGACGGCGGCGTATCGGGAGATGTTCACCTGGCACACCAGCAGCAAAAAGATATCCCACAGCCATTTGTACAGCAGCAGGTCCACCACCCGCGCAAAGAACCGCCGCCATGGAGCCTGAATAGGGGGGATCACATCAGCGGACAGGGCTGCGTCCTCCGTGGGACGATCCAGCGCGTTCAGATACTTCTGGGCGTCCAGCGTCTGATAGGTGACGCCGTCGGTCCGCATTTCACGGCATACCCGATCCGCCCGGTCAACGCCCTGCCGCTCGGCTTCCAGCGCGGCGATGTGCCGGTCCAGTGTGTGCAGCAGGTCGTCGGTATCATTGTGCAGCGCCTTGATCTCCTCCAGCGGGATGCGCAGGCTCCGCAGCAGCTTGATCCGCTTCAGCACCTCCAGATCGTGGTCGGAATAGTCCCGATACCCGTTGGCGCTCCGCGCCGGCGCCAGCAGGCCCTCCGATTCATAAAACCGGATGTTGGCCCGCATCATCCCCGACAGGACCTCCATTTCCTTGACGGTCATGGCGTCACCTCCTTGTACCCTCATTGTAAAGGGTAAAGCCCCTTGACAGTCAAGCCTTTTTTCAAAATTTCTGAAAATTTCCTTGACAAAGCGGTTTATCGATGATAGACTCGAATTATAGTTTATTCAGAGTAAACCAATAGGAGGGGAACCACATGGACCATATGGAGTTGGGCGAGGTGCAGCTGCGGTTCGCGGAGCTGGTATGGCATTACGCGCCGCTGCCGTCGGGCGATCTGGTGAAGATATGCCAGCGGGAGCTGAACTGGAAGAAGCCCACCACTTATACCGTGCTGCGCAAGCTGTGCGAAAAGGGACTGTTCAAGAACGAGGACGGCCTGGTGTCGGTGGTGATGACCCAGGAGCAGTTCTACGCTGCCCGTACCGAACAATTTGTAGAAGAGACCTTTGACGGGTCCCTGCCGGCCTTCATTACCGCCTTCACCTCCCGCAAGAAGCTGTCGGCGGCGGAGGTGGACGAGATCCAGAAGATGATCGACGCATTCCAGAAGGAGGGCTGACTATGGATACCTTACTTCAACTGTTTGTCGGGACATTGAACCTGTCGGTGGCCGCCGGATGGCTCATCGCGGCGCTGTTGCTGCTGCGGCCATTGCTGAAGAAGATGGCCCCCAAGTGGGTGCTGTGCGCCGCGTGGGCGTTGGTGGCGGTGCGCCTGATGTGTCCCGTGGTGCTGCACTCCGATGTGTCGGCCTATCGTCTGGCGGGCGACGCCGTCCAGTCCAGCGGCCAGGTGACCTATTTCCGGGACACCGGCTTCTGCGCTGACGTCAGCTACCGGCCTGCCACGCTGCTGCCCGGCGTATCGGCATCCCGGACCGCAACGCCCGGCGCCGCCGTGTCGGACACCACAGCGGATACCACCGCCGGCACCGCGGCCAACTCTGCCCCGCAGAGCGTGACGCCATCCCGCTCTGTCGATATGAATATCCCGTCCATCATCTGGGCCCTGGGTATCTACGTGATGGTGACGGTGGCCCTGGCGGGCTATGTGAATCTGCGTGAGACCGTGGCGGCGTCTATCCCTCTGGAGGGCAATGTCTACCTGTGCGACAACATCACGTCCCCCTTCATCCTGGGGGTGTTCCGTCCCCGCATTTACCTGACCTCCGGCCTGGACGAGAGTGCCCGCGCCTGCGTCCTGCGGCACGAGCGGACGCACCTGCGGCGCTGGGACCATGTGTGGAAGCCATTGGGCTTTCTGTTGCTGGCGGTGTACTGGTATGACCCGCTGGTATGGATCGCCTACATCCTCTTCTGCCGTGACATGGAGCTGGCCTGCGATGAGCGGGTGATCCGCGACATGGCGGCGGCGGACCGTGCCGCCTACTCCCAGGCCCTGCTGGATTGCAGCCGGGGCCGCCATTGGGTGGCTGCCTGCCCCTTGGCTTTTGGCGAGGTAGGGGTCAAGACCCGTGTCAAAGAGGTCCTGCGCCACAAAAGGCCCGGTTTTTGGGCGGCAGCGGCGGCGGTGCTGGTGTGCGCCGCGGTGGCGGTGTGCTTCCTGACCAACCCCAGGGAGGCGAAGCGGGAAGCGCCCGAAGACTCTCCCGCCAACTACCGCAACGCGGCTGTTGCGGTCTATCAGGCGGACGCCGTCACGCTGACCGGCTACGCCGGCGATGTGGAGACTACCTCCGGTTATGCCCTGGGCCAGCTGCTGACGAGCGCCGATTGGACCTTCCTGCGGGAGGGGCGGGCCGATGATGACGCAGATGAGGACTACACCATCCTAGCGCAGGTGAATGATACCCTGACCCTCCGCTTTTATGCCGCCGCGCCGGGGGAGAGCACCGTCAAGATCACCGCCGGTGACCAGAGCCTCTGGTATAACATGGGGGAGATGGGCTGCGCCGATGTGCGGCAGGCCCTGACCCAGACCGACCCGCTGCTGCTGAAGCTGGCGGAGCAGGCGGACGAGTTGGATACCTTTGACATCACCTGGGGAAGAGGCGACCTGCTGTACCCGGATGACGACATCCCCGCCCCGGTGCTGTCCCGCTTCCTGCGGTCCTGGGTCTGGGAGCCCATGGAGAGCTTTGACGAGACGGATTCTCAGTTCGTGGCCCAGCTGACGCTGGGGGACAGCACCCTGTACTTCTATGAGAACTTCCACTCCATCCCCGGTGCTGCCGTGAGCCAGGTGGTGGTCAGCAGCGCTGGAACGGACCACCCCTACACCATCCAGGGGGATGGCTTCCGCGCCTGGCTGGAGGGCGACGGCCGCTATCTGGGCCAGACGGACCACAAAGCGGAGACCTATACCTTCGGCGCCTACGAGCAGGACGGCGACACCGCCAACGGCAAGGAGCCCATCGAATGGCTGGTGCTGGACCGTGACGGCGACAAGGCGCTGCTGCTGAGTAAATACGCCCTGGACTATCAGTCCTTCATGCCCTTCTATGAGCCGGTGCTGGATCCCTATACCTGGGAGAACAGTTCCATCCGCCGGTGGCTCAACAGCACCTTCCTGGACGCCGCCTTTAACGCGCAGGAACAGCAGCGGCTGCTGATCACCACCGTTATCACCTCTCCCGGCAGTCTCCGCCGTGACGACGGCCCCATCACCACCCAGGACCGGGTGTTCCTGCTGAGCAATACCGAGGTCTATTCCTACTTCGGCTCTGAGACCGCCACCGCCGCCGACTATACCGCCTACGCCCTGTCGGAGAATCCCTGGCCCGGTGGAGCCACTGCTCCCGGTCCGGCCGATTGGTGGCTGCGCACCACCGACGGCGGCAATCATCCCGACGGTGTCCGCCCCGGCGGCGGAGTAGGCGAGGGGACCCGCTCCTACGAGGGCGAATACGTCCGCCCCGCCATCTGGGTGGAACTGCCCCAGTGACCGATTTCCAATATTGTCCCGAAAAAGCGGTTTCCCTATGGGAAACCGCTTTTTGTCGCGCCGCCTGACAAACGACGATATTTTTGTAGGGGGCGATGCCCACATCGGCCCGTCCTGTACTGCGGCAATGTCCTCCGTCAAAGGCCGTAGGGGGCGGCGTCCCCGACGCCCCGCCATGCTGCGCATGCGGTATTATTTTTTTCATTTTCCCCCTTGACAAGTGAGACTACATACTGTAATCTATAAAAAGACTACACCATGTAGACGTATAGGAGGGAACCACCATGGCAGAATGGCAGATGGGCGTCGTCGAGTCCAAATTTGCCGATATCATCTGGCGCACCGCCCCGGTCACCTCCTCCCAGCTGGTGAAGCTGGGGGAGGCGGAGATGGGCTGGAAGCGCACCACCGTCCACACGGTGCTGCGCCGCCTGTGCGACAAGGGCCTGTTTCAGAACGACGGCGGCGTGGTCACCGCCCGGATGAGCCGGGAGGAATTCTACGCCCGCCAGAGCCGGCAGTACGTGGCCGACAGCTTCCACGGCTCGCTGCCCGCCTTCATCGCCGCCTTTACCCAGGGCCGGAAGCTGACCGAGGAGGAACGCGCGGAAATTCTCCGCATGATCGACCAGACAGAGGAGGGCTGACCATGAACGAGATTTTTGTCAAGCTGGCCAACATGAGCGTGGCCGCCGGGTGGTTGATCCTGGCGGTGCTGGCGCTGCGGCTGCTGCTGAAAAAGGCGCCCCGGTGGATCACCTGCCTGCTGTGGGCGGCGGTGGCCGTCCGTCTGGTGTGCCCTGTCAGCTTCCAATCCCCTGTGTCCGCCTATCAGGTGGCCGCTCCCGCCGCCGTGCAGGAATCGGGACAGGTGGAGTATTTCCAATACGTCCACGCCGGCGGCGATAAGCCCTCTATCCAGCTGGATGTAGACGCCATCCGCCCCGCGGAGACCACCGGCGGTTCGACTGCCGCCCCTTCCGATGAAAGTCCCAGCAGCGGCGGCGCCGTCACCCGCTACCTCCCGCCCTATGTGGCCATTTGGCTGGCGGTGGGCACGGCCCTGCTGCTGTACGGCCTGGCCAGCACCATTCATCTGCGGTGTCGTGTGCGGGAGGCCATGCGCCTGCGGGATAATATCTGGGTGTGCGACGCGGTAACGTCGCCGTTCCTGCTGGGCCTGTTCCGCCCCCGCGTCTATCTCCCCAGCGGCATGGACGAGGGCCAGATGGCCTACGTCCTCTCCCATGAGCAGGCCCACCTCCGCCGCCTGGACCACATCTGGAAGCCCCTGGCCTACGTGCTCCTGGCTGTCCACTGGTTCAATCCCCTGGTGTGGGTGGCCTACCTCCTCTTCTGCCGGGATATCGAGACCGCCTGCGACCAGCGGGTGATCCGCGACCTGGACCTGACGGAGAAGAAGGCCTATTCCGCCGCCCTCCTCCAGTGCAGCCAGGGCCGCCGCATGGTGCTGGCCTGCCCCGTCGCTTTCGGCGAGGAGGGCGTCAAGGGCCGCATCAAGGCTGTCCTCAACTACAAAAAGCCCGCTTTCTGGGTCATCCTCATCGCGCTCATCGCCTGCGCCGTCGTGGCCATCTGCTTCCTGACCAATCCCGTGTCCGGCGGCAAGAAGGGGACGCTGACCTTCGTGGAGAAGGAGAACGTCGTCTCCACCTGGCGGGCGGACTTCACCGTGGACACGAAGGACGCGTCCCTCAGCGCCGTCCTCAGCGCCGAGGTTTGGAAGGACGGCCAGTGCCGCACCACCCGTCTGCTGACCATGAACAAGAACGTCAATGAGCTGAGCATTCAGCTGACGCAGCCGGAGCGAAACGAGCAGATGCTGCCCATGTTTTCCCTCTGGGCCATCACCGACGCCTACGGCGGCTACGGCGGTATGTCCGACGGCCTGAAGGAGATGCCCAAGGACGTTGCCTTCGCCGCCTATCGGGACGGCGAGCAGCGGCAGGTGGCGGCAGGTGATGAGATCGTGCTGGCGGCTGTGGCGGCGGACTTCGGCGGCGGCCTGCCGGAGTTTGACTGCCGTGCCCTGGAAAAGCAGCCCGATATCGCCCAAAATGCCGACTATATGATCGTGATCCGCGCCTTCTTCGCCCTGTCCGAAGCCGACGACGGCCCCGGCGAGACTCTGGGCCAGGATACCGACAGTGCCCACGCGCTGCTGGCCTCGGAGTTCCGTCTGCCCACAGAGGTGGATATCGTGGACGTGCCGGAGCCTGACACGGTGGGGCAGGGCTTTTTCCAGCTGGCCAGCGACAACCGCTGGGTCGCCCGCTACGGAAAGGCGGAGCTGACCGGCAGTACGCCCTCCATCACCCTCCACAGCTGGAGCAGCGGCACGCTGACCGTCGAAAGCGGCACCGACGCCCTGCTGTGGATCAACAGGGAGGCAAACGCCGCCTACACCGGAGACATGACCGGCGACGAGATCATCAGCGCTCTCTCCGGCTGGGCGTGGCAGATGAAGAAGAACATCGCCCGCTCCAAGGAGGCCGTTCCCGATGCCGCGATCTTCTTTACCCGTTTCCCTGACGGCGGCTTCCGCTGGGATATCTACGGTCAGAATGGCAACGACAGCGGGGCGCTGGTATCCCAGCTGACAGACTATGTAAAGGGAAATAACCTGACAGTTGAACAGTGCCGTGCGCTGCTGCTGAATATCGACGGATTGGACGGCGCGTATGCCGAGGGCTACACTGATACGCTGCTGGCTGTCTACCAGAAGGAGGAAGCCGTCTACACGCAGGCGTGGCAGAGTCTCACCAGCGATCAGCAGCAGGCTGTGCCGCGGGACGTTGATGGACTGCTGCCCCGATCCGCCGCCATTTACACCACTGGCGGCGCAGCCTTCCCCCTGTCGGAGAAGGCCGTTACCACGGCGCTTAACGACGTGGGCCTGCCCCTGACCATCTCATCGGAGGAGACCCAGTCCTTTACCGAGGGGCAGATCGCCTATACCCTCCGCAGCGGTGGAGAAGACCGCTTTCCTTGGGGTGGTGTCAGCAGTGCCGTCTATGGCGGTGGCAAGCGCTTCTGTCAGGTGACGCACTTGGAAGCGGCAGGAGAAGATATCACCTTCCATTGGGAGGACTGGCAGAAGACCATTACCTTAGCGGGTAAGCTCTGGGGCGGCTTTGACGATGACGACCAGCTGTACCGTCAGCTCTCTGACCTGAATATTCCCGACGATACCGTCACCGGCGCCAGCTGGGAGACGGAAACCGGCGGCGGCTTCTGCCGCGTATCGTATTCCGTCACCATGATCCAAAGCAAGCCCAGCCATGTGAATTTTACCATCGTGTTCTACGAATCCCGGCAGGAGTACTGCCAGATGATGAAGGAGGCCATGCAGAACCGGGAAGCGAACCGCATCGACCAGCTAGTGCTGATGGGCCAAGCGAAACAGGGCAACTGAAAAGGAAGAGCGGGGTTTTGCCCCGCTCCTCTTTTTGAAAATTTTGCCGAAAAGGGTCTTGACAATAAGTGAATAAACGTTTATTATCATAACCATGAGAACGATCGATACAGCAAAACGGGATAAAGTCATCCAAACCGTCCTTCAGATCACCATGGAGGCGGGTCTTGCCGCCCTGTCCTTTGACAAGCTGGCCAAGCGGGCGGGCATCAGCTCCGGCACTCCCTATGTGTACTATAAGGACAAGACCGACATGCTCTCGTCCATCTATGCGCAGGTGTGGCAGGGCTTGCAGGAGGGCTTGCAGCAGGCCATCGACATGGGCCGCACCCCCGGCGAAAAGCTGTTTTTCGGCCTGCGCCAGCTGGCTCAGACATTGCTGGCCCACCCGCAGGAGGCCCACTTCTTCCTGTCGGTGGTCAACGCGCCGGAGTTTGTCACGGCTGAGGCCCTGCGGGAGAACAGTCTGCCCTCCGCGCCGCTGATGGCGGTGTATCAGGAGGCCATTGCCCGCCGCCTGATGAAGACCGACAACGTGGCCTATATCAACGCGGTTCTCTTCGGGCCGCTGTTCCTGATTTTGCAGCAGCACCGGCAGAGCGGTACCCCCGCCGTCATGAGTGAGGTGGAAAAGGTCCTGGACCTGTCTGTTTCCGCCGTGCTGAAGATTCGATGAAGCGGGGAACGCATACAAAATAATTGTTTTGTAATAGAACAGGGCCGGACGGCATGCCGTTTGGCCCTGTTTTTCATCCCAACGGCAGAAAAATTGCCCGCCGTCATGCAACCGCGGGACAATTTTTCGGAGTAGAAGGGTAAGAGAGGAGGGACGCCCCATGGAGGATGACAAGATCGTGGCCCTGTACTGGGCCCGTGACCCGCAGGCCATTGACCGGAGTCAGGAGAAATACGGCCCCTACTGCCTGTCTATCGCCCGGAATATCCTGCGTCAGGAGCAGGATGCGGAGGAATCCGTCAACGACACGTGGCTGGGCGCGTGGAACGCCATGCCGCCCCACCGGCCCGAACGGCTGTCAGGCTTTCTGGGCAAGCTGACCCGCCGCATCTCCCTGAAGCGGTGGGAGGCCGCCCGCGCTCAAAAGCGCTTTGGCGATGAGACGGCGCTGGCGCTGGAGGAGCTGAGCCAGTGCGTAGACGGCAGCGGCGACGTGCAGCGGGAGCTGGAGGCCACCGAGCTGGCGGCACGGATCAACGATTTCGTGCTGGCCTTGCCTCAGGCGGAGCGCCGGGTGTTCCTCTGCCGCTACTGGTATCTGGACAGCGTGGCAGAAATCGCCATCCGCTTCGGCTTTTCCGTCAGCAAGGTGAAGTCCATGCTGTACCGCATCCGCCAGCAGCTGCGCCAAACGCTGGAACAGGAGGGCCTGCTATGAAACCGGAAACATTGCTCTACGCCATCGGCGAAGTGGACGCCGCCGCCGTGCAGGACGCCCGCGACCCCAAGCTGAAGCGGCCCCACCGCTGGCGGCGCTGGCTGGTGACAGCCGCCTGTCTGTGCCTTGTGGTGCTGGGTATCTGGACGGCCCGGCGGTTTGACTATCTCGATTTTCTTCGCACCGGCTGCGCCGCCTCCATCGGCACGGAGGTGGACGGCGATTACTACTACCATGTCCGCCACCGCGGCCTGTACCGCTACGACCCGGAGACGGGAGAGCGCAAGCGGGTGCTCAGCACCTTCTGGTACGACAGCTATCAGATAAACAAATACGGTGTGTATTATACTGACGGAAAATCACTCTATGTATTGGATCATGCCGCAAAAAAGCGAACGCTGCTGTATCGCGGCGGCGAGGACTGCACCAACCTCCACCTGTCGCTGTATGGCGATGACGTGGTGGTGACGGTGTATGACCGGAAAACGGACAGGAGCTATCAGCTGCTGCTGGACGGCAAAACAGGCGAAGTGCGGCAGGAGGTCACGCTGCCCACCGATTATGGCTACTACGACACGCACATGTTCTCCCAACGGCACTTCCGGGTGGGCGAACGGCAGCTGGAGCTGGTGCCGCTGGATGGCGACGGGGAGCGCTATGACCTGCAAGACAACGGCATATCCCTGCTGCCGGAAGGTGTTGCGGTGGACGCCTATCCCGATAAGGTGGGGGACGCGCTGTGGTTCCTGTGCAGTCACCAGACTGACACTGACACCTATTATATCGCCGCACCTCCCGGCGACCGGACGGTGACGCTGCCCGTCGCCAACTATTACGCCTGCGGCGACGATTTCGCCCTGTATCACAATGATACCACCGTATACGCCGCCGATCTGCGTACCGGCGAGACGTGGGAGCTGACGGCGGACGCGGATGCGGAGTGGTACAGCCTGACCGGCGATGGACAGTACGTCTATTCCTGCGTCCCCTGGGACGAGTATCAGGCCTGCTGGCAGCTGGTGTATGAGGATGGCCGTCCCGTTTCCCTGACGCTAATAGACGAGGATATCACAAAATAAACGATAAAGGAGCGGGATACCCCGCTCCTTTATCGCAGCCATAAGTCCCGCCGATGGATTTGTGCAATGTCCACGAAGCGGAAGGGGAAAAATTGGCGGATGTTTGGAGAAGAAAAGGCTTGCTTTTTGCGGAAAGTGCCGATATAATAAGCAAGAAAATTTTGAGAGGGGGAACGCGCCATGACCATCATCCGTAAGACCAAGTGCAAAGCCGCTCCCACTGTTTTTGTTTCTATTGTTGATATCGCTTTTTGACCGATGTTTTTCATCGGTCTTTTTTTTCGGCCTGCGGCCGGGAAAAGCCCACACAGTTTGGTAAGTAAATTCACATACAAGACAAATGAAAGAGAGGAATCACGTCATGAAGAAAGAACTGGGCCACGTGGCCATCTACGACGCCAGAGAGCTGGGCGTCCCCCGTATGCTGCTGCTGGGCTTGCAGCACCTGTTCGCCATGTTTGGCGCCACCGTTCTGGTGCCCATTCTGGTCAGCTCCTACGGCCTGCCCCTGTCCATCCAGACCACGCTGCTGTTCGCAGGTCTCGGCACGCTGCTGTTCCACCTGTGCACCAAGTTTAAGGTGCCCGCCTTCCTGGGTTCCTCCTTCGCCTTCCTGGGCGGCTTCCAGGCAGTCGCCGCGCTGGACGCCGGCAAGTTCGCCGGCATGACCGGTGAGGAAAAGCTGCCCTACGCCCTGGGCGGCGTGGTGATCGCGGGCCTGCTGTATCTGGTGCTGGCCCTGCTGTTCAAGCTGGTGGGCGCCAAGAAGGTCATGCGCTTCTTCCCGCCCATCGTCACCGGCCCCATCATCATCCTGATCGGCCTGAACCTGTCCGGCACCGCCATCGGCAACGCCTCCACCAACTGGTGGCTGGCGCTGGTGGCCATCGCGGTCATCATTGTGGCCAACATCTGGGGCAAGGGCATGATCAAGATCATCCCCATCCTGCTGGGTGTGGTGGTCAGCTACATTGTGGCCCTTATCACCGGTCAGGTGGACTTCACCGCCATGCGCGAGGCCGACATTGTGGGTCTCCAGCAGTTCGTCATCGCCAAGTTTGATATCACCTCCATCCTCGTCATGGCCCCCATCGCCATCGCCGCCATGATGGAGCACATCGGCGATATCTCCGCCATCTCCTCCACCACCGGCAAGAACTTCATCGAGGACCCCGGCCTGCACCGCACCCTGCTGGGCGACGGTCTGGCTACCGCCTTCGCCGGCATGTTCGGCGGCCCCGCCAACACCACCTACGGCGAGAACACCGGCGTCCTGGCCCTCAGCAAGGTCTACGACCCCCGCGTCATCCGCCTGGCCGCCCTGTACGCCATCATCCTCAGCTTCTCCCCCAAGTTTGACGCGCTGGTCAACTCCATCCCCACCGCCATCGTGGGCGGCGTCAGCTTCGTCCTCTACGGTATGATCTCCGCCGTCGGCGTCCGCAACGTGGTAGAGAATAAGGTGGACCTGACCAAGTCCCGCAACCTCATCATCGCCGCGGTGATCTTCGTCAGCGGTCTGGGCTTCAGCTCCACCGGTGGCATCACCTTCACCGTGGGCAGCGCCGACATCACCCTGACCGGCCTGGCCATCGCCGCCCTGGCAGGCGTCATCCTGAACGCCATCCTGCCCGGCAACGACTACGAGTTCGGCACCAGCGTCGAGGGCGACAAGTCCGCCGACCTGGGCAGCTATTAAGAGACAACAAAAAAACCTCAGGCCAACCGGCCTGAGGTTTTTTTGTTGTCTCAATGAAAAGTGAAGAATGAAGAGTGAAGAACTGTGGTATGCCGCCGTTGGCGGCATGACTAAAAATTATTCCTCTTCTGCCGCGGCTTCCTCCGCCGGTTCCTCGGCGCGGCGCTCCGTGCGGCTGTACATGACGGTCATGTCGTAAATTTTCTTGGCCAACTCGTCGCTGGCCTCACCGGGCAGCATGCGCCACTGCCAGTTGCCGCCCAGGCTGCCGGGGGTGTTCATCCGGTGATACTGTCCCAGCCCCAGATAGTCCTGCATCTGGGCCACGAACAGGTCCGCCACGCTGCTCTGTCCGCCCCGGAGGATGCCCCAGTGGAAGCCCTCCTCGTCGTTCAGCCCCAGATACCGCTTGGCGTATTGGATGTCCTCCGGCGCCGCCTCTTCCCGCCACAGGGCCACAGGGCTGTTGTCGTGGGTGCCGGTGTAGCACACGCAGTGCCGGGGATAGGTGTGGGGCAGATAGTTGCTGGTGTCGCGGGAATCAAAGGCGAATTCCAGCACCTTCATACCGGGCCAGCCGGAGTCATGTAGCAACTGCTGCACGGTGGGCGTGGGATAGCCCAGGTCCTCGGCGATGAACTGCAAACCGGGGAACCAGCCGGTCAGCGCACTGACCAGCGCCATGCCGGGACCCTTGCACCACTGTCCCTTGCGGGCGGTGGCCTCGCCGTAGGGAACGGCCCAATAGGTGTCCAGTCCCCGGAAATGGTCGATGCGGATCACGTCGTACAGCTTGCCTGCGCCGTCGATGCGGCGGATCCACCAGCCGAAGCCGTCCTGCTGCATCACATCCCAGCGGTACAGGGGGGTACCCCACAGCTGCCCGTCCTCACAGAAGTAGTCAGGCGGCACACCGCTGACGGCGGTGGGGATGCACTGGTCGTCCAGCTGGAAGAACTCCGGCTCGGCCCACACGTCGGCGCTGTCCATGGGCACATAGATGGGCAGATCGCCGATCACCTGAATGTCCTGCTGGTGGAGATACTCCCGCAGTGCCGTCCACTGCCGGAAGAACAGGAACTGGATGTAGATGAACAGCTCCACATCTTCCTGCAGCTTGGTGCGGTACTGCTCCAATACCTCGGGGGATTTCCGCAGCCGCAGCGCCGTGTCGGGCCACTCTGTCCAGGACTTCATGCCGAAATGCCGCTTGCAGGCCATGTACAGGGCATAGTCCTCCAGCCAGCGGCCGTTCTCCTGCCGGAAAGCGGCCACAGCCTCGGCGTCCCGCTGCCAGCCCCGCTTCTTGGCGGTTTCCAGCACCTGAAAGCGGCTCTCATAAATTTTTCCATAGTCCACGTACCGGGGCTCGGTGCCCCACTGGCACTTGGCCACCTCACTCTTTTTCAGCAGCCCGTCGTCGATCAGCATGTCCAGATCGATGAAGTAGGGGTTGCCGGCAAAGGTGGAAAAGCTCTGATAGGGGGAATCCCCGTAGCTGGTGGGGCCAAGGGGCAGCATCTGCCAATAGTGCTGCCCGGCGTCATGGAGAAAATCTGCAAATTCATAGGCGGCCTTGCCCAGTGTGCCGATCCCGTAGGGGGAGGGCAGGGAGGACACCGCCATCAAAATACCACTGGAACGTTTCATAGTCATTGCTCTCTCGATTCAGAATGATATAAGGTGATAGGTCGTTACAGGGCGGGGTGGAAACCCCGCCCTGCGGATAGATGAGATTTTTTGGCAGAAAAGTCGTAAGACTTTTCGCCAGTTAAGTTTACCCCTTGACTGCGCCGGCTGCCACACCCTTGATGATGTGCTTCTGGCCCAGCACGTAAATGATGATGATGGGCAGGACGGTTAGCACGATACAGGCCATCATGGGGCCCATTTCCACCTTGCCGTAGCCGCCGCGGAAGTACTGTACCAGAATGGGGATGGTCATATACTTGGTCTTATCCAGCACCAGATAGGGCAGCAGATAGTCATTCCACACCCACATGGTCTCCAGAATACCGACGCTGACCAGCGTAGGCTTCAGCATGGGCAGCACCACCAGGAAGAAGGTGCGGATGGGGCCGCAGCCGTCGATCATGGCGGCCTCCTCGATCTCCAAGGGGATGGACTTCATAAAGCCGCAGAACATGAACACGGCCAGTCCCGCGCCGAAGCCCAGATAGACGATGCAGATGTTGAAGGGGGTGTTCAGCTTGGTCTTGTCGGCCAGATTCGCCAGTGTGAACATCAGCATCTGGAACGGCACCACCATGGAGAATACGAACAGGAAGTAGCACAGCTTTGTGACCTTGCTGTTGACGCGGGTGATGAACCACGCGCACATGGAGCAGCAGATCAGAATCAGCACCACCGACGTAACGGAGATGATCAGACTGTTGAAGAACGCCGCCAGAAAGCCCTGAGAGCCGATGGCGCTGGCGAAGTTGTCCAGTCCGGCGAATTGCTCGGCGGTAGGCAGCTGGAAGGCGGTGTTGGTGCTGATGGAGGACTCCACCTTAAAGGAGTTGATGACCACCATCACGATAGGGTAGACCCATGCAAGGCTCAGGACAGTCAGCACAGCTGTCCAGATGCCGTTAATGGTACGACTGCGTTTTTGCATTACTGCTGCACCTCCTTAGACTTGGTGAGCTTCAGCTGTAGGCTGGAGATGGCGATCACCAGAATGCAGAACAGCACGGCCTTGGCCTGACCGATGCCCTTCCACTGAGGGCCGGAGCGGACGTAGAAGGTCTGATAGATGTTCAGCGCCAGCATTTCCGAAGCGTGAGCAGGCTCGCCGCCGGTCAGCGCCAGGTTCTGGTCGAACAGCTTGAAGGAGTTGGTCAGCGTCAGGAACAGGCAGATGGTGATGGAGGGCATCAGATTGGGCAGCTTCACCTTCCAGAATGTCTGCCACGGGGTAGCGCCATCGATGTACGCCGCCTCGATATAGTCGTTGGGGATGGATTGCAGGCCCGCGATATAAATGATCATCATATAGCCGATCTGCTGCCAGCACATCAGAATGATCAATCCCCAGTAGCCGTAGGTGGCGTTCAGCGCCAGCAGCGGCTTGCCCAGCAGGGACAGCACGCAGTTCAGCAGGATCTGCCAGATATAGCCCAGCACGATGCCGCCGATCAGGTTGGGCATGAAGAACACCGTGCGGAACGGCGTGGTGCCCTTGATGCCGCGGGTCAGCAGCAGGGCGATAGCCAGCGCCAGAATGTTGATGAGGATGGTGGACACCACCGTGAACTTCGCCGTGAACCAGAAGGCGTTGGCGAACAGCTCGTCCTGAAAAGCCTTTATGTAGTTGCTGAGCCCCACGAAGGTCGCCTTATTGATGGTCGTGAACTTACACAGGGACAAATACAGACCCTGACAAAATGGAATCACGAAGCCAAGCAAAAAGGCGGCCAACGTGGGCAAAAGGAATATGGGCCAATACTTACGAATGTTTTTCTGCATGAGCGATACCTCCCGGTCAACTGTGAACTTCGACACCTGCCTCTGCGTCCCGGTACAGCCGGGGCGTACAGGTATATGCCGATGGGTGCGGCTGTCGGGTGGGCTTACGGCCCACCCGACAGCCGGGATTCATCAGAAAATGCGTCCTGTGGGAGCGCGATTACTTCATGGCGTACTCGGAAGCCCAGCCATCCACGAAAGCGGTCTTGACGGCATCCCAGTCACCGGTACCGGCAGCGTAAGCGGTCAGCGCGGAGCCGACACCGTTCTTCCACTCCTCGGAAGGCATGGTGGGGAAGTTCCAGGACACAGGAGTCTTGCCCTCGGCGGTCATGGCCTTATCCTGCTTCACGAACAGGTTGTTGGATTCCAGAGCGCCCTTGAAGGGGATCACGAAGCCCATTTCATTGGCCATAGCCTCGGTGCCCTTGTCAGAGGTGACGCACCAGTACAGGAAGTCCAGAGTAGCCTGAATGTCTTCCTCGCTGGCGTCCTTGTTGACGCACCAGTAGTTCTCGGTACCGGTGCACAGGCCCTGATTGGCCTCATCGCCCACGCCGATGTAGATGGGGATCATGGCCATCTGGTCATCGCTGTACTTGGCGGACAGGGCGGGATATTCCCAGGAACCGTTCTGGAAGAACACGGCCTCGCCGTTCAGGAACTCGTTCTCAGCGTCGGTGCCGGTCTTGCCGGCCAGATCCTTAGGATCGCAGGTGCTGTTGTTGATATACAGGTCGAAGATATTCTTGTAGTTGTCCAGATAGGTGCCCTTGATGGCCTCGGTGGTGCCGATGCCGTCAGCCTGATACTCGAAGTAGATGGGCAGGTTGGCCAGGTGAGTCTTGAAGCGCCAGTCGGAGCTGCTGTCCATACCGGCGGAGGTGAAAGCGGCGAAGCCCAGCTCGTCCTTGCGTGCGGTGATATCCTCGGCGACCTTCTTCAGATCAGCAAAGGACTTGATGTCGTCGGTGGTGTAACCAGCCTTCTCCAGCAGAGCGGTGTTGGTGATCAGACCATAGGACTCGATAACATAGGCGATACCATAGACAGCACCGTCCTCTTTCAGAGCGAAGTCGTCGCTGGTCAACTCGCCGTACACGGCGGAGCTGCTCAGGTCATAGCAGTAATCCTTCCAGTTGGCAAGACCCACGGGGCCGTTCACCTGGAACAGGGTGGGGGCGTCGGTCTTGGCCATGTCGGCCATCAGGGTCTCCTCGTAAGTACCGGAAGCGGCGGTCACAACGGTGACGGGCACGCCGGTCTCTTCGGTGTAAGCCTTGGCCAGATTCTGCCAGGCCTCGTCCTGTTCGGGCTTGAAGTTCAGGTAATACACCTTGCCGGTGGCAGTGGCGTCATCACCGGAACCCTGTGCGTCGTTGCTTCCGCCGCCGCAGGCGACCAGAGACAGAGACATCACAAGAGCCAGGATCAGTGCAAGAAACTTTTTCATGTTGATTGATCTCCTTTAATTTGATTTTATTTTCACAGTATGCACTGTAAAAAATGATTTCATGCTTCCCGTAGGGGAAGCAGAAAAAGCGCCGGCGCTTTTTCTATACGGTATTCGATTGCAAATGGTTTACGCCAGCGTTTTTACGCTGCCACCGGGCCGCAGCACCGTGGGCAGGATCACATGGCGGTTGCCGCTGCGCCCCTCGATCATGTCCAGCAGTATCTCCATGCTGCGCCGTCCCATCTCATCCATGGGCTGACACAGGGTGGTCAGCGGCGGATCGACGTAGTCGGACACCTCGATGCCGTCGATGGCGATCACCGAGCAGTCGTCGGGGACGGCCCGCCCGTGCTCCCGCAGTGCCCGCATGGCGCCGATGGCCGTGTTATCGGAAATGGCGAAAACGGCAGAAAAGTCCGCGCCGCTGTCCAGCACGCGGTTCATGGCCGTGTAGGAGTCCTGAATATTAAAGGTGCCGGTGCAGATCACCAACGACTCGTCCAGCGGAATGCCCGCCTCCTCCAGCGCCTGTACATAGCCCTCGTACCGCAGCTGGCTGATGGAGTGGTCGTCGGGACAGGTGATCAGGGCGGCGATGCGCCGGTGTCCCCTGTCGATGAGATACCGTGTAGCCTGATAGGCGTTCTCAATGTCGGCGATGGATACGGAGGAGTAGTCCCCGTGTTCCAGCGTACCGTAGTGGTTGCCGAAGGAGCAGCACACAAACGGCACATTCAGCAGCGCCAGGTCCGCGGCGGAGTAGTCGAACCGTCCGCCCAGCAGCACAAGACCCCGCAGCCGCTTTTCCCGCTCCATAACGGCGGCCCGCTTCAGCTCGTCCTCGTCGGAGCTGATCTGCTGCATCACCATGGTGTAGCCGCCTGCGGTAATGCCTGCCTCCACAGACCGGATAATGTCGGTGTAAAAGGGGTTGGAGATGCCCCGCACCACCAGTCCGATGGAATCGGACTTGGTCTTCACCAAATCGCGGGCGGAGTTGTTGGGGATGTAGTTGGTGCTCTCGATCACATCCAGCACCCGGCGGCGGCTCTCATCGCTGACGTCGGGCCGGTCATTCAGCACGCGGGAGACCGTGGTGATGCTGACGCCGCTGATGCGGGCAATATCTTTAATGGTCACGTCTCTTCCTCCTGTCGTGCGAAGTCCCCGGCGAAACGTTTCGGTAGCGTTACCGGAAACGTTTTCGACTTGAGACAGCTTTATACTAGCAACTTTCACAGGTGGTGTCAATGCAATTTCTTGATTTTCGTAGGGAATGACAGTTTTATATGACCCAATATGGTAATTATGCTGAACGTTCTGTGGACATTTGTCGCTGTCCGTGGCGATTCTTTGCCGCCGCCCGCAGGGAAGGGGATATGCCCCTCCGATCCGCCGTCCGCAGGTGTTCGCCATGATTGGCGGGTGTACCCCGTGTGTCCGCCGTTTTGCCGGGGCATCCGTCTCGCATCATACAGCGCGCCCCACTTGACGTTTCCGCAAATTTCCGCTAAAATAGGATATACTAGGTAGAATAGGCACATTTTTCAGATAGAACGAGGTAACACAATGGCAAATGGATTTATCGACAAGGCCCGCATCACCTGCCGCGCTGGAAACGGCGGCAACGGTGCGGTGGCCTTTCACCGGGAGAAATACATTGCCGCCGGCGGCCCGGACGGCGGCGACGGCGGCGACGGCGGCTCCATCATCCTGAAGGTGGACGACAATATGTCCACCCTGATGGACTTCCGCTACAAGCGCAAATACGTGGCGGCCAACGGCGTGGACGGCCAGGGCGGCCGGAAGTCCGGCAAGGACGGCCAGAGCCTTACCATCCGCGTCCCCCGCGGTACGCTGGTGCGGGACGCCGAGACCGGAGAGATCATCAAGGATATGTCCGACGACCAGCCCTACGTGCTGTGCAAGGGCGGCCGGGGCGGCTGGGGCAACCAGCATTTCGCCACCCCCACCCGTCAGGTGCCCCGCTTTGCCAAGGCGGGGCTGCCCGGCGAGAGCCACGACGTGGTGCTGGAGCTGAAGCTGCTGGCGGACGTGGGGCTGGTGGGCTTTCCCAACGTGGGCAAGTCCACGCTGCTGAGCGTGGTCACCAAGGCCCACCCCAAGATCGCCAACTACCACTTCACCACCCTGTATCCCAACCTGGGCGTGGTGTACGTGGACGAGGGCGTCAGCTTCGTGATGGCCGACATTCCCGGTATCATCGAGGGCGCCAGTGAGGGCGCGGGCCTCGGCCACGACTTCCTGCGGCACATCGACCGCTGCCGTCTGCTGGTGCATCTGGTGGACGTTTCCGGCAGTGAGGGCCGCGACCCCATCGCGGATTTCGACGCCATCAACGCCGAGCTGAAGGAGTACAGCCCTGAGCTGGCCACCCGTCCCCAGATCGCCGTGGCCAACAAGACCGACCTTTTGATGGACAACGAGCAGCTGGACGCCTTCCGAACCCACGTGGAGGAGCTGGGCTACGAGTTCTTCGCCATGTCCGCCGCTACCCATCAAGGCACCCGGGAGCTGGTGCGGCACATCGCCCAGCGGCTCAGTGAGCTGCCGCCCGTCACGGTCTACGAGCCGGAGTACGTGCCCCGCCCGCCCCAGATCGACACCTCCGAACCCCTGCACATCGAGCGGGAGGATGATACGTGGCTGGTGGAAGGCCCGTGGCTGCAAAGGCTTATGGCCAACATCAACTTCTCCGACTACGAGAGCCGTATGTATTTCGACAAAATGCTGCGCCAGAGCGGTCTGTTCGACCAGCTGGAGCAGATGGGCATTCAGGACGGCCATATCGTCAGCATGTACGATTTGGAATTCGAGTATCAGCGCTGACCGCATAAAAACACCTTCGCCGCGCACACTAGCGGCGGAGGTGTTTTTATGAAATATGCAGCCGATCTTACCGACCTTCTTAACAACGATCCCCAGGCGTATACCTACTTTTACGCCCTGCCGCCCCAGACCCAGACCGACCTGCGGAAGCGGGATATCCGCAGCATGGAGGAGCTGAAAACCGCCACGGCGGACCTGGCCTATACCAACCGCCCCGACGCATTCTGAGCAAAAAGAGGGAAGCGTGCCAACTATACGCTTCCCTCTTTTCGCGGTTTTACAGCAGCTGCTCCCGCTGGGCCATCAGTTCGTCGATAAACACTCTGGCCGCCAGCGGCAGGGTACGGCGTTCCTTGGTGACCACGGCCAGCGTGCGAGTGACAGGCGGCTCAATGGGCAGCGTTACCACATCATAGGCCGTCTTGTGCAGCACCAGTTCTACCAAAATCGACACGCCCATTCCCTGCTCCACCATGGACAGAAGGGAATAGTCATCATGCACCCGCAGGCGGATGTTTGGCGTGATACCCGCCGCGGCAAAGGCTTCCTCCACCTCACCGTAGGCGCCGCTCTCCACCATCAGAAACGGCTCTCCCGCCAGTTCCTCCAGCGTAACGCATTCTCTTTCCGCCAGCGGATGACCGGCAGGCACCACCGCCCGGAACTCTCCGGACTTGATCACCATTGTCTCCAGCCCCTTCACCGCCTGGGGATTCACAAAGCCGAAGTCCACCGCCCCGGTACGCACCCACTCCTGAATACTGGAGTAATCCCCCTGATGCAGCACGATCTGCACGTTGGGGTGCTTTTCCCAAAAGGCCCGGATCACCTGGGGCAGCCAGTGGGCCGACACGCTGGACACCGTGCCGATGCGAACGACGCCGGTTTCCAGGCCGCTGATCTCGTCGGCGCTGCGGCGCATGGCGTCGTATTGCAGCACGGCGTTCTCAATGGACGGGTACAGCCGCTCCCCCTCCGGGGTCAGCCGGATGCCATACCGGGAACGGTATAATAATTTCATGGACAGCTCCCGCTCCAGCGATGTCATCATCTGGCTTAACGCGGGCTGAGTGTAGCCCAGCAGCTCCGCCGCCTTGGTGAAGCTGCCCACCTCTACCACCTTCAGAAACGCCTTGTATCGGTGCATATTCAAATAATCTTTCTGCATATTCGCATAACGAACATCAATTTTACTTATTTATATTTTGAGTATATAATGAGGACAACAAAAAGTCAAGGGGATGGTGAAGATGCCGAAAGAAGAACTGCTGACTGGCGCAAAGGCCGCGCTGCCCATTTGTCTCGGTCTCATCCCTATCGGTATTTCCTACGGGCTGCTGGCCTTGCAGGCGGGCCTGACGCAGTTTGAGACGGTGCTGATGTCGGTGCTGGTGATGGCCGGTTCCTCCCAGCTGATGGTGGTGGGCATGATCGGCAAGGCCACGGTGCTGGCCATGGTCACGGCGGTGTTCTTCGTGAACCTGCGGCATTTGGTGATGAGCAGCGCCGTTATGAGCCGCATGGAGCCCACGCCGCTATGGATGAAGCTGCTGAGCGCCTTCGCCCTGTGTGACGAGTCCTTTGCCCTGTTTTCCCTGTCCGGCAGCCGCAGCGCCGCCTACCTGCTGGGAGCCAACACGGCGCTATACGGCACATGGGTGCTGGCATCGGTGCTGGGCGCGGTCATCGGGCAATTTTTGCCGGAGGTGGTGGCCAAGAGCTTCGGCGTAGCGTTTTACGCCTCGTTTCTGGCTCTGCTGCTGCCCAACGCCCAGAAATCCCGCCGCGTCGCCCTGCTGGTGCTGTTGGCCGCCGGAATGAACACGGTCTTGCAGCTGTTCCTGCCCGTCAGTTGGGCGGTGATCCTGTCCATGGTGGCCAGCGCCGCCATCGGAACGTTCTTCGTGGAGGTGCAGGACGATGAGCAGAACTGACGCATATCTCCTGATCCTTGGCATGGCGGCAGTCACCTACATTCCCCGCGCCCTGCCCGCCTTTTTGATGGACAAGCTGGCGCTGAGCGGACGGATGAAGCGCTTCCTGTCGCTGCTGCCCTACACGGCGCTGTCCGCCCTGATCTTCCCCGGCGTGTTCTCTGTGGATGCCGCGCATCCCCTGTTCGGTATTGCCGGTGCCGCGGCTGCGGCGGTGCTGGCGCTGAAAAAGTGTCCCCTGATCGTCTGCGTACTGGCCGCCGTTGGTCTCAACTGCGCGCTGTACCTGATGATCTGAACACCATACAACATGAACCAAATGAAAGAAGCTGTTTTCCATGACAAAGACAAACAACAAGACCCTGAAACTGGTGGCGGCAGTTGCCGTTCTGCTGGTCACGCTTGTGACCATGGCCTGTCTGTTGACCGGAACCATCACGCCGCTGGTGGCCGTATCCGCCATGCTGATGCCGGTATGGATCGTCTCCAGCCTGTGCCTGTGGTGCACCATCTTGTAAGGAGGCGGCTTATATGAGCATCAAAAGCATTCATACCGAGCATGCGCCCGCCGCCATCGGCCCCTATTCGCAGGCGTATACCGCAGGCGACTTTCTCTTCACGTCAGGACAAGGCGGTTTGCTGCTGGAGAGCGGCAAAGTCGTAAACGGCGGCATTGAAGCACAGGCGGAGCAGACCATGAAGAACCTGCAAGCTATTCTGACGCAGGCCGAAACGGACTTTTCCCGCGTGGTAAAGGCCAACTGCTATCTGGCGGATATGAAGGATTTTGCCGCATTCAACGGTGTTTACGAAAAATTCTTCGTATCCAAACCGGCCCGCACCTGTATGGCGGTCAGGGAACTTCCCTTGGGTATCCTGTGCGAGGTCGAGATCATCGCCTATCTTGGCGCGTAAAAAGGAGTGTTTTGAATGAAACAGTATGTGGTAGACGCTTTTACCGACAAAGTCTTTGCGGGCAATCCCGCCGCAGTCTGCGTGATGGACAAGTGGCTGGATGAGGGCACCATGCAGAGCATCGCCATTGAGAACAACCTCTCCGAGACCGCCTTTGCCGTGCGGGAGGGCGACGCGTATCACTTGCGCTGGTTTACCCCCGGCGGCGAGGTGGAGCTGTGCGGCCACGCCACGCTGGCCACCGCCTATGTCATCACCCGCTTTGTGGAGCCGGAGCTGAAAACTGTGGCCTTCGACACCCTCAGCGGTCGCCTGACGGTGGAAAAGCAGGGCGAGCTGCTGACCATGGATTTCCCTGCCTTTGACCTGAAGCCCGTTCCTGTCACGGAGGATATGGTACGCGCTCTGGGCGTGCGTCCGCTGGAGGCTTACTTCGGCGCGGATATGGTCTGTGTGCTGGAAAACGAGGAGCAGGTGCGTCAGGTCGTACCCGATCAGGAGCTGATCCGCCAGATGGACGGCGTGTGCTTCCACATCACCGCACCCGGCAGCGCATATGACTGCGTGACCCGCAGCTTCGCGCCCAAGTGCAACGTTGCGGAAGACCCCGTCTGTGGCCGCGCCCACTGCCATGTGATCCCCCTGTGGGCGGGCAAAATGGGGAAAACGGATTTCACCGCCTATCAGGCCAGCCGCCGCGGCGGCGTGCTGTACTGCCGCCTGAACGGGGAGCGCACCCTCATCAGCGGTAAGGCTGCGCTGTATTCCGAGGCGGAGATCCACGTCTGAGCCGTCTGTAAGTACCCTGTATTTCTTTGTTTTCTCACTGTCCCCTGCGCAAAAGCGCGGCACCCCCATGTGCCGCGCTTTTGCTGTCTGTACTATTGTAGTGAAGCGTTACCACTCCAGATTCTTTTCCGTTTCCTTGCTGAACACGTGAGCCACGTTGCCGCCGAAGATCATGTTGACCTCGCTGCCCATGGGGAAGTGGGCGGCATTGCCGTTGGTGGGCACGATGACTACCACGTCCTTGTCGCCTGCGGTGATGTGCAGGTGCACGGAGGAGCCCATCAGCTCGCTGACGTCCACCTTGCCCTTGACGCCGTCAGCGCACAGCATGATATGATCCGGGCGCACACCCAGCACCACGTCCTGCTCCGGCACGTCCTTGGCGCTCAGGCGCTGCTGCTTTTCGTCGGACAGCTCCACGGTCACGCCGTCAATAGCCACGGCGTATTTGCCGCTATTCTTCACCAGCCGCGCATCGAACAGGTTCATCTGGGGCGTACCGATAAACCCGGCCACGAACAAGTTGGCGGGATGGTCGAACACCTCCTGCGGAGTGCCGATCTGCTGGATGAAGCCGTCCTTCATGATGACGATGCGGTCGCCCAGCGTCATGGCCTCGGTCTGGTCATGGGTGACGTACACAAAGGTAGTGTCGATCCGCTGGCGCAGCTTGATGATCTCGGCGCGCATCTGGTTACGCAGCTTGGCGTCCAGATTGGACAGCGGCTCATCCATCAGGAACACCGCCGGGTCGCGGACAATGGCGCGGCCAATGGCCACACGCTGCCGCTGGCCGCCGGACAGCGCCTTGGGCTTGCGGTCCAGATATTGGGTGATGTCCAGAATTTCCGCCGCCTGACGCACCTTGCGGTCGATCTCGTCCTTGGGGACCTTTTTCAGCTTCAGGGAGAAGGCCATGTTCTCATACACGGTCATGTGGGGGTACAGGGCGTAGTTCTGGAATACCATGGCGATATCACGATCCTTGGGTTCCACATCGTTCATCAGCTTGTCGCCGATCCACAGCTCGCCGGAGGTGATGTCCTCCAGACCGGCGATCATCCGCAGGGTGGTGGATTTGCCGCAGCCGGAGGGGCCTACCAGCACGATAAACTCCTTGTCGGCGATCTCCAGACTGAACTGCTGGACGGCCACGACGCCCTCCTCGGTGATCTGGAGATTGTGCTTCTTCTCCGGCTCCTCGCCCTTCTTGACCTTTTTCTTCTTCTCGGTGTTGGGGTAGACCTTCTTCAGGTCCTTCAATACGACCTTTGCCATATTTCTTTGACTGTAACTGCCCTGCCTCCGCAAAAAGCAGTCTCGCAGCCGCCCTCCGGCGCGCCGCCTTACGACAGGTCTCCACACTGCCGCACCGCCAGCCACAGCGGATCTTCCTCCTTTAATTTGCCGCCGCCGGTCATAAAGTGGAGTGACGCAGCCGCGGTTGGAATAAGACAACTGTATTCTATACGAAGAAGCAGAGAATTACAAGGGGCGAATTGTGAATTTTGTCTGAACCGCGACAAAAAACACGCCTGCTGAACAGCAGACGTGTTTTTGATGAGATAGATTACTCGGCGGGGTAAACAGAAACCTGCTTACGATCCTTGCCCAGACGCTCAAAGCGGACAACGCCGTCAGCCTTGGCGAACAGGGTGTCGTCGGTACCCTTGCCCACGTTGGTGCCGGGGTGAATGTGGGTGCCGCGCTGGCGAACAAGGATGTTGCCAGCCAGAACGAACTGACCATCAGCGCGCTTGGGGCCAAGGCGCTTGGACTCGGAGTCGCGGCCGTTCTTGGTGGAGCCCATACCTTTTTTATGGGCGAAGAACTGCAGACCAATGTGCAACATTTCGCAGTACCATCCTTTCTGTAAGATACAAGGGCGGGGAGCTTACGCCTCCAGCACCTCGATGTGTTCCGGATATTCGTCGTGAAGCTGGGCCAGATAGACCATCAGTCCCGTCATGAGATTCTGACAGGTGGATTCCGCTGTGGGAGCCAGTCCTCCGGGCAAACGGAGGGAGATGGCGGCGGTCTCCTGGTTGACCTTCACGGAGGCACACAGCCCCATCACGTCGTTGACGGTGGCTTCCACCAGCCTTACGGCGCTGGTGACGGCGGCGCAGACGATATCCTCGCCCTGTTCGCCGTAGCCGCTGTGGCCCTGTGCATCAAATCCGATGATGCGGTCTTCCACGGTGTGGAAAATGACGCTCGTCATGCTGTCACCTTAGAAGCTGATCTTGCCGATCTCGACCTTGGTGTAGGGCTGACGATGACCCTGACGTTTGCGGTAACCCTTCTTGGGGGTGTACTTGAAGATACGGATCTTCTTGCCCTTGCCGTTCTTCACGATGGTGGCGTCCACCTTCGCGCCCTCCACCACGGGAGTGCCGAACTTGGTGTTCTCGCCGTCCACGATCGCCAGCACCTGGTCAAACACCACGGAAGCGCCAGCCTCGGCGTCCAGCTTTTCGATAAACAGAGTGTCGCCCTCAGAGACGGCGTACTGCTTACCACCGGTCACGATAATAGCCTGCATTACTTGTTGCACCTGCCTTTCCTTTATTACGGACTCGCTGTCGGGGGCGTTCAGCCGAAGCCGAAACTTTTGACCCATTCAAAGCGGCCTTACTAGTATAACAGCGGAAAATCCCTTTGTCAACAGAAAATCCGGGATTTTTCCCGTAAATTTCCGGGGAAAACCGCAGGTTTTCCCTTACTCCGGATAGACCAGCTTTTCCACCGTCCAGCCATCGAGAATACCGGTGTAAAACGCGCAGCATTCCCGCGCCAGCGCCACATCCAGATTGATGTAGTTGCCGCACTCGCGGGAGGACTTGCCGGGCATGGCGGCGTTCCACACCGCGCCCTGGGCGAACACCTGCCGCAGCAGGTCGATGGCCTGGGCGTCGGTGAGCTGAGCGCTGTCAAACAGGAAGTAAAAGCCCGTCTGGCACCCCATGGGGCCGAAGTAGATGACGGCGTCCTTCTGCGAGCTGTTCCGCAGGGCGGTGGCGATGATGTGCTCCACCGAGTGCGTCTGGGCGTTAGTCAGCAGGTCGCCGGTGTTGGGCTTCTTGAAGCGCAGGTCAAAGGTGGTGACGCTGCCGTCCCGGCGGCTGAGATACAGCCCCGGCGTCAGCACATCGTGGTTGACGGTAAAGCTTGCGATACGTTCCATGGTTTCAGTCCTCCAGATGATCCACCAGCGCCATGACGGCGGCGTTCAGGTCCCGCATGGCGGTGGGGAAATTAAAATTGTAGTCGTGCTTGCTGGTCAGGCAGTCGGACACGGATTTCAGCGCCATAAAGGGTATGCCGCAGCGATAGCATACCTGCGCCGCCGCGCCGCCCTCCATCTCACACAGCAGGGGGTGGAAGGTGTCCCGCACCCAGTCGGCCCGCTGACCGGGGATGCCGAACCAGTCGCCGGTGGCCACGGTGCCGGTGCGGTAGGGATAGCCGGTCTTGTCCATGGCGGTCTTGGCCTTTCCAAAGTCAGCGGTGGGGAAGTCCACCCTGTTCACGGTGGACACCAGCCCGATGGGGTCGCCTACGCCGGTGGTGTCCACGTCGTGCTGGACAAATTTCTCCGCCAGCACCAGTGTGCCGATGGGCACCTCCTCAAAGCAGCCTGCCACACCGGCGTTGAGGATCAGGTCGGGGTGATAGCGGTCGATCAGCACCGCGGCGGCCATGGCGGCGTTGACCTTGCCCACGCCGCCGCAGCAGGCGATGACGTTAGGGCGGATGCGGTAGAAGGAAACGCCGTACACCGTCTCCATAGGCGCGGCCCCCTGGATGAGGCTGTCGATCTCCGACGGCATGGCGTAGAAAAGAGCGATGTTCATGGGAAAGACCTCGTTTCGTTGTGTTGCTCCTATTGTAAATAGGGCGCGGGGCAAATGTCAAGTTGCATTTGCGGCCTGTGTAGGGTAAAATGAGAGAAAACGAAAGGAGCCGCGCCTATGACCATCGCCGGGATCATCTGTGAATTCAATCCCCTCCACAGGGGCCACGCCTATCTGCTCTCCCAGCTGCGGCAGCGGGGCGCGGACACCATTGTCTGCGCCATGAGCGGCAACTTCGTCCAGCGTGGCGAGCCGGCGCTGGTGAATAAGCTTCCCCGTGGGGAGGTGGCGGTCAGCTGCGGCGCGGACCTGGTGCTGGAGCTGCCCACGCCGTGGGCTATGGCCACGGCGGAGACCTTCGCCCGCGGCGGCGTACAGCTGCTGGGTATGGCGGGCTGCACCCATATCGGCTTCGGCAGCGAGTGCGGCGATGCCGCGCTGCTGCAAAGGGCGGTGGAAACGCTGCTGTCGCCTGATTTGCAGGCGGATATCCGCGCGGAGCTGGCGGCAGGGATCACCTACGCCGCCGCACGGCAGCAGGCGGTGCAGGCACGGCTGGGGGACGGCGCGGCGGTGCTGCGCCAGCCCAACGACACGTTGGCGGTGGAGTATCTGAAAGCCTGCAAGCAGTTGAAGATAGAACTGATGCCTATTGCCATCCGGCGGATAGGCGCGGGCCACCACGGCGGCGCGGCGGAGGGCTACGCCTCGGCCTCCCACATCCGGCAGCTGCTGGAACAGGGCAGGGAGGGGGAGGCCCTCTCCTATATGCCCTCCTCCGCGGCGGCGGTGCTGCGGCGGGAGCTGGCGGCGGGACGTGTGACGGACAGCCGCCATGTGGAGCGGGCCATTCTGGCCCAGCTGCGGCAGATGACAGAAGAGGAATTCGCCGCCTATGACGGCGGCGGAGAGGGCTTATACCACCGGGTATACGACGCTGTGCGGCGCTGCGCCACGGTGGAGGAGCTGCTGGCGGCGGTGAAAACCAAGCGCTACACGGCGGCGCGGCTGCGGCGGATGGTGCTTGCGGCGTGGCTGGGGCTGCCCAAAGCGCCGGAGACGGTACCCTACGCCCGTGTGCTGGCGGCCAACGAGACCGGCCGCGCCGTCCTGCGGCAGATGCGAAAAAACGGCGCGCCGGTGCTGACCAAGGCGGCGGACGTGGCGGCGCTGGGCAGTGGTGCGGAAGCGCTGTTCCGGCGCGAGGCGAGGTACACCGACCTCTACACCCTGGCCTACGCCGATCTGGCGCAGGCTGTCCCCGGCAGCGACTGGCGGCTGACGCCGGTGATGAAATAAAAAGAAGTGAGGAACAGCGATTCCTCACTTCTTTTATCATTTCCTTTTAATTGAACTCCTGGTTTCGCTTGTGCAGGCGGATGCGGTCGGCGATCATGGCGATGAATTCCGAGTTGGTGGGCTTGCCCTTGGCGCTGTTGACGGTATAGCCGAAATAGCTTTGCAGCGTCTCCAGATCGCCCCGGTCCCAGGCCACCTCGATGGCGTGGCGGATGGCCCGCTCCACGCGGGAGGGCGTGGTGTGGAACCGCTTGGCGACCTCCGGGTACAGCACCTTGGTGACGGCGTTGATGACGTCCATGTCCTGTACGGCCAGAATAATGGCCTCGCGCACGTACTGATAGCCCTTGATATGGGCGGGGACGCCCACCTCGTGGATGATGGCCGTTACATCCGATTCCAGCGAGGGCAGCGACAGGGTGCCGTTCTCCGGTGTGACCGCCTGGCGGATGCGCTCCAGCAGCGAGTCCAGGTGGGCGGGTTTGGGAATGAAATACCATGCGCCCAGGCGCATGACCTCCTGTACGGTGTTCTGGCTGCAAAAAGCGGACAGAACGATGGTCTTCACATTCTTGGGCATCCGCTGCAGCAGACTGACACCATCCAGACCCGGCAGGATCACGTCCATGACCACCACGTCGGGAGATGTTTGCTGGATCAGTTCCCATGCCTCATCTCCGTCTCCGGTGTCGCCCACAACGTGGAATTCGCCGGTTTCCTCCAGTGCATGCCGCAGCAGCAGCCGAAATTCGTCGCTGCTGTCAGCCAGCAGTATCTTGGAAATGACTTCCATACTTCTTCATTCCCTCTCTCATAAATTTGCCTGGCGCGTTTCGTGATATTTTCCAGATTATCGCCTTGCTGCATAACAAATTACCAGAAAGCAACATCATTTTCAAGGTATTCTTGTCGATTTCAAACAAATTCTTATAGACCCGATTCGACAAAAGGGAGGAAGAAACGGCGGCGCGGCGCGCCGCGAAGTTTCCGCACAGGAAATGTCCTTCCGACAAAAACTACCATATCTGCGGTTTGCGGAGACGAAGGGACCGCTATGTAGCGGATGGCGGGAGTTTACTGCCACGGATTGACGTTTTTCACAGCAAGTCGAAAAGCGTCGAAAGGTGACAGCGTGTCCACACCTGGTGGAAAAAACCTTTGCGCAGTCTTGATGCCTATTATCATAGTCCGGCAGGGGCGGCGCTGTCAACGGTTTTGCGGCGGAGAGAGGGAAAATTTCCCGTTTGGGTCTGGAAATGGCGGGCGGCATGGCGTATAATAAAGCAAATACGACCAGAACGAATGAGGTGTACCTATGGAAGAGACACGGGGCTTTGGCTATATCTGCCCCAAATGCGGCAAGGCGGTGATGGGCACACGCAGCGTTTTCGCCTTGCAGGCGGCCGCCGCCCGCATCACCTGTGAGTGCGGCGACAGCGAACTGGAAATACAGACCGACGGCGTCCAGTTCCGTATGTGGGTCCCCTGCGGCCTGTGCGGCGGCGTCCATCAGGCCGAGGTGGATGCCCCGGCGATTCTGACGGGCCGGGGCGTGGGTCTGGCCTGTCCGGAGACGAAGCAGCTGTGCTGTTACGCCGGTGATCCTGCCCAAGTGCAAAGCGCCATGGAGGAGCTGGCCATCCGGGCGGAGAAGGAGAAGTGCGAGGAAAAGGAAGCCTTCACCGACAATGTCATCATGTACGAGGTGCTCTCTGAGCTGAAGGACATCGCCGCGCGGGGCGGCGTCCGCTGCACCTGCGGCAGCACGGATTACGGTATCCAGGTGCACCGGGACGCGGTGGACCTGATCTGCCGCCGCTGCGGCGGCAAGCTGCGGCTGCCCGCCGGGACGGACGAGGACCTGGACCGCCTGTGCTGCCAGATGACGCTGACCATCCGGGGAGCGGAGTGATGGGCGGCGTGGTTGTCTGCTTTGCCCTGTTTCTGGCGGCCATGGCGGTTTGCCTTGTCATGGGGTGGTCGTTTTTGTGGGCGCTGCTGCTGGGGCTGGCGCTGTTTGCCCTCTATGGCCATAAACAGGGCCATGCCCTCCGGGCCATGTGGACCATGGCCTGGTCCGAGGGGCGGCGGGTGCTGATCGTGCTGCGCATCTTTGTGTTTATCGGGGCCATCACCGCCCTGTGGCGCAGCGGCGGCACCATCGTGTTCTTTATTTACTACGGCGTACAGGCCATCTCGCCCAAGCTGTTTGTGCTGGTGGCCTTTCTGCTGACGGCGCTGATCTCCTACGCCCTGGGCACGTCCTTCGGCGTGGTGGGCACGGCGGGTATCGTGCTGATGGCCCTGGCCCGCTCCGGCGGCGTCAGCGAGGCGGTGGCGGCGGGGGCCATCCTGTCCGGCGCGTATTTCGGCGACCGGTGCTCCCCCGCGTCCTCCTCTGCCGCGCTGGTGGCGGCGGAGACGGGGACGAAGCTCTATGACAATCTGCGGAATATGCTGCGCACCGGTGCGCTGCCGGTGGCGCTGTCGGTGCTCGTCTACGGTGTGCTGTCTGTCCGTCACCCCATCACGGCGGTGGACGAGAGCTTATTGCAGGCCCTGCGGGACAGCGCCGTCATCTCCCTGTGGGCGCTGCTGCCGGCGGCGGTGATGCTGGTGCTGCCGCTTTGCAAGGTGCCGGTGCTCATCAGCATCGGCCTCAGCGTGGCGGCGGCGGGACTGGTCAGCGTGTTCGTGCAGGGCATGACGGTGTGGGAAATGCTGAAAACGGCGGTGGTGGGCTACTATCCCGCCGCGGGACAGCTGAAGGATATCCTCTCCGGCGGCGGTATTGTCTCCATGGCCAAGCCGGCGGCGCTGGTGTTTACCACGGGGCTGCTGGCGGGCCTGCTGGACGGCGTCGGCGTACTGAACGGCGCGGTGGGTCTGGTGGAAAAACTGGCCCGGCGATGGGGCCGCTTTGCCGCCGCGGCGGCGGTGAGTCTGGGGGCGGGGATGCTCTTCTGCAACCAGTCGGTGGTCATCGTCATGGGCGGGCAGCTGCTGCGCCGCTGCTATACCGACCCCAATGAACAGGCGGTGGACATGGAAAACAGCGGCATCGTCCTGTCGGCTCTGATCCCGTGGAACATCGCCTGCAGCATCCCGCTGGTGATGCTGGGGGTGGATCAGCGGGCCATCCCCTACGCCGTGCTGCTGTACATGATCCCGCTGGTCTACGGCCTGACCAAGCGGTGGGTCTATTCCGCCGGAGAGCGGGAAGTAAAAGGGTAAAAGGAGAAGCCTATGATCTCTCTACTGGCAAAATGGTGCATCCCCAACCGTGAGCGGGTGGAGGACAACGCGGTGCGCCGCGCCTGGGGCGCGCTGTGCGGCTTTGTGGGTATTGGGCTGAATCTGCTGCTGTTCGCCGGAAAGCTGGCGGCAGGCAGCATCAGCGGCTCCATCGCCATCACGGCGGACGCCTTCAACAACCTGTCAGACGCCGGTTCCTCGGTGGTGACGCTGCTGGGCTTCCGTCTGGCGGGAAAAAAGCCCGACGCGGGCCATCCCTTCGGCCACGGACGGATGGAGTATATCTCCGGTCTGGCGGTGGCGGGATTGATTTTGCTGATGGGCGCGGAGCTGGCCAAGTCCTCGGTGGACAAGATCGTCCATCCGGCGGAAGTGACCTTCTCTTGGCTGGCCTGCGGCATTCTGCTGGCCTCCATCGCCGTGAAGTTCTATATGTATACCTATAATAAAGCGGTGGGGAAGAAGATCGACTCCACCGCCATGGCCGCCACCGCGGCGGACAGTCTCAGCGACACGGCGGCCACCGCCGCCGTGCTGCTGTCCATGATCGTGAGCCGGTTTACCGGTCTGCGGCTGGACGGCTGGGTGGGCCTTGTGGTGGCGCTGTTCATTCTGTGGTCGGCGGTGCAGGCGGCGCGGGACACCATCAGTCCTCTGCTGGGGCAGGCTCCCGACCCGGCGCTGGTGCGCCGGATCGAGGAATTGGTGATGGCCCATCCCCAGGTGGTGGGCGTCCACGACCTGGTGGTGCACGACTACGGGCCGGGACGGCGCATCATCTCCCTTCACGCCGAGGTCCCGGCGGACGGACAGCTGCTGGAGCTCCACGATGTCATCGACAACATCGAGTCGGAGTTGGGGCGGAAGCTCCACTGTGAGGCGGTGATCCACATGGACCCCGTGGTGGTGGGCGACCCGGCGGTAACGGCCCTGCATGAGCAGGTGGCGGCGCTGGTGAAGACCATCGATCCCCGGCTGACCATCCATGATTTCCGCATTGTCCCCGGCACGACCCATGCCAACCTGATCTTCGACGTGGTCATCCCCTTTGACGAGCAGCTGACCCGGCCCCAGGTGGCCCAGAAGGTCTGCCGCCTGGTGGAGGACATGGACGGCCATTACCGGGCCGTGGTGAAGATCGAAAACTCTTACGTGGAATAAGGAGGTACCCCTATGGACGAGCAGATCCGCAAATTGAAGGAACTGGTGGACGGCAGCGACAACATTGTGTTTTTCGGCGGGGCGGGCGTCTCCACCGAGAGCGGCATCCCGGATTTCCGCAGCGTGGACGGCCTGTATCACCAGAAGTTCCGTTACCCGCCGGAGACCATGCTGAGCCACAGCTTTTATATGGCACACAAGGCGGAGTTCTATGAGTTCTACCGGGCGAAAATGCTGGCCCCTGACGCCCAGCCCAACGCCGCCCACCGCAAGCTGGCCCAGTGGGAGCAGGAGGGCAAGCTGAAAGCCGTCATCACGCAGAATATCGACGGCCTGCACCAGAAAGCGGGCAGCCGCGAGGTGCTGGAGCTTCACGGCAGCGTCCTGCGGAACTACTGTGAGCGGTGTCATAAGTTCTATGGGCTGGACACCATCCTGCACAGCACCGGTGTGCCCAAATGCACCTGCGGCGGCGATATCAAGCCGGACGTGGTGCTGTATGAGGAGGGGCTGGACGAGGACGTGATGGACAGGGCCCTGCGGTACATCCACGATGCGGACATGCTGATCATCGGCGGCACGTCGCTGGTGGTCTATCCGGCGGCGGGACTGGTGCGCTACTACCGGGGCCATAAGCTGGTGGTCATCAACAAGGGCGCCGTGGGGGCCGATATCGGCGCCGACTTGGTCATCGACGGGCCCATCGGCCAGGTGCTCGACCAGGTATAAGCAGAGGAAATTTTAGGCTTGACAAATAAAGGCGGTCTGGTATAATAAGCAGGTACTCTTGAGAGGCTGACGATTTGCGAGCGTGCTGGAATCGGCAGACAGGCAGGCTTGAGGTGCCTGTGTTCGTAAGGACGTGTGGGTTCAAGTCCCATCGCTCGCACCACCCTCTCAAAAAAGTTGAAGATAATCGAAAAAAGGTGTTGACAAACACGAGAACATCGGTTATAATCAACTACGTTGTTTGCGCGAGTGGTGGAATTGGCAGACTCGCTAGATTCAGGTTCTAGTGCTCACTACGGGCGTGCGGGTTCAAGTCCCGCCTCGCGCACCAAGTTAACAAACAGGTTTAGATGCCATACGGTGAAAACCGCATGGCATCAAGCCTTTTCGGGGTTTTCCATACCCCGATTTTAACGGTTTCAAGCATGGATGTCAGAGCCGTCTGAGAGGGGTTCAACGTGATTTGAACCCCTCTTTTCCTGTTTTCTGGCAAAATGATCGGATGCAGTCCCCTTTTGTATGAGGAATTTCCTCGCAAAAGGGGGCTTTTTTCATAAAAAAGTTTCACAAAGTTTAGAGCGTCGGTTTGTTGGTTTCGTAAAACCATCGAACCGGCGCTCTTTTTGCGTTTCAGGACAGATCAAGGGCGGCAGCCCAGAGAGGAGCAGTATATGCGAAAACCAACAAGACCGCTGGCGCGGCGGATCGACGAACGACAGCCAGCGCCCTATCAGCAAAAATCACCGGAGCCGGTGTTCTGTAATGAGCATGAGCGGTGTCAGGGCTGTCCTTACCCGCGCCACGGCATCGTCTGCTGGCATCGGGACGGGACTTGCTTGCGGACGGATATGGAGGAAATAGGACGGAGGCAGAAGAATGATTCGAGCAGTTTTAAGTAACCCATCTCACCCGGAATATGGTGTGGCAACCATCCCGTTCCCTATTCCGCATGATCAGTACGCACGCTGTATGGAGTTGCTGGAGGCGCTGGAGATTGGCGACGCGGTCAAAGCCGATTGCAAGGTGCAGGCAATCGACAGCTTTTACTCTGTGTTCAAGCGCACGGAGATGCTTACGGTCAATGTGGAGGAGCTGAACTATCTCGCAAAGCGGCTGGATGGTTTCGACACTGGCGAAGCCGCACAGTTTCAGGCGATGGCCCACAAGCTGGAGCTTTTTGAACTGAAGGATCTGATCAACCTGACCTTCTGCTGCCAACAGGCTACGGTCATCACAGATTTCTCTGACCTCTCCGCCATTGGCCGGAACCACTACATGAATCTGCACGGCGGCAGCGCAAGTGTGGATGGGCTGAACGCGCTGGACGGCAAGGAAACCGCGCGGCAGCTCATTGAAAGCGGCAGCGGCACGATCACTCCCTACGGCGTGGTCTACGACAACGGCATGAAGTTAGAGCAAATCTATGACGGCCGGTTCTTCCCCTGCTATTACTATGAGCCGAACACAATCACCGTTGCGGTGACCTCCAAAGCTGAGCCGGAGGACACCAATCACATCACATGGCTGTACCTCCCCATGGAGCGGGAGGAGATCGACCGCGCCCTCCTTCGTGGGGGCATCACAGACTCCGCCAATGTCCGCCTGCGGCTGGAGGACAGCCAGCGCCCCAACGAGGTGGATGTCCTGTTGGATATGGAGTACGAAACTATCTCTGATCTCAACGAACTGGCAGCGGCAACGGATGGGTTGTCAAAAGCGGATATGGAAAAGCTGGGGGCCGTGGTCATGCTGGCAAAGCCAAAGTCCGCGGCACAGATCAAAAACCTTGCGGAGAACCTCGACCTCTTTGACTTCGCCCCCGACGCGCATACGCCGGAGGACTACGGCAAATACATGATCCGGCAGTCCGGTCATTTCGACTATGACGAAAACCTCGACGCTTTTTATGACTATGAAAAGTACAGCACGGAGCGCATGAACGAGGAGGACGGAATTTTCACCGACCGGGGCTACATTGCCTATAAGGGCTATTACAGCATGGAGGAAGTGATGAACGGAAGCCAGAGCAGCCGCATGGAGATGGGAGGGCTTTCACGATGATCATTCAAGCAGAACTGAAGTGTAAGCAGACCGGGTGTGAGGCAGACCCCTGTGCCGTGGATAAGGTCATCGAGCTGCCAAGCCAGCGGTTCCAGCAGTTCAGCCGCGCACTGCTGGCTGACTATGATTTCATCGCGGAGAACAAAAATGCCATCCGGCACGATGGTGACACCAGACACTGCCTGCTCATCCTCGACGCGGATGGAACGGACGGTTTCCTTGTTGACCCACAGGGGTACAACTACGCCCGGTACAGTGCCTTTGTCCCAAACGCCCGCAGCTTGCTGACGCCGGATATGGGGATCGACCGCAGCTACCTTTCGCCGGCAGAGCCTTGGCGGGACGAGAATCGGGATGAAATGCTCCGCATGACATTGCATGTCGACGGGAAGCCGGACTACACTCTCGTCCTCCCCGCTGATGAGGAATACCTCGACGCTGTGAAAAATTATCTTGATATCGATGTTTTCGCGGATGCCATGCTCTGTGATATTCGCTTCAAGGTGCCTTACATCGGTGAGCTGATCCGTGATACGGATTGCCCCGCCGTGGAGGATTACAACGATTTTGCCGAAGCCTTAGAGGACATCTGGCAAAAGGATGGCGCGCTTCTGACCTACGCCGCCGTGCTGGAGGCAGAGCGGCCGGATACGCTGCGCGGAGCCTGTGAACTCCTGCGAAATCTGGACAACTATCAGCGCATCGTAGAAGGTGCCTACGGTTACGGTCAGCAGCGATTGCAGGAAACGTTGGGGCTGGATGATGAAGCCATCTATGAGCTGGACGGCTACATGGATTTTGAGAAATACGGTCAGGATTGCATGGAAAACGACTGCGTGACGCAAACGGAGTTCGGCCTGCTGCGCCGCCTGGACCCGCCCTTCCCGGAGCAGCGGCAGGGGCAGAGGATGATGTAAGTGAAAGCGGCTCGATCCAAATGGATCAAGCCGCTTGATAAGCAGACAAACCGGAAGTTGTCAGCCTGTATAAGCATCATCTGCCGTGTTCTTAAAATTCTGCTTTTCCAACCATTGTTTTTCTTCTTCGCTTTCCGGAATATCAATCCGCTCTATTTTGAAGATAACAGGGCGCGTGCCGTCATTGCAGCAGGCGATCATCATTCTGTCGTCATTTGTCCACTTACGCATAATGGAGCCACCCTGCAGTGCCGCATAGACATATCGGCTGATGGCATCCCATGCCTCGCCGCAGAATTTGCCGTTCATTAGATGGTAAAAGTCATCCTGCTCCGGCGTTCTTTTCAGAAGGAATGTATCTCCCGCCTTGAAGCAGGGACACGGACCTGATTTCGGATCAGCCAAATACTTTTCCTGCAATTCCGGAAATACCTTTGTCTCCAATACCGTTATTTTGCATTCGTAGTTCATAAAAACCTCCTGAGTCTTCACTGTGTTGAGTTCATTGAATTTCGATTTGTTTGCCACATCATAGCACACCCCCAAAAATGTGTAAAGCCAAATTCTACGCCGAAAGGAGATCTTAACCTTGAAAGATGCAACACAAATTCATATCCGACCTGCCCGCCCGGAGGAGGCGGGCTTATTTTATACCCCGCACCCCGAAGAAGATAAGCGCCTTGGCGCTGTCGGCCATGTCCGCATGGACTTCGGGCGCAGCGGCAACGAGTTCTGGCATACATGGTGGCCCCGCGGCCCGGAGGAGCTGAACAGCCCTGTGTTCAAAGCGGAGCTGCAGGAGGTCGTGGACACGCTGCGGGAGAGTGTGCTGAAAAACCGCTTCGCTATGGAGCGTTTCTGTTATGCCCGCGGTGGCAAAATCAGCGGCGGCTGGACACAAAACTACGGTTACATCGTGGAAACCGAGCATTACCGCTATTGCCTGCGCTGTAATCCCACCCCCGGAGATTACAACGCATACCTGACATGCTTTGATCTTGATGTCCAGCGGCAGAACATGGAGCAGAGTACCGGCCCCGATATGACGATGGGAGGACTAACATGAGCGGGCGATATGCCTCTCCGCGAGGCCCTCCCTTTTTGTTTTTTGAGTTCCGCGTCTTTCCGTTGACTTGTTGAAAGTTGTGTGGTATCCGTTTGTGTTACCAAAAACGGAAGGAGAACGCACAAATGAAGAAGATCACACTACTGGCAGCCAGCGCGCTGCTGCTCCTCACGGCCTGCGGTCAGGTGGAGAGCACCCCAACGGAGATCACCCTGCCACCGACGACCGTGGTACAGGAGGATGCCCAGCAGCCGCAAGTGACACCTGAACCTACCACAGCGGTAAAAGAGTCAGACACGGTATCGGTCACGGCGCAGGAGCAAACCCAAGAGCAAAAAGCTTCTCAGACGGAAACTGTCCCACAAGCAGCTCAGCCCCCTGAGCCGGTCAAGGAGCCCACATCCGCAGAGAATATCCCCTCCGAGACCGTCCACGCCAAGACCGGCTATGTGGAGCCGGAGCCTACACTGGAACCGGAACCCACGCCCGAACCCACAGCCCCGGCAGACCGGCAGGCGGCCATCGCCGCGGCCAATTCTTACGCGGTGGCGCAGTACGGCGTGGTCACAGACAGCGGCCTGACGCTGGACAACAGTGCCTACCGCTTTCCTGCCGCAGTGCCGGTGGATGCCTCGCAAGAGACGTTGGAGGCCAAGGCGCGGGACATGGTGGACTTCACCTTTAAGCAGCTCATGATGCAGGCGGGCAAGGACAGTGTGGCAGACGCCGGTTTCCACTGCAACGTTTGCATTGTGGAGGACGGCGGAAGCTTGCTGATCTACGTCCTCTACGACTAAAACACAACAATTCCATACGCAAAGCCTCTCTGGTAACAGAGGGGCTTTACTTTTCCAACAAAGGAGGAAGCTATTGAAAACTGTTAAACGATTTACAGCCTTGGTACTTGCACTGGTTATGGCGGCAATGTTGGCGGTGTCCGCCTACGCCGCCACAGTAGTCGTAAAATATCGGGTCTACGTCTATACCAGTCAGTTGACCTTCAAGCAGTATGACTACAGCAGTTCGACCACGCCCAGCACGAGAAATCTGACCATTCTGGCGGACAGCAGCTTGGGAAGTGGCAGCGCTCTGTATCACGTCAAGTATGTCAACGGTGCGCTGGCCTATTGCATCCAGCCCGGTGTTCGCTCAGATGACAGCAGCAACTATGTGCAGGGTTCCAGCGGCTGTTGGTACAACCTGCCCGCCTCTGTCCAAAGCGGTATCGCGCTGGCGCTTGCCTGCGGCTATCCCAGTGCAGAGTATGGCACGGCATACGGTGACAGCAACAGCAGCGACATTATCGGTGCTGAGAAATGGGCCGCCACGCAGGCCGTTATCTGGGACTTGATCTGCGAGTACAGAAGTCCCTACGACTACCGCTCTTGGGGCAGCAGTCCGTTTTATAACTGCGTCGATACGTCTCGCTATCCCACGTTTGCGCTGTGGTACAGCGAAATTGTAGACGCCATGCAGAGCGCCACGGATATTCCCAGCTTCGCGGCGACAAGCTCCCGTTGGTGTGACACCATCGAGCTGACGAAGGACTCCAGCGGCAACTACAGCGCCAGCGTGACCGATACTAATGGTGTGCTGGGCGACTTCAACTTTTCCAGCAACAATGGCAACGGCATTACGTTTTCCCAGCGCGGCAACACCCTGACCATCACGGCCACGGCTGAAGCCGCCAAGGGCCTCTCCACCGAGAAAACCTATTCCGCTACCGGCAGTGCCTACGGCATTGATCCGGATGAAGCAGTGCTGTGTTGGTACGATTCTACAGGCAAGTACCAGTCGCTGGCAAGCTATACCGGCACTGGTCTTGATCCTGTTCGGGCCTACATCAAGATCAAGGCCACCGTGACGGAAGATAAGGGCAGTCTGACCATCAATAAGACCGATGCAGACACCGGCAAGGCGCTGGCGGGTGTGACCTACCGGCTGTTTGATAGTGCGGGCAACAAAATCGCCGACACGACCACCGGAACAGGTGGCAAAGCAGTCTTTTCAGATTTGCCTCTCGGCAGTTATACCTATCAGGAAATCAGTGCTCCAGACGGGTATGTGGTGGACAACACCAAGTACCCGATCACCATTACCACCGAGACACTGAACATTACGGAAACGCGGACAAACGCTCTTGCCAAGGGCAGCCTGACCATCAGCAAGACCGACGCAGATACCGGCAAGGCGCTGGCAGGCGTTACTTACCGGCTGTTCGATAGCGCTGGCAATAAGGTGGCCGATGCGACTAGCGGAACAAACGGTAAAGCGGTCTTTACTGACCTCCCGTTGGGCAGCTATATCTACCAAGAAATTAGTGCGCCGGAGGGGTATGTGGTGGACGATACCAAGTATCAGATCACCATTACCACCGAGACCTTGAACATCACAGAGACACGGACGAACACCATGGCGAAGGGCAGCCTTATCGTCCACAAGGTAGATGTTACCGGCAGCCCTCTCGCCGGTGCGGAGTTGTTGCTGGAAACTTCCACGGATGGTCAGAACTGGGCAGAGGTGAGCAAAATTACCACCGACAAAACCGGCACTGCCCAATGGACAGACCTCAAGATTGGCGTGCAGTATCGCGTGACGGAGACCAAGGCCCCAGCAGGCTACACCCTGATGACCGAGCCGCTGTTCGCGGGAACGCTGGACAGCAGTAATCCCGACATCACCATCACCGCTTGCAACAGCGCAGGATTTGTCCTGCCGTTTACGGGCGGTATGGGATTCACAACCTATTTCCTGTTTGCAGCACTCGCTCTGATGGCGGGTGTTTATTTCTGCAAAAAATCTTACATCACAAAGGAGACAAACTGAACATGAAAAGAATCCATCGCGTATTGGCGCTGCTGATGGCGGCGCTCATGGCCGTCGGCCTGATGACTACGGCATTTGCCGAGACTACCATTGACGCCAGCAAGAAGGCGTTGCTCTCCATTTATAAGTACGATATCACCAAGGCCAGCGCGGACGGTGTATGGGATGCGGAATCCTACGTCAGCACCGGTCTGCATGACAACGCCGTCGTGGATAAGTTGAGCAAATACGCCATTCAGGGTGTGGAATTCACTTATATCCGCGTTGCTGATGTTACCATGAACAACGAAGTGGTGGACGGCCAGCGTCAGGTGGGCGTACTGTATGGCTTCGACAGCAGTGACCGCTCCAACGCCGTACTGTCCGCCATTGGCCTGACCGCCGCCGATGCTCACAAGACTGAGGGCGGCGTCAACTACTACACCAGCGATGCTCTGAATAACAAACTGGCCGCTGCCCTCGCCGCCAATGCCACGAACGTGAAGAACGCTCTGGAAACCGCTGTCAAGAATGGCGGCGTTGCCATGACCGAGACGGATGCCACCGGCCACACCTCCGCTTCCAACATGGAGCAGGGCCTGTATCTGGTTGTGGAAACCCGCGTGCCTGAGAATGTTACCAGCACCTGTAATCCTTTCTTTGTGTCCCTGCCTATGACCACCGTTGATGGCAGCGAGTGGAACTATGACGTCACGGTCTACCCCAAGAACCAGACCGGCAACCCCGACCTCTCCAAGACCGTGCGTGAAAACAAAAACTCCACCGGCAAGCACAACGGCAGCCTGACCGACATCACCGATGGCTTCGAGCATACCGCTACCGCATCCGTGGGCGATGTTGTAGATTACCAGATTCTGAGCAGCCTTCCCACCATCACCTCCAAGGCTTCTTCCCTGAGCGAGTACACCTATGTAGATACCATGAGCAAGGGTATTCGCTATAACAAGAATGACGTGGTTATCGAGTTCTTCCGTGATTCCGCCTGCACCGACAAGATCACCACTTGGGATGAAAACTCCGGCAAATTTACGGCAACTTACGATGATACCGCCAACACCATGATCATCAAGATGACCGAGGCAGGTCTGAACGAGATCAATGAGGCGACCACTGTTTACACCGACAGCGTAAAGCGCGGCTACTCTGACTGCACTATGCGGATCACCTACGCCGCCACTCTGACCGCCGATGCCAAGATGGGCGATACCGACAACCCCAACGAGGTCGAGCTGACCTGGCGCAGAACGAACAGCACCTATTTTGACACCCTGAACGATTGCTGCCATGTCTACACCTACGGCGTGGATGTGCTGAAGCAGTTCTCTGACGGTAAGGGCAACATCCAGAAAGTCAAGTTCAACCTGCACAACGACACCGATGATGTGTATGTCGTTGCCGACCTGAAGGATGGCGTGTACTATGCCAAGGGTATCACTAGCAAAAAGGCTGATGCAACCACCTTTATCCCCAACAGCAGCGGCCACATTATCGTGAAAGGGCTGGAGGATGATAGCTACAGCCTGACTGAAACCGCCACGGATAAGGGGTATGTGCTGCTCAAGGAAGCGGTCAAGATCGTCATGACCACCAAGGAAAATGGTGCTTGTGAGCAGTGCGGTGTGAAGCTGCCGACTGCCAGCGCTACTGTCAATGGCAAGGACGTCACCATGACCGATGGCAATGCCATTGTCCCCCTGACCGTGATTAACAACCCCGGCTTTGATCTGCCCAAGACGGGCGGCTACGGCACTTGGATGTTCACTATCGGCGGTGTGGCCCTGCTGGGTGCTGCGGCTTTCATCGTGGTCAAGTCCCGCAAGCATAAGAGCGAGCAGTGAAACGCTGGCTACTGGCGGCGGCTTGCGGTGTTGTGGCGCTGGGGTTACTTCTCTATCCGCTAATCGGCGAGTTGATGAGTGAAAAGTATCATTCGGACGTAGAAACTACCTACACCGCAGCCATCGAGGATACTGACGATGCTGAGCTGACCGCCCAGCGGCAGGCGGCACAGCAGTATAACGCCATGCTGGCCAATGCGACGATTTCTGAGGGAGGGGCATCTGCCCCTCCCTTGGCCTACGCAGATCAGCTCACGGTGGGCGGTGTCATGGCTTACATCGACATCCCCAAAATCAACGTGTACCTTCCTGTGCAGCACGGTACGGGTGCTGAGACACTTGAAAAATCCGTGGGCCATGTGGTAGGAACTTCCCTGCCGGTGGGCGGCAGCAGCACCCACGCGGTGCTTTCGGCACACAGCGGCATGGCGTCTGCCAAACTGTTTTCGGACATCGACCAGCTTGAAAAAGGTGACGTCTTTTATATCCGCGTCTTGGGTGAAGTGTTGGCCTATCAGGTAGACAGCATCAACATAGTCTTGCCTACAGATACATCTTTGCTGCAAATCGAGGAGGGCAAGGATTTGGTCACGTTGGTGACCTGCACACCTTTCGGTATCAACACCCACCGGCTTTTAGTTCGAGGGCACCGTGTTCCTTACACCCCCGAACAGGCATCTGCCGCAGAAGAAAAGCCCGTGGCTTCCTCGTGGACACAGCATTACCTCACTGGCCTTGCCATCGGCCTTGGCGCGGTGGCCGTGGTCGGCGGTGCTTACTTTTTGGTAAGGAGGGTACGCCATGCGTAAGACATCTCTCGTACTGGCGGCGCTGCTGGCCGTGGTGGGTGTCTGTGTCATGCTATGGCCGGTGTTCACGGGACACAGGCTCCAGAACAGCGCCGAAACTGCTGTGCAGGAGTTCTTGGCCGAGCGTGATGAACCAGAGCAGAAGTACTCCGAACTGCTGGCGACCTTGCAAGACTACAATCAGCGTAACATGATGTATTGCGTCAGGGAAAAACCGGTGTCCGTGATCACAGAGCTAAAATATATGCAAAATTCCCGTGAGGAATTTGAGACCATGCTCCGCGCTTTGAAAGATAAAGATTTTGCCGGAAAGAATTTGGCGGAAGAGCTGGAGCTGACGCAGATCAGTTTCCCGCCTGCACAGGCGGAAGAGATCAGCGCAATGCTGATGCAGCGTGCCATCCCACCGGACGCGCAGCGGGCGGCAATGTTTTTTTTGCTCCACAATCTCAGCTACAATGGGCTGGGAACAGAGTTTGCCGCGCTCGACCGTGATTGGGATAGATTCGAGCATCAGATCATCAGATGTGCGCGGATCTTGCAGCACATTCCCATGGAGAACCGGAGCTACAAGGATATCTTGAGCAAATATGACGCACTGGATACGGTTTTCTATTGTGACCCGCCGTATCTTGGCGCGGAAAAGTATGGTGTACCTTTTTACAGGTCGGATCATCAGGAACTGCATGATATGCTGGTCACGCGAAAAAGCTTTGTGATCGTGTCCTACAACAAGAAAGACGAGATCAAAGAACTATATAATGACTTTTTCATCTTCGAGGTGGATCGACCGAACAGTATGTCAAAAAAGAAGGAGGATCGTTATGAGGAGTACATTATAACCAACTATGATCCATCTATGTTTGCACCACAGATATCCTTCTTCAATAACTACGACAACGGAAAGAAAGCCTGTACGTTAGTACATACACCCCAATACCCACTGAAAGAAAAATAGGAGAAAAATATGACTTGTGAGATGGAACTCAATCAACGTGGGCTTCAGATACCCAGCGAAATACTTGCGGCTCTGGCGCTGGCGGACATTACGCTGGAAGCCCATATGTGCCGGCATCTTATCATGCTGATGCCCCATGCCATGACAGCCTTGGAGCTCATCGACGTGCTGGAGGGAATGCAGGAGGCCTTCGACCAGCTTCTGAACGGCCTGATCGCCGCCTGCCGCCCCATGTGCTGCCATCGCTGTCAAACGGTAGACGAGGGGAACTATGATCTCTCTCAGGTGCCGGAACAGTTCTTGGCTGTGCTGATGGACAATGACTGCTGTAAGGGACTGTTGGCAAGGCGTCTGGAGACGGGAGAGGCTGTCTATGGCGAATGAGCAAATGTACCCCTACACGGCGAAGGAGGCGCGGGAGCGAGGTGAGCTGGAGCAATGGCGGGCCAACTACCGTGCCAACTGCGCCTGTGCCGGAGCCATAGAGCTGGTGATCCGTGAGAGCTTTGACGATATGCATCTGAAAGAGGATTGTGCCAGGCGTGTCATAGACCACTACGGCTATAAGCGAACGGCCTTTGTGCTGTCCAACACCTTGCAGGAGCATTCCTACGATGGCCGCTATCACCCGACAAATATACAGTGGAGCCGGAACATCCATATTCCTCACGATGGCGACCATCGCTACGCATTTATGGTGGGCAGCCATCCCACAGTGCTGGATGGATTCGTTACGCAGTATCGGGCGGAGCTGGCAAAGTTGCACCTGTTTGGGGCGGAGCACTGTGCGCCAAATTCCCGTGAACAGGACTTCACCGGAAAGGTACTGGTGCTGTCGCCGGAAGTGCTGCGAGAAGCCTGCTGGCGGCCGGAGGATCAGCTTTGGCTGGCATGGGACGGATTCGGCTGCCGCCCCAACGCCAGAGGCCGCTCGGTGCGCTGCACCTGTCTGGGGGACGGAGAAATGACCCGCTGGAACCGTTCGGAGTTCGTGGGGATCCTCAAGGACGAGTGTCTTCCCGATTGGGCCGCGGAGAAGCTGGCTCAACTGCGGCAGGCGGCAGCGCAAAGCCCGTCCATGAATGAAATGACAATGTGACAAGGAGAACATGAACATGAAAACTGTAAAACGAACGATGGCGGCGCTGTGTCTCACAGCGCTTCTTTGCTGCCTGCTGTGCGTGTCGGCCTACGCCACCGGCACCAGCGGCGGCACCGGCGATGTGGCCAGCGCCGTGGAGAGCACCTGGGCCACAGCCTCCGGTCAGATCAAGACGGTGGTCAACAATGTGGTATTCCCTGCCATTGACCTGATCCTGGCAGTATTTTTCTTCGCCAAACTTGGGCTTACGTATTTTGATTTCCGCAAGACCGGTCACTTTGAGTGGAGCGCACCGGCCATCCTTTTCGCCTGTCTGGTGTTCACCCTGACCGCCCCGCTGTATGTGTGGGACATTATTGGGATCTAATGAAATGCCCGCTCTTTTGTGTGGAGGAGGTGAACTGAGAATTGTTTATCTGGGATTTTGTGGCAAATACAGTGCTGGGGCAGATCCTGGACTGGTTCTACGGCCAGATCGTGGGCTTCCTGGGCAATTTCTTTGCCGAGATGGGCAGCATGGGCGCCGAGCTCTTTGATATGAGCTGGGTGCAGAGCATCGTGCTGTTTTTCTCTTATCTGGGCTGGGCGCTGTATGCCGTGGGGCTGGTGGTGGCCTGCTTCGAGTGCGGCGTGGAGTATTCCTCCGGTCGGGGCAATGTGCGGGAGACGGTACTGAACGCCTTCAAGGGCTTTCTGGCGGTGGAGCTGTTCACGCAGCTTCCGGTGCGGCTGTATGTACTTGCCATCTCCCTGCAATCCAGCCTGACTGCGGGCATTACCGGCTTCGGGACGGTCACCATAGGTGATGTGGCAAAGCAGATACTGGAGAACTTCAGCCTTGTGGACAGCATCGCCAATCTTGTGAACCTGACGCCCTTCGGCGGCTTCATGAACACGCCTACCAGCGGTCTTATGCTGCTGTTCTGCCTGATCTTTATGGCCTACGCCATTATCAAGGTGTTTTTCGCCAACCTCAAGCGCGGCGGCATTTTGCTTATCCAGATTGCCGTGGGGAGCCTGTATATGTTCAGCGTACCGAGAGGGTACACAGATGGTTTCATCCAGTGGTGCAAACAGGTCATTGGCTTGTGTCTGACCGCCTTTTTACAGGCCACCATTCTGGTGGCGGGCCTGATGGTGTTCAAAGACCACGCCCTGCTGGGCTTGGGCCTGATGCTCTCTGCCGGTGAGATCCCCCGCATTGCGGGAGCCTTTGGCTTGGATACCACCACGAGAGCTAACATTATGTCTGCCGTATACACGGCACAGACTGCGGTCAATATGACTCGCACGGTGGTACAGGCGGTAAAATAAGCACCTTGTCCATTGTGCTTCGTTTGCGCTTACATTCTCGTTGTACTTGTCAATAGCTTTACCGCGGTGTTTGGGCTATGCTTTGTTTGCCTCACGGGAGGCGGAAAGGAGCATCCATCATGGAGGAAAAGAAAAACCTCTGCGCGCCTATCCCGCTGTCCCTGCACCAACGGCTTCGGGCAGAGCAGGAGCAGCGCGGGCAGACACTGTCCGACTACATCACAGACATACTCAAAGAACATTTTGACGGAGGAACAAGGACTATGAGCACCAACAACCGCACCATCGCCTTTCAGGTACCGGAGGAACTCTTCGAGCGACTGAAAGACTACCTTGCCCGAAACGGCCTGAAGCAGAAGGATTTCATCCTGGGACTTATCGAGCGGGAGCTGAACGACGCCGCCGATGTAGCGGAGTAATAAAACACGGAAGCCGCAGGTACACGCCTGCGGCTTCCACTTTTGGAGGGAAAACTATGTACCTATACCCAGACAACCTGACCGCGCGGCCTATGCTGTGGCTGTGGGCGCTGCGGGACGTGGCGCTGATCGGCATCGGCCTGCTGCTGTCGGCGCTGGCGCTGGCTCAGATTGGCTTCGTGGCTCCGCTGGTGGTCACCGCCGTGTACGCCTTTCTGGCCATCCGCCATGACGGCGTCAGTATGCTGGATTTCCTGCGTTACGCCGGAGCATTCTTTTTCGGACGTCAATATTATGAATGGAGGAAACTGTCGTGAGCATTGTGAACATTTTCAAGAAGAAACCGCCCTCTGCCCAGCAGCTTCTGGGCATCGACGAGATCACGGAGCACAGCATCCGTACCCCCAACGGCGAGCTGGTTTATCTCATCCTGAAGCCCAGCAACCTGAATGTGCTGCCGGAGAGCATCGTCCGCCAGCGCATCTACAGCCTGATGAATGTGCTGAAGGGCATGGCGGAGGTGGAGATTCTGGCCACGGATTCCAAGGAATCCTATCAGGACAACCGCAGCTTCTACCGCAAGCGGCTGGAGGAGGAAACGAACCCCGCCATCCGTGCGCTGCTGAAGGCGGACTGTGTCCATCTGGACAGCGTCCAGACCTCCATGGCGTCAGCCCGTACCTTCTGCCTGATCCTGCGGCAGCGCGGCGAGGGCGGTTTTACGGAATCCTACTTGGCCAATGTGGAGAAACACCTCTCTGATAACGGCTTTACCGTCCACCGTGCCAATGAGCAGGAGTTGCGGGAGCTGCTGGCGGTCTACTATGAGCAGGACGTATCCCACGAGGTCTATGGCAGCGTGGATGGAGAGCGATATGTGAAGGAGGGCTGATATGCGCATTTTGAAAGTGGAGCCGGGACAGGCTCCCTATGAAAAGGAGATGGAAGATACTCTGGCCGCCATCCAGCAGGAGGTGCAGGGCCTGTTCCAGCCGGTGTATGTGGAGGATGGCGTTATCCTCTGCTGCAACGAGGAGGGCAAGCTTAACGGTATGGCACCCAACCGGTGGCTGGAGGAGGACATCATCTGCGGCCCGTTCTTTCTGGTGGGCGACAACCACGAGGGAGGCTTCTGTTCCCTGACGGATGACCAGATCCAGAAGTACACGGCGCAGTTTCAGGAACCGGAGCAGTTTACCGGTCACGAACCGGAGCTGAAACCCCGGATGGACATTTTCTTCATGGAGGGACTATGAAAAATATCTTCAAACGCAAGAAAGCACCCCCGGAGGAACCAACGGTGTTGTCCTTTCTGGACTGCATCGCGCCGGGGGTGCTGAAATTTGAGACGGATCACTACATTTCCGGCAACACATGGCGGTGCGTGTGGGCACTGCGGGAGTATCCCGCCGCCACCGATTCTCAGGCACTGCTGGGGCGCTTGGGCGACCGGCGCGGCGTGACGCTGCGGATCGTCTGCCGCTTGGTGACGCCCGCCGAGGAGAACCGCATCATCCACAACGCCACCAACCGCAACAAACTGGAGCGGGCCAACACCAACGACCTGCGGCGGGTCATCACGGCGGAGAGCAATTTACAGGACATGGCCTCACTGGTAGGCGCGCTGGATCGTGAGCATGAACCGCTGCTTTACTGCGCGGTCTATGTGGAGGTCATGGCCGACAGCTTTGAAAACCTGAAGCTTCTGCAAACCAGCGTGGAAGCGGAGTTGGTGCGCTGCAAGCTGACGATCGACAAGCTGGTGCTGCGGCAGCGGCAGGGATTCCTCACGGTGAACCCGGCAGGCTACGCCGCATTGGGGCCGCAGTTCCAGCGGGTGCTGCCCGCATCCAGCGTGGCCAACCTGTTTCCCTTCAACTACTCCGGCAAGGCCGATCCTAACGGTTTCTACATCGGCAAGGATAAATTCGGCAGCAACATCGTGGTGGACTTCGACCGGCGCGAGAGCGACAAGACCTCCGCCAACATCCTGATCCTGGGCAACAGCGGTCAGGGCAAGAGCTATCTCATGAAGCTGCTGATCTGCAACCTGATCGAGTCGGGAAAATCCGTTATCTCGTTGGACGCGGAGCATGAGCTGGGAGATCTGTGTGGGAATCTGAATGGCTGCTTCATCGACCTGATGGCGGGCGACCGGCATATCAACGTGTTGGAGGTGAAATGCTGGGACACCGCGCCGGAGCCGGACGAGTCCGCGCCGGAGGCATTCCGGAAGAATACATTTTTAGCGCGGCACATTTCCTTCCTGAAGGACTTCTTTAAAGCCTATAAGGATTTCTCCGATGCACAGTTGGACACCATTGAGATCATGCTGACGAAGCTCTATGCCAAATGGGGTATCTCGGAGCATACCGATCCCCGGCAGCTCACCGCCACAGACTATCCCATCCTGTCGGACTTCTATGCGCTGCTGGAGGAGGAATATCTCCACTATGACCCGGACACTCATCAGCTCTATACGAAGGAGCTGCTGCAAGAGGTGCTGCTGGGCCTGCACTCCATGTGCGTGGGAGCCGACGCACACTTCTTCAACGGGCATACGGACATCACCAGTGACCGGTTTCTGGTGTTTGGCGTAGGCGGCGTGCTGAGCGCCGCCAAGAGCCTGCGGAACGCGCTGCTGTTCAATGTGCTGGCGTATATGTCGGACAAGCTGCTGGTGGAGGGCCGGACAGTGGCAGCACTGGACGAGCTGTACCTGTGGCTGTCCAACCCCATCGCCATCGAGTATATCAGGAACTGTCTGAAGCGTGTCCGCAAGCGGGATTCCGCCCTGATGATGGCCAGTCAGAATTTGGAGGATTTCAACCAGCGGGAAGTGCGGGAGATGACCAAGCCGCTGTTCGCCATCCCTCCCCATCAGTTTTTCTTTAACCCCGGCACTACGGAGAAGCAGTTCTTCACCAATATGCTGCAAATGGAGGACACGGAGTTCGATCTCATCAGTAAGGCGCAGAACGGCGAATGCCTTTTCCGCTGCGGCAGCGACCGCTACATGATGAAGGTCATTGCACCGGAGCATAAGGCGAAGCTGTTCGGCACAAAGGGTGGGAAGTGATGACAGGGGCAACACTGGCGCGGCTGGCGGCGGCTGTGCTGTCTACGGAAAAAGGCCGCAAGACGGTGGGCTGGGTCATTGCCGCTATTCTCTCACCGTTGATCCTGCTGGCGGCGTTTCTATGCAGCTTCGGCACGGCGGCGGTGGAGCATAATAACTTCGCCGTGTCCGCGTCCTTCTATGGCCCAGCCTTCACAGACAAAATCCCAACCGAATACAAAGACCACATCACCGAGATGCGGACAGCTTTCTCTCTTCTGGATTCGGCGGTCGCCGCCGTGAATGCCAAAGCCGAGAACGGCGGCCTTGACCCTTTGCAGGTCAAGGCCGTTTTCTATGCTCTCTGCTTTGGTGACGACGCGCCTACCCGCCGTGCCGCCGCCAACTTCGTGGAGTGCTTCTACCATCTGGAGGAGCGCACCGACACCACCACGGACGTGCTGGAGGATGGCACGGTAGTGGTGCAGACTACCGTTTACTATGTGGCAGTGCCGTTGCCGCTGGAAACGGTGTATGAAAAATTGGCGGCATGGCAGGGCGAACCGGTAACGGAGGAGGACAAGGCCAACGCCGCGCACATCTACAGCATGGTAGTGGGCAGCACAGGCGGCGATACCTTCGATGGCAGCTATACGCCCGGTGGCGGCAGCGGCGTGGAGCTGGACATTTCCGACTTGACGAACCCCACCACCAAGAACGCCGCCGATCTGGTGGCCTACGTCACCAACGCATGGCAGTCCGGTTGGGGCTATGTGTGGGGCACCTACGGTCAGGTGCTGACGCCGGAGCTGTTCCAATATAAGTTGACCCAATACCCGGAGGGCGTGGGACAGTACGCGGACTTCATCCGTAATAACTGGCTGGGCAAGCACACCGCCGACTGCGTGGGACTCATCAAGGGCTACGGCTGGCTCGTCGCGGAGACCATGGAGATCGAATACGGCAGCAACGGGATGCCGGACATCGGCGCCAACCAGATGTACTACAACGCCACGCGCAAAGGCGCTATCGACACCATACCGGAGGTGCCGGGACTGGCAGTGTGGAAGTCGGGACACATCGGCGTGTACATCGGCGGCGGACAGGTCATTGAGGCCATGGGCACCAGGTACGGCGTGGTCAAGACGCAGCTCCAAGGCCGCGGCTGGACGCACTGGCTGGAGATTCCGTATATCAACTACGACTAATAGGAGGTCACAAATGAACGAGAACACTTGCACATTAGAGAAGGAAATGCGGCAGGCATTGCTGGAGAAGCTGGAACAGAACTATCGGGACTACACCGCCTCGCTGCAAGCTTTGACGTCGGAACAACTGCTGGACAGGACGAAAGAAATCTACGCGGCGCAGGTCTGCTGCCGGTTGGTGCAGCGCAGGGATGACATTTCCCTGCCGCAGATGCGGTATCTGCTGTCGCTGGATGATCCGCTGGCGGCGCTGCGGGACACGTGGTTGGAGCTGCACAGCGGCGACAACGAGCCGGTGCTGAAGGTGATCCTGTACAAGCTCTGCGGCGAAATGTGAGGTGCGGCATGGAGAAGGTCTGCGTTACCGTCAGCATGGAGGAGGAACGCCTTAAAGCGCTGGAGTTCGCCCTCAAGAAGAAAAACAGCTCCGTCCAGCGCCGCATGGACGATGCCCTGCGGCAGCTCTATGAGAAGGAAGTGCCGGAACCCATTCGGGAATATGTGGACAGCTTGCTGGCTCCGCCGCCCCGTCCCCGCCGACCGGTGCGGGCGGCGAAGGCGGCAAATGAGCAGACAGCGGCTGCACAGCAGGAGGAGTAATCATGGCATATATCAAAGAAAGAGCACCGTCGAAGGTCTATCATCTGACGAAGAAAGAGAATCTGGACAGTATTCTGGAGGCTGGCAGGATCCGTCGCTTCAGTGACAGCGAGTGCTGGTTCTGCACAGACCTGCAAAAGATGAAAGCGTATATGGAGCAAACCGTCATGTGTGAGGGCAAGCCTTATGGTTGAAGTAAAGACAGTCATTGGTAAGGGCTTTTACTTACATGATTTAAAGCACCTACTCACATCAACAGTAAAGGTGTCCGAGCGACTGAATTGGCAAGTCCTTCATGCCTCTGCTGATGTCTCATTTCCGACCTCCGATGACCCCGTGATTTGCTTGAATTACAATAACGAACGAGATTACGATTTTGATGGGGGATGGGGAATAAAACATGGTAACATATTAATGCCTATTTCTCCCAAACTTCTTCTCTTTTCAGAGATTGGCGAAAAAGGACCATATCCTGATTTAGATTATTCGCCGATGTACAGCAAGTTATTTCGTGAAATGATTATACGGCATGCACACAGATATGTGTATGCCGAGCATCCGCAAAAAGGCATGCTTGCGCTTAATGCGCGAGTTGTAAATCGTGATTGGTATGAAGCAGAAAAGCATGATATAGCAGGATGGCATATTGAAAATATCAAAGCAGAGGCGAATTTGCAAAATAGAGGTAGCCAGAATCTAACTGGGAAACAACGGCAGAGTGACTCGCAAACGTAATTTCTATATTGATATATTAGGCAATACAACATACTGTATTTTAACACTAGGAGTAAATGATATGCTGGTAAATTCTAGTTTATCGAATAAGTTTAACACGTTATTACAGACAATATCGGAAGATCAGGAGTTCAAGAAGGTACAGTATTATATGCGATGCATGAAAAAACCAGAGCATGGAGGCGTTTTTCACACTGTACATCAATGCACGTTTTTAATGTATACTCCGGTCAGAATGCATTACTTTTTATCAAACGGCAGATCAGTGCCGTACCCAATCGAGTCGTATAAGGAAACTGTTAGACGTTTGATAGATGCACAAGGTATCGATATAGAGGAGTTGCTTACCTTTTGTTTTTGTGTAGCTAAAAATGGTAAGATTATAGTTGATAGAGAAAAATACGGTGGAGAGTGCTTTTGGCTTGCTTTTGCTAGTGGAGTCTTATCCCTCAAAGAGTCGTCGTGTTACCCATTTGCAGAGGCTATTGCTGCTGCGGTTGAAGGCCAAATAAGTTTTACCGATTATTTTTATTATGACTATTCTCGACTCTTGGATATATTTATTCTTTGGTGCGTTGAACGGAATTCTGTTGCATTTGCCAATCTAGAAGATGTACAGGCGGTAGAACACTTGGAAGAAGGGGCTGACAAATATGGACTCAGTAACATTTCTGCCGCCAAATTTGAGAGGCAGGGGTTTGTACTAAATAAGCAGTTTTTTCTCTATAACATTTTCTTTGACACCTCGATAGGTAGTGTGAGGGGGAGCCTCCCTAAGACTCTTGAGGTTTTAAGAAAATATCCGGATGCCGCTGTATCTGTCTATATGAGAAAAGACCTAACACTGTCAGTTCCGGTTGAGAAGAAAGTTACCCTCGAATCAACGGATATGCAGAAGTGGAGAGGGATTACATTGAACATGGGGGCGTTAGAATCTCAAATAAAAGCTGGTAAGGAAGTAATTGTGCACTATGATCCGAAAACTATGCACAAAATATTGGTAATCATTAGGCCAGCAAAATCTGATAGTCACGATCAGTATTACCAGATAGTCGTAGAAGAACTATGGGCCCCTAACACAATATCTCCAGATGAAGATATTGTATTAAGGCAACACCGCATGAAAAGATGAGCCATCAACGGTTGAATATGATATAGTATACATATGGATAAACAGATGAC
>CAKTMW010000004.1 GCA_934574095.1 uncultured Oscillospiraceae bacterium | reverse complement strand
GGAAGTTAAGCTCGCTTCTGCCCACGATACTTGGCTGGAGACGGCCCGGAAAAATAGGTAGCGCCAACACAAAAGCCTACGACGAATGTCGTGGGCTTTTGTTATGTCTGCATAAGTGGGAGGGGAGGATATTTATCGTGTCAAAGTGGTATGCGGCCAACTATATCACGGCTTCCCGCGTTTTCTTTGCGCCTTTGCTGTTGTTCTTTTCCGCATCTTCTCCCTGTTTTTTTACGCTGCATCTGCTCTGCGGTTTGAGTGATATGCTTGATGGAGCCGTTGCCAGAAGGACAAAAGCGATTGCCATTATAAAGCTGGCTAATCTGATATCAGGATTTCTTCAAAAGAAGCAGTTTGCCGCTGCGCATACGATCATGAATAAGATCACAGGAGTGCTGCTCTTTCTGCTTCCGCTGACACGGGCGTATATCAGCTTGCGATATAGCGGCGCGGTTGTCTGCATTGCTGCGACTGTCGCTGCTGTGCAGGAAGGATATTATATCAAAAGAGACAGGGATAATTGAATTGTGTCAGATGCAAGGAAACGCACGGATTGGTGCGTTTCTTTTTTGAAAAATAGGTTTCTTTCTGAATGCTGCTATGCTAAAATGTACTCAACGTTTGAAAAATCGAATGGGAAGTGATGTAACTATGGATAGGATCAAGGGAAATTTTGGCTTTGGCTATATGCGGCTGCCGATGCAGGATGGTCAAGTGGATATAGCGGAAACCTGCCGCATGGTAGATGCCTTCTTGGACGCGGGATTTAATTATTTTGATACTGCCCACGGCTATTTGGACGGCAAGAGTGAACAGGCTATCAAGAGCTGCCTGACAGACCGGTATTCCCGCGACCGCTATGTGCTGACGAATAAGCTGACGGATGCCTATTTCAAATGTCAGGCGGATATCCGGCCATTTTTTGAGAGTCAGTTGGAAATCTGCGGCGTAGACTATTTCGACCTTTATTTGATGCACTCCCAGAACAAAAAGACCTATCCGCACTTTAAGGCCTGTCAGGCATATGAGACAGCTTTCGCCCTGAAGGCGGAGGGAAAGGTGCGGCATGTGGGCATTTCTTTCCACGACACGGCGGATTATCTGGAGCAGATTTTGACGGAGTATCCTCAGATCGAGGTAGTGCAGCTGCAATTCAACTATCTGGACTACGACGATCCTACGGTGCAGAGCCGTAAGTGCTACGAGGTGTGCCGGAAGCATGGCAAGCCGGTGCTGGTGATGGAGCCGGTGAAGGGCGGCAATTTGGTGAAGCTGCCGGAGGCGGCTGCCGCCGAGTTGGAAGCGCTGCATGGCGGCAGCTTTGCCAGCTATGCCATCCGTTTTGCCGCGGGCTTTCCGGGCATTGCGATGGTGCTGTCCGGTATGAGCAATATGGAGCAGATGCGGGACAACATCGGCTTCATGCGGAATTTTACACCGCTGAACGAGAATGAAATGGCGGCAATCGAGAAGATCCGGGACATTTTCCGCAGTATGCGGCTGATCGCCTGTACCGCTTGCCACTACTGTGTGGCGGGCTGCCCGGTGCATATCGCTATCCCTGATATATTCGCGGCCATGAATGCCAAGCAGCTGTATCACCAGGATTGGAACGCGGATTTCTACTACAATACGGTGCATACCGGGCCGGGGCGCAGGGCGTCGGACTGCGTAAAGTGCGGCAGGTGTGAGAATGTTTGTCCCCAGCATTTGCCCATCCGGCAGCTGCTGATGGATGTGGCGGAGGAATTTGAAAAGCCGCAGGACGCCAAATAAGGAAAATGGAGGAGAAACGAGGGATGAAACGACTGCTTGCTCTACTGCTTGCATGCCTACTGCTGGTAATGAACGCCTGCGGTACGCCGACAGAGGACGCCGCAAATACGGAGCCATCGGAGCTGACAGCAGAGGAGCTGCCGGAGAGCTGTCGCTGCTGGTTCGACATTGCCGCCAGCAGCGGCACGGCGGAGCCCGACAGCCAGCTGCCCTTTGCGGAAAAGGGCCACGACTGCACCAGCGAGATCTACGGCATACATATGCCGGATGGAAGCTATACCGATTTGATCCTACGGGAGTTTCAAACCGAGGGCGTGACGGTGGCTGAGTTCTCCAACGGCGGCGCGAAGGTGGAGACCAACGCGGGGCGTCTTGCCTGGAATGGTGAGCGGTACAACGCTTTTACCATTTCGGCCAGAGATTGTGCGATCCCCAACCTGATGCCGGTGGACGGCGGCCTGCTGCGGCTAGACATTTCCGGCAACTGCACCATTGACGGCGGCGGAGAGCCCTGCTTCAACGGGTTCGACTGTGTGCTGATCACCGGCGACGGTACGCTGACCTTTACGACCATGGGCATTCGCTGCGGAGGAGACCGGTTCGACCTGCCTGCGCTGATGGTGGCCGGTGACGTGACGGTGGTTTGCCCGGACATGGAGCTGCTGAGCAATGGCAACGCGCCCGCGTATTCGCAGCTGGGCGGCACAGTTTATACCGACTGGATGCAGGTGAATGGCGAGGTGCTGGTGGCGGACGGCCTGCTGTTAGCCCGCCAGCTTTTGGAAGCGAAAGCCTGCACCTTCCGGGGCGGCGTGGCGCTCATAGATGAATACAACGTTGACAGTGCCGCGGCGATCGTGATGAGCGGCGGACAGGCGTATTTCAACGGTGAGCTTCCCAAGGGAACGACCGTCGAGGGCGGCGCAGGAACGCTGGCGGCGGCTGAATTGGCTGCCGTAACGTCCCGCATCTATGGCGCGGCGCTGCTGGACAACGAAAAAGACGGCAGCGCCTACTATCAGACGGCCTTCAGCGGGGAGTGGGCTCCGGTGGACGGTGAGAGCGTGACATGGGATAGCCTTTGTGCGGAGCAAGTGGAGCCGCTATGCTGGTTTGGCGGTACGATGAAGCTGAACGACGCTGCTCTTGAGGAGCTGCTGCCCTGGGGGGCGCTGCATCTTGACCTGACGGGAAACAATACGATTTCCGGAGAGCTGGGCGGTACGAGCCTGTTGTTTACCGGAGACGGCAGTTTGTCGGCGAACAAGCTGAGCGTTTGGGGCTGGGGCGCTGTAGCCCGGCCGGTGCTGGTTGTCCGGGACGACGCGGAGATCATCATTACCGGTAACGAGGAGCTGGCCATCGGCAGCAACGCGGAGCAGGAGGGATTGTTGCTGGTGGAGGACGGTACGCTGACCTGTCCGGCACTGTGGCTGCAAAATGCAGCGCTGGTGGTCAAGAGTGGAACTGTGCATGTGACCGGCGATTGCAACATCGAGAAGGGCAGCATTACCGTGGAGGGCGGCACGCTGCTCCTGGACAACGGTCTGTGGATGGGCGAGGGCGACATCACCCTCAACGGCGGCCAGATCGCAACGCCCGGCGGCGAGGAAAGCCTTTGCCTGGATAACGGAACGATTCACCAAGGCGGCGGTACGGTCCGGGAACCATAATCAGAAAAAAGGTCCGCATACCATCGGTATGCGGACCTTTTACACTTTTTATTACGCAGCCTTGGGGATGCGGAGGGTGAAGGTGAGGGGCTCCGCCTCGCTGTCATTTTCCTCCATTTGGGCGAGCACCGCCCGGACGGCGCTCCAGGTAAAGACAAAACCGAACAGAAGCGGCACAGAAATAGCGGCCGTGTGCGCAATACCGCTGAGTGAAAAGGCGGATACCACCACCAGCATGAGGGAAACCACGGCGGTCGTCAGGTAAGCACGGATGTTTTTCATGGCAGATTCCTCCTTAAAAAAATGTGATTTTGGGCTTGTGCTTTCTATGGTTGTATAGTAGAATATTTAACAAAGAAAGTAAAGCGATACAATCTGATGATGGTTATCAGAAATACTGTGAGTAAAAAGGAGACAGGACCCATGGAAACAGCACGGTGCAGAGCTTTTTTGGCGGCGGCGGAGACGGGCAGTTTTTCCAAGGCCGCCGAGGCCCTCAGCTATACGCCCTCCGGTGTGAACCAGCTGGTGACGGCGCTGGAGAAGGAGCTGGGCTTTCCGGTGTTCCGGAGGAATACAAAGGGCGTGACGCTGACGGAAAACGGCGAGCTGCTGCTGTCCACAGTACGGGAATTCCTGCGGCAGGAGGACCGTATCTTTGAACTGTCAGCAGAGATGAACGGTCTGCTGATCGGCAGCGTCACCATTGCCGCCTATTCCAGCATCGCCACCCACTGGCTGCCAGCGGTCATCAGCGCGTTTCAGCGGGACTATCCGCAGATCCGCATCAAGCTGATGGAGGGTATCTGGCAGGAGGTGTCCAAGTGGCTGGATGACCGGGCCGCTGATATCGGCTTTTTCAGCTATCAGGAGGGGATGCCCTACGAATTCATTCCCTTGGCGGAGGACCCCATGCTGGCGCTGCTGCCCAAGGATCACCCACTGGCCAACGCTGAGAGTTACCCCTTGGAAAACTGCGCCACAGACCGGTTCATTATGCCGGCATTGGGCTGTGATGACGACGTGGAGGCGCTGTTTGCTAAGAACGGCATCGAGCCCAACGTGCAGTTTACCACGCTGGAGAGCTTCTCTGTCATGTCTATGGTGGAGCAGGGGCTGGGTATGAGCGTCATGAACCAGCTGATCACCGAAAAGCGCATCTGTGACATCGCTATGCTGCCCATCGATCCGCCTTCACAGATCACGCTGGGTGTGGCCATGAACTCCAAGGCGGATGTATCTCCGGCGGTGAAGATGTTTTTGAAATATGCCGTCAGGATGCTGACGCGTATGGAGAAATAGGAGAGAACAGCAGGTGCAAAGCGGCGAAGGGGAGGCAGGCCATGGAGAAGCGGAAAGCGAATACATCCGGCGGAAAGCGCTGGCCCACACCAAAGGAGCTGTGGGAGCGGGTGCTGAATATGACGGTGGGCGACTGTCTGCCGTGGATCGCCGCGTGTATCCTGCTGTGCAGTATAGGGACGGGATACGCTGTGCTGTTTCTGGAGCAGAAGGAGCAATACCGGCAGGACACCTTTGAGGTGTACTTGCAGGAGCATGGTCAGCAGGATTCTACCGCGCAGACGGAGCCGGAGGTGACGGTTCCGCAGAAGGGCGTCACAACGCCGCCCGATGAAGCGGCGCTTCCGGACGACGAAGTCACAGAACCGGAAGAAACTACACCCCCGGAACGGGCAGAGCATGTGTATGCCTCGCCCAGCGGAAAGCGCTATCACTATGACGCGGCATGTCCCGGTAAGAACGGGCAGGAGATTACATGGGACGAGGTGGAGCGGCGCGGTCTGACGCCTTGCAAGAAATGCGCAACATAATTTTGCAATAAGAAAAGGACGGCTTTGCCGTCCTTTTCTTATTGCAGAGGTCATCCCCGTCGCGCCCGGTAGACCTGGACGGAGATGGTATAAGAGATGACAAAAGCAACGATGGTGATTGCCAGCACCATCAGCAGTGCCGAATAGACGCTGACAGTGTCCAGGGATGCGATCACGTCATCTGTGTTCATAGCAAAATACGTTACGCAGCCGCAGGTCAGCAAAATGTAGATGATGCGGCCCTTTTCTACGCCCAAACGGAACATCAGAGGCAGGTCTATCAGCATCATCAGCAGAGCGCCGCAGGCCACCAGCGGAATGCTGATCAGCGTCTCAGTGTTAAGGGGGACATGCTGTACCACGCTGACTACCACTTGTGACGCGGCGGACAGCAGCGAGATACTTCCGATCAGCAGCAGGCCCAGCGCATACTTGCTGCCTACGATGGCCTTGGCCGTGTAGGGCATCATGGCCGCCAGCTCATCCCATTTGCTGCGCTCATCATAGGCCAGCGCGGTAATAGGCATCATAGCGCCGTAAAATACAGCAAACGCTGAAGTGGGCAAGCCAGGGATACAGGCGAAAACCACCATTAGCAGCAGAATGATCTTCGTCTGCTTGTATAGGGTCAGAATATCCTTTAGCAGCAACCCTTTCATCTCCGTGTACCTCCCTTCGCCAGAAACAGAATGATATCCTCCAGATTGGTGTGCTCCAGCGGCAGGTCGTGGGGGACTTTATCCCGCAGCACCAGCGCACGAACGCCGTAGGGATCGTTCTCCGCGCTGATCACGCTATCCTCCGGCAGATCGGCCAGCCGCTCATGGGACAGCCGCGCCAGGGCATATTCCTCCAGCAGGCGGTCCTTTTCCTCACACAGCACCAGCTTCCCCTTATGCAGGAAGGCGATGTAGTCGCAGATCTTCTCCAGATCGCTGACGATGTGGGAGGACAGCAGAATGGAACGATCCTCCTGCCGGGTGTACTCGTTGAATATATCCACAATTTCATCCCGTACCATGGGATCAAGACCGCTGGTGGCCTCGTCCAGAATCAGCAGCTTCGCCTGATGGGACAGCGCCACGGCGATGGCCAGCTTCATCTTCATACCGCGTGAGAAATCCTTGAAGGCCTTGTTCCGGGGCAGGCCGAACCGCTGCAAATAGCTCTCGTAGGTCTCCGGATCCCACTGACGATACGTGTTCGCCATGATCCGGCCTACGTCGCTGGCGTTCAGCACTTCGGGGAAATAGGCTTCGTCCAGCACGATGCCAATATCCTCCTTGGCGGCATAAAAGGCGGCGCTCTGGTTATCCACCCCCAGTACCGACACGATGCCGCTGTCTCTGTGGACGGCGTTCATGATCAGCTTGATAGTGGTGCTTTTTCCGGCGCCGTTTTCGCCCACCAGGCCCATAATGCTGCCAGAGGGCAGCGTCAGGTCAAGACTGCCCAGCCGGAAGCCGGGATATTCCTTCGTCAGACCTTTTATTTCGATCGCATTTGTCATTCCGCATCTCTTCCTTTCATTTCCCATATCAGCCGCAGCATCTTCACGGCTTCCTCCTCCGTCAGCGAACAACCTTGCGCCAATGAGACGATCTCGCTCATGTGATCCTCGATCTGCTTCAAATGAGCTTCCCGTACCAGCTCCAGATTTTGCTCTGCCACATAGCAGCCCTTGCCGGGAACGCGGTCAATAAAACCGTCCTTCTCCAGTTCGTCATAGGCGCGGGTGGTGGTGATGACGCTGATGCGCAGATCCTTTGCCAGCGCCCGGATAGAGGGCAGGGCGTCACCGGGGGAAAGCGCTCCGGAGACGATGGCATTTTTGATCTGCGTGTATATTTGCTCGTAGATGGGTTTTCCGCTGGCATTGCTGATGATCAGGTCCAAAGGAACACCTCCGTTTCAACTGTATATGTTCGATATGAACAGTATATGCATGGAAAGAGAATTTGTCAAGCCCCGGAAGCAAAAAAATTTCCCCGGCCTGTCAGGCCGGGGAAATGGATGGATGCAGCTGCCGTCAGAAAACGCGGCGGGCCGTCAGATAGCGGTTGGCGTAATAGGCTTCGCTGAGGCTGGAGACGATAACGCCGCGGCTGGTGGAGGCGTGGATGAACTGGTTGCTGCCGATGTAGATGCCCACGTGGCTGGCGGCGGAGCTGGTGTTATAGGTGCCGAAGAAGAATACCAGGTCGCCGGGCTGTAGTTCACTCTTGGATACGGTGTAGCCGTTGTTCAGCTGGGGTGTGGCTCCGTGGGCCAGGCTGACGCCGAAGTTGGAGAAGACGTGCATGGTGAAGCCGGAGCAGTCAAAGCCGCCGGAACCGGTGCCGCCATAGGCGTAAGGCGTACCCAGATACTGCATGGCGAAGGAGACGATATCGCTGCCGGAGCCGCTACTGACGACAGTATCGGCGGCGCCGCTCTCGGCGCTATCCTCGGCAGTGCTGCCGTCTTCTGTGGTGGTCTCCTGCTTTTTGGCAGCAGGCTTGGCCGTTACCTTGGGGGCGGGAGCCTCCTTTTCCATGGTCAGGTCCAGGTCGTCGCCGGTGACGTAGCCGGTCTTATCACCGCTCTTTACGGCGAAGTAGCCGTTGTCAAGACCGGTGACTTCCACACGGTCGCCGTCCTTCAGAGTGGTCAGTACCTCACTGCCGCCGTCCGCTTCTGCCAACAGGGACATCTCCTCGGCGTCCACGACGCCGTAGGTCTCGAAGCTTTCGTCATACTTGAGGAGCTCGATGTACTCCGGCGGGATGAAGCCGGTGCAGTCGTTATAGCTGACGCGGAACCAGTCGCCCAGGTCCTCCATCACGGACACGATAGCGTCCAGCGGCAGGAGAATGTAGACGTTGCTCTCCTCCGTGGGGTCGAAGAACAGAGGCACGTCTTTTTCCAGTACACGGCCCACAGACTTGACCTTGGTCTCACTGGGCAGCAGGCGGGGGAGCTCCGGCTTCTGGCCGTTGACCTCCAGGCCGGCGGTCAGAGCGGTCTTAATGACCGCTGCCTCCTGGGCGGAGGCGGCGTCTGAGGTGGTCGCCCACGCGCAGACGGCGGTGTTGCATAGCATTGCCACGGACAATACGGCCGCGGCAAGCATACGGCATGTGCGTGATCTCATTGGGAAGCCCCCTTACAGTTTGCCGGCCAGTGCGCGCTCCAACCAGATAGAGCCCACATCCATGGCAGCATACAGGCTGTTCTTCTCCGACTTTTTCACCACGCGGTCACGGGACTTCAGGTCGGGGTCGGTCAGCTGCAGCTGCACGGAAACACGGGTGGCGACGTCCATATCCTGCTCCTTTTTGGACTCCAGAATCTGGAACATGACGATATACTTGTCAGCCATGGAGCCGTAGTAGATCAGGTTGTCGATGCGCCGCAGGGGATGGTTTTTATAGATAAGGCCTTCGCCTTTTTTCACATCTGCCATTGGTTTGTGTCCTCCTGTTTACATGATTTGTCGCATCAATTGACAGGGGCAAACACACCTGACAGCGTGTCCCTCCGGCGCCATTTGCCGTCAAAACCGTGCTTGCCCTTGTCAATCAATATTCAACAGTATAGCATAAAAATCAGCCTCTGTCAAATCGACGGGGGAAAGATGACAAAAAGCGGCAAAAAGAAGGAGAAATCAAATGATTTCTCCTTCTTTTGTGCCATAATTTATGTCAGATATCCAGATACCGTTTCACCAGTATCTGCAGCAGCTCGTCCCGATCGATCTTACAGATCAGGGTACGGGCGCCGTTGTGGTTGGTGATGTAGGTGGGGTCCTCTGACAGGATGTAGCCTACGATCTGATTCACAGGGTCGTAGCCCTTCTCCTTCAGTGCCTCATATACCGAGGTCAGCACATGATGCACCTGTTCGTCCCGATCCTCTGCGGCATTGAATTTTCTGGTATAGTCGTCCATTGAGGCACCGCCTTTCTGTATAGTCTGTTTCGTCAATTATACGACGAATGGATGAAACTGTAAAGAGGTATTTTTACTTTGTGCCAAAGATACGGTCACCGGCGTCACCCAGGCCGGGGACGATATAGCCGTTTTCGTTGAGGTGATCGTCCAGCGCGGCGCAGTAAATCTCCACATCGGGGTGGCGGTCATAGATGAACTGTACGCCCTCAGGCGCGGCCACCAGAATCATCAGCTTGATGTTCTTGCAGCCCAGCTCCTTCATCTTGGTGATGGCCATGTCGGCGCTGCCGCCGGTAGCCAGCATGGGATCGACGATCAAAACGTCGCGCTCGGCAATGTCCTTGGGGTACTTCAGGAAGTAGAAGTGGGGCTCCAGCGTCTCTTCATCACGGTACATACCGATGTGGGCCACACGGGCGGAGGGGATCAGATTGAGGATGCCGTCCTCGAAGCCCAGACCTGCGCGGAGGATAGGAACGATGGCCATTTTCTTACCGGCCAGTACAGGCATTTCGCAGGTGCACAGGGGGGTCTCGATGGTCTTGAGCGTGGTAGGCAGGTCGCGGGTGGCCTCGTAGGTCAGCAGCATAGCGATCTCGCCCACCAGGGTGCGGAAGTCCTTGACGCTGGTGTTCTTGTCGCGCATCACCGTCAGCTTGTGCTGCACCAGGGGATGGTTTACGATGTGCAGAGTGGGGAACTTTTCGTTCATGATCTTATCCTCCGTATATAAAATTATTTCAATGCTCGTCCAACGTAATGGGCAGGCCCTTGGCCAGACGTTCCCGCTCCGCCTGAGAGAGGCGGAGATAGACCGGCCGCAGCTCCTGTGCCGTTACCGTGCGGCCCTCTGCCGCCATGCGCTCCGCCGCGAGGCCAACGCCTGCGGCGTTCTGGTACAGGCTGGCAGGCGGCGCTATGCGGCAGTCGATGCCCAACTCCAACAGATAAGTATAGCACAACTTGGCGCCGTCGCCAACTACTATTTTCCGTTTATTGGAATTTTTCAGCTCCTCCGCCAGTACCTCCAGCGCCACGGCACGATCCTCGCACTGCCGCGTCAGTGCGCCGTCATGGCAGTCAAACACCGCGTTATAGATCTGCTGGCGGCGGGCGTCCATGGCGCAGATGACTGTGCCCTCAAAGCTGCGGGCATTCTCCGCCATGGCCTCCAGCGTGGATACGCCGCAGCAGGGCAGCTCCAGCGCCCAGGCCAGACCTTTGGCGGCGGACACGCCGATGCGCAGCCCTGTAAAGCTGCCGGGACCGGCGGCCACGGCGATCAGGCCCATATCCTTCGCCGTCAGTCCGGCGTTTTTCAGCATGCTGTCGATCAGCGGCATCAGGGTGACGCTGTGGGTCAGGCCCATGTTCTGGTAGGCGCTGGCCAGCACCGTGCTATTCTCTACCACGGCGGCGGACACGGACTTGGCCGACGTTTCCAAAGCCAGTATTTTCATGCGATGCCGCCCCCTTCTATGGTGATGATCCGTTCGTTATCCGTCTGGCCGCGGGTGAAGCTGACCACGATGGCGTCCTCCGGCATGGCGTCCGCCACGTTTTCGCTCCACTCCACCACGCATACGCCGCCCCGGTCCAGATAGTCCTCCCAGCCGATGTCAAACAGGGCGTCGCTGTCGTCCAAACGGTACATATCAAAATGGAACACCGGCGTTTCGCCCAGGTATTCGTTGACGATGGTAAAGGTGGGGGAGGTAACGCGGCCTGTATAGCCCATGCCCTGGGCGATGCCGCGGGTCAGGGCCGTCTTGCCCATGCCCAGGCCGCCGCGGCAGGCTACCACCGTATTAGGGCGGAGCTTCAGAGCCAGCTGACGGCCCAACGCCTCGGTATCAGACACGCTGTGGGAAATGTACTGCATGGTCAACGTCCTTTCGGAAAGTGAAACGGCCCTATTCTGCCATTTTTATCATAGTGCCTCCAGTGTATCACAAAAAGTTCAGAAAGAAAAGGGGGACGGACAGGTTTACAGAGAAAAAGTATTGTGGTAAAATATACGGAGTTTATTCTGGGAGGCTATGCGTCCCGGCGGATACCACGGAGGAATCATTCATGCGGCGTATGCGGGAATTTTTACGGGATATCGTGCGGCAGACCGATATGGTCCTGCTGGCGCTTTGCTGCATCGCCACGGCTTTCGGCATCCTGATGATCTACTCCGCTACCCGGTACAGCGAATCGCTGCGCGAGGTGCTGGTGCAGACCGGCGGCGCGGTGATGGGCATTATTCTGTTTTTCCTGCTTTCCCTGGTGGACGTAGGCGAACTGATGCGGAAAAAGGGATGGCTGTGGCTGACGCTGTTCGGCCTGGCAATGATCCTGCTGCTGATCCCCTTTGGCGAGGCGGGCGATACCGGCAACAAGGCGTGGCTGGATTTCCCGTTCCTGCCCTTTATGGTGCAGCCCTCCGAGATCGTGAAGCTGACGTTCATTGTGGTGCTGGCTTGGCAGTTGGTATGGCTTCAGGAAAACCGCACTTTGAAAAAAGCGCCGGACGTGCTGTTTTTGGGTGCGCATTTGATGATGTTCTTTTTGCTGTACTATAAAATTTCTTCGGATATGGGCAGCGATCTGGTGTTGGTCGCCATTTTCATCTGTATGTGTTTTGTAGCCGGTGTGTCCAAGGGCTGGTTCATCGGCGGCGGATTGGCGGCGGCGCTGGCGTTTTACATCCTCTGGGAGGAGGATGTGATCGAGGACTACATGAAAAACCGCTTTATCGTGGTGTTTGACCACAGTTTCCACCCCATAGAGGAGGGCTGGCAGCAGACACGCAGTCTGCTGACCCTGGGCGGCGGCAAACTGATGGGCATGGGCTTGTTTCACGGTGTCCAGACACAGAGCAAGGACAGTTCCAGCCTGCCCAACCGGCATACGGATTTCATTTTCTCCGTTATCGGCGAGGAGCTGGGGTTTATCGGCTGTGTGCTGGCCTTGGCGATCCTGGCGGCCATCATTTTGCGGTGTATCTATGTGGCCAGCAACGCCAACAGTAAGCTGGACGCCTATATTTGCGTGGGCGTGGTGGGTATGCTGCTGTTCCAGGTGCTGGCCAATGTGGGTATGTGTCTGTTTGTCATGCCGGTCATCGGCCTGACGCTGCCGTTTTTCAGCTACGGCGGTACCTCTATCGTCATCACCTTTGCCATTATGGGCCTGGTGTCCGGCGTCAACAGCCGGTCAAGGCCGGACTGGCTACGGAAATAATTGTATAAAGGACGACCGCCGTACAGCAAACGCTGTACGGCGGTCGTTTGTTATGCGGTGGTTTCGGCGGCTATCCGCCGGGCGTAAAGGGTATTCAGCCGGGGGTATATATCGGTCTCGCCACGATAGCGTACCCAGACCACCCGGCAGCCCTGCCGCAGAAACAGACTCTGATAGGTGTAGTCCGGCAGCGCGGGAAGGCCGGCGCTGTCCTGATGGTGGGCCCGAGGATTGCCGATACCGCGGCAATACATGGCCTGATTCCAGCCGTCGATTGTCACTTCCTTCCAGGAAACATCATCGTTACGGTGGTAATTGATCACCTCGGCGTAGTATTTCTCCGCAAGATCCTCCCTGTGGACATCCGTGACCGTCACAGAATAGGAGAGCGGCGTATACCCCCAGCCCTCTCCCTCCACCCACACGGTGGGGCCGCTCTGCCGGTAGATGGTGTTATCCGCCAGCAGGTAGTGATTGCTGCGGACAGGGATGTCGTAATCCTCCACCACGATCTGCTCCGCCTCCTCCGGCGAGATGGACTGCAGCAGCACCACGGGACAGGTGTCAAAGGAGGTGCTCTCGGCGGCTTCGGGGACGCCAAATATCGTAGGCAGCATGGGAAAAGCAAACATAAGGATCAGCAGCCCCAGCAGTACAAAATAGAACCGCTTCCGCTTTCGCAGCACGCCGTCAAACCGGCAGTCCCGGCCCAGGAGACAGCGCTTCCGCTGCCGCGCCAGACGGACGAGAAAGGCGGCGGCCAGCAGCACCAGAATCAACGCCAGCAGTACCTCCGGAATGAGGTATTCGACAAAGATATCATTCAGCAGCAGATCATAAAACCCACTGTAAGCCTTCGTAACGGCGAATTTCTTCCACAGGCTGTAAACCGTCAGGGCGATTAGCGCCGCCGCCGCGATGCCGTCGAACCACATGTTAGAGCGCAGCAGACTGCGCAGGGCGTCCTCGTCGGTGTTGATCTCCACCGCGTCGGGCCGCGTGGCCCGATAGACGTCGGCCCGGTAGTTGATCCGCCCCACATATTCCCAGCCCAGCTCCCGCATGGTCTCCTTGTACTCCTCCTGCTGGGTGTAGTAGCCGTTGTGGGGCTTCACATGCACCCGGTATCGGGCAGGCGGCTCATCGCTGGGCTGAAAGACACAGAGCTTCCCCTGAATGTCCGTCAGCCGCAGTCCCTGTTGTGCCTGTTCATCCAGCCAAGCTTCCACTGCGTCGATCTCGTACCAGATATAGGGAAGTTCCTTGGCGGTGCCATACATCCTTTTACTCATCGCGGCGTCTCCTTTCTGACCTCAGCGGGCGAATTTGTCCAACGCGTCCAACAGACTCTCCTCCCGGTCACAGCCGATCTCCCACACCTCCTTGCCGTTTTGCAGCAGCAGCGTCTGGCCACCCCATACGGCGTTATCCGCGCTGTACCAGGCGTGTTCCCAGCCGGGAACGGTGATCTCCCGCAGCCCGTAGGCCCGCGCATGCTCCTGCGCGTAGCCGTTGGCGACCCATTGCCATGCAAGGTGGTATATATCCGCGTTATAGTACCAGCTTTCCGCCCGCTTTTCCGTTCCCGGTTCGGCGACGTTGCGGCCATCCTGCCGCAGATAACTATGACCGCACAGCAGTTGGGGGGAATCTGTCGCCCACTGGGTTTCGGCGGAAGCATCAGAAAACACCTCTGACACGGTGGGCACCGGAAATGCCTCCACTGGGATGCCCTTATAAGGCTGCTTCATGCCGATAGCGGTGGCGAGGAATATCACCAGCGCGAGCGCAAGCAGAATGAAGGACGACAGCTGCACGGTGCGCCAGCGGCGCATTTCGGCAGGGGAGTGGTACGTCCGCTTCAGCAGTCTGCGCCGTCGTGTGGCAGCGGCACTTACAAGATAGGTGATCAGCGTGATGAGGCACGTCAGCGTCATCAACCCCACGAAGACATATAGCCAGAGAAAGCCTGACAGCAGCTGGTCATATACCCCGGTGGAATACCCATATGAATAGCGGCGCAGGATGAGAATGAGCCACAAAGGAAGCAGACACAGCGATACGGTACGCCACATATATCGGCTTTTCAGCTTTTTGTCCAGCACCTCGTGGAGGGTTTCCTCATCGGTGTTCAGCTCCGGCGCGTCGGGATCGTCGCAGCGGTAGACATCCAGATCGGCGGCAAGCTCGCAGACATATTCCCAGCCAAATTCCTGATAGTCGGCAATACGCTCTTTTTCACCGCAGGCGCCGATGTCCCGCTTCACGTCGATCCGGTAGCGTACCGTCCGCGGCGCATCTTTTTCAAAGCGCATGACGCACGGATTAGAAAATTCCGTCAGGAACAGGCCCTTTTTTGCCTGTTCATCCAGCCAGCTTTCGATGGCGTCGATCTGGATCAGGTAGTAGGGCAGAAGCTTGATCATGCGTTTTCCTCCTCTCTGTCCGCGTCGCGGATGCAGCGGCGCAGACGGTCACATTCGGTGTCATACAGTTTTTTTCCCGCGTCGGTCAATTCATAGGTGCGCTTGCGGCCCTCCACGCTGACCTCCCGGATCATTTGCTCGTCTGTCAGCTTGGAGAGAATGGTGTACAGCGTCCCCGGCCCCAGCGCCATGTGGCCGCCGGTGGTCTCGCCGATCCAGTGGACGATCTCCACGCCGCACAACGTCCGGCGGCGCAGGGCCATCAGCACGTAAAACATGGGTTCTGACAATGTCTCCAATGACCGTTTCGGCATGGCGTTCCGCTCCTTTCTGTAGAATATCGTTTTACGATATCACTATAACATCGTATTACGATATTGTCAATGGGTGAAAAAATATTTCTAAATTGTGAAGAAAATGCTTGCAATCGGGCAAATGCTGTGCTATACTCCATCCATCAATTGAACAGCACCCGATGAGCCTTTCAGAATTCCACCGGAAAACTGAAAGAGGAGGGGACTCTGGAGAATCCCATTGAATTGGGTGCCGAAGGTGTAAGGCGCGAAAGCGCTGAATCTCTCAGGCAAAAGGACAGAGAAGACATTTGTGTCTACCTTGTTTCTCCGGAGTCGCTGCATGGCAGCGGCTCTATTTTTCTGCGAAAAAGGAGAGAATTAACATGCAAGCCATCGAATCCGTACTGTTTCCCATCGTAAGTAAGATCAACGAATACCTGAGCAACTACATTCTGGTGTTTCTGCTGATCGGCGTAGGTCTGTGGTACTCCATCAAGACCCGCTTCGTGCAGGTGCGCTGCTTCGGCGAGGGTATGCGCAAGGTGTTCGGCAACCTGAAGCTGAAGGGCGACAAGCACGACTCCGGTATGAGCTCCTTCCAGGCGCTGGCTACCGCCATCGCCGCTCAGGTGGGTACCGGCAACATCGTGGGCGCTTCCGGCGCTATCCTGACCGGCGGCCCCGGCGCTATTTTCTGGATGTGGGTCATCGCCTTCTTCGGCATGGCTACCATCTACGCCGAGGCCACGCTGGCGCTGAAGACCCGTATCGTCGACCCCGACGGCACCGTCCGCGGCGGCCCCGTGTACTACATCACCACCGCGTTCAAGGGCGGCTTCGGTAAGTTCCTGGCGGGCTTCTTCGCTGTGGCTATCGTGCTGGCGCTGGGCTTCATGGGCTGCATGGTGCAGTCCAACTCCATCGGCTCCACCATGAACACCGCCTTCGGTATCCCCACCTGGGTGTCCGGCGTGATCCTGGTCATCATCTGCGCTGTCATCTTCTTGGGCGGCGTGCAGCGTCTGGCCTCCGTTACTGAGAAGATCGTTCCCATCATGGCGGCTATCTTCCTGCTGGGCGGTCTGGCCATCCTGGTGGCCCGCATCACCTACATCCCCGCTACTTTCGCCATGATCTTCAAGTATGCTTTCCAGCCTCAGGCCATCATCGGCGGCGGCTTCGGCTACGCCATCAAGACCGCCATCAGTCAGGGCGCCAAGCGCGGCCTGTTCTCCAATGAGGCCGGTATGGGTTCCACCCCCCACGCACACGCACAGGCCAACGTGGCCCACCCCCACGATCAGGGCGTGGTGGCCATGATCGGTGTGTTCATTGATACCTTTGTGGTGCTGACCCTCAACGCACTGGTCATCATCTCCACCCTGTATACCGCCGACGGCCCTCTGGCCGACTGCGGCGCGGCCGCTGCCAGCACTACGCTGACCAAGGCCAATCTGGCCCAGACCGCTTTCGGCACCGTGTTCGGCGAGAAGTTCGGCGCCATGTTCGTGGCGGTGTGCCTGTTCTTCTTCGCATTCTCCACTGTCCTCAGTTGGAACCTGTTCGGTAAGATCAACGCCAACTACCTGTTCGGCAAGAAGAATCCCCGCCGCTGCACCGTGGTGTACAGCCTGATCGCGCTGGTGTTCGTGTTCATCGGTACGCTGGCCAGCAACGACCTGGTGTGGGAGCTGACCGATATGTTCAATAACCTGATGGTCATCCCCAACGCTATCGCTCTGTTTGCCCTGACCGGCATGGTGGTCGCCATGTGCAAGGAGGGCAAGCTGGCTAAGAAGAAGTAAGCAAGTCTTTGCTTTCTGACATTGCTCTCCCAAGAGAAAAGGCCCGAACCGGCATACCGGTTCGGGCCTTTTCGTTGACAAGTGTACCTTGTTGCTATATAAATATAGGTAAGAGATCATATGAAAAGAGGTGCCTTCATGTACGAATTGAATCACATCACCGGCGGCAGCTACTATATCCAAAGCCCCTCCAAGATGGGTTTGGTGAAGCTGAACGACACAGACGTCTGTCTCATCGACAGCGGCAACGACAAGGACGCGGGCCGCAAGGTGCGGCAGCTGCTGGACGCCAACGGCTGGCATCTGACCGCCATCTACAACACCCACTCCAATGCCGACCACATCGGCGGCAACCGCTATTTGCAGGGCCAGACCAAGTGCAAAATTTACGCGCAGGGCATCGAGTGCGACATTACCCGCCATCCGGTGCTGGAGCCTGCGTTCCTGTACGGCGGCTTCCCGCCCAAGGAGCTGCGCCACAAGTTCCTGATGGCCCAGGAGAGCGACGCCAAGGAGCTGACGCCCGACGTGCTGCCGGAGGGCTTTGAACTGCTGCAATTGCCGGGGCATTTCTTCCACATGGTGGGATTCCGCAGCCCGGACGACGTAGTGTATCTGGCGGACTGCCTGTCCAGCCGCGAGACGCTGGACAAGTACCAGATCGGCTTTATCTACGATGTGGCCGCCTATCTGGACACGCTGGAGAAGGTCAAGACCATGCAGGCCGCCGCCTTCGTTCCCGCCCACGCCGAGGTCACGGAGGATATCGCGCCCCTGGCCCAGTACAACATCGATAAGGTGCACGAGATCGCCGGCCACATGGTGGCGCTGTGCGCCGAGCCTGTCATCTTCGAGGAGCTGCTGAAGAAGCTGTTTGACGACTACGGTCTGACGCTGACCTTTGAGCAGTATGTGCTGGTGGGCAGCACCGTGAAGTCGTACCTTGCTTGGCTGAAGGACACCGGACGGCTGGCGGTGCTCTTTGAGGACAACCGCCTGCTGTGGAGGCGCGTATGAAGATCGAGACAGTCGAGAAAAACGGCGTGACCGTCGCCGTTGTGACAGAGGGAACGGCCATCACCGACGCCGCCTCCGCCATGGAACTTGCCATGACGGTGCGGTACGAGACCGGCTGCTCCCGCATCGCCATCGACAAGGAGCCGGTGTGCGGCGACTTCTTCATCCTCAGTACCCAACTGGCAGGGGAGATTTTGCAAAAGTTCATCAACTACCGCGTCAAAATGGCCATCTACGGCGATTATTCCCACTACACCAGCAAGCCGCTGCATGATTTCATCTACGAATTCAATCAGGGCAATGACTTTTTCTTCGTGGCGACGAAAGAAGAGGCGATGGAAAAGCTGGCTGCCGCCAGGTGACCGGAGATCACGACAGCTTCTGCTGCTTCATCCACACGTCCATCACAAGACTGTGGGGCAGCAGCTTCGTCAGCGCCGCCTGTCCCCGCGCCACAAAGCCGTACTTACACACATCCCTGCCCCGCTTGGCGTCCCGCCACGTGCGGCGCACGATGTCGTCAGGGTCGTACATGGCGGCGTATTTCTTCACGATGTCCTCGCCGCCAGAGGAAGTGGCACGGGCGAAGAACGCGGTCTTTGTCCAGAAGGGGCACACCGCCATGACCCCCACGCCCTGACGGCGCAGCTCACGGTTCAGCGCCCGGCTGAAGCTCAGCACAAAGGCCTTGGTGGCACCGTAAACGTTGATGTAGGGGATAGGCTGGAAGGCCGCCACCGACGCGATGTTGATGATCTGACTGCCGCGGGGCATATAGGGTGCTGTCAGCTGACACATGGCCACCACCGCCTGACAGTTCAGGTCGGTCATGTTGAGATTGACCTCCAGCGGCGTGTCCAGCACCGCGCTGAACTTACCGTAGCCGCTGCAATTCATCAATAGGCCCACCTGCACCGGCTCCTCCGCCAGCGCCGTCTTGTAAATGTCGAAGCTGGCCCGGTCCGTCAGGTCCATGGCCAGCACACGGACAGGGAAGGGCACCGTGTCGCGCAGGGCTTCCAGCTTGTCTCGCTGGCGGGCGATGCCCCATACCTCGTCAAAGGTACCATACTGGTCTACGGTTTCGGCAAAGCGCTTTCCCATACCGCTGGAAGCGCCGGTGATGACGGCGATTTTTTTCATAGGGCATCCATCCTTTCTTTGCCTACATTATGCCATGTTCCGTGAGATTTGGCAAGGGACAAAGCGCTTGACAGGCGGCGCGGCATTGCCTATAATACGAAAAAACGACCAGGAGGGCTTCCCGTGATCCGAAAAGGCACCCAACAGGATATCCCGCATATTGCGGCGATTTATGAGCATATCCACGACAACGAGGAGTGCGGCAAGTCCACCGTAGGTTGGATTCGCGGCGTATACCCTACGGCGGATACGGCCCGCGCGGCGCTGGACGCCGACGACCTTTTCGTCATGGAGGAGGGCGGCGCGGTGGTGGCGGCGGCCCGTATCAACAAAATTCAGGTGCCGGTGTATGCCGATGTACCGTGGCGCTACCCCGACGTGCCGGATGAGCAGGTGATGGTGCTGCACACACTGGTGGTAGAACCCGCCTGCTCCGGAAAGGGCTACGGCACGAGGTTTGTCGCGTTTTATGAGGACTACGCCCGTGAAAACGGCTGCCCCTATCTGCGGATGGACACCAACGCCCGCAATAAGACGGCGCGGAAGCTGTACGCCGGTCTGGGCTATTGGGAGGCGGGCATCATGCCTTGTGTGTTTAATGGCATCCCCGGCGTCCAGCTTGTCTGTCTGGAGAAAAAGTTATAAGCACTACCCCGCCGGGGCCGTTTTCACGGCCCCGGCTTTTTCCTGTGAAAAATGTCAGCTTCTGCTGCATTCTTAACGTTCCGTTAACGGCATCCGGGCTTATAATATGCCATCAAAAAGAATATACCAAAGAGAGGCGGTATGACCATGGATATTTGGAAAGAGCTTCAGGATGAGGGTATCGACAAGGCACTGCTGGATGAAATACGCCAGTTTCGTGCGGCGCACCCTGCCACACCGGAGGCGGAGGCACGGATTCCGGCACCGCGCTTTCTGTACTACGGCAAGGAGATATGGGAGAGCGCGGCGGCGGCGCTGCTGTGCGGCGAGCATCTGCTGCTGGCAGGCCCTAAGGCCACCGGTAAGAACGTGCTGGCGGAGAACCTTGCCGCCGTGTTCGGCCGTCCCAACTGGGATGTGTCCATGTATGTGAACGTGGACGCCGCGTCCCTCATCGGTGCGGATACCTTGAAGGACGGCAAAGTGGTGTTCCGTGAGGGCCCCATCTGTCAGTGCGCCCGTTTGGGCGGCTTCGGTGTGCTGGACGAGGTGAACATGGCGAAGAACGAGGCGCTGGCGGTGCTGCATGCCACGCTGGATTTCCGCCGCGTCATCGACGTGCCCGGCTATGAGCGCATCGAGCTTGACCCCGCCACCCGTTTCATCGGCACCATGAACTACGGCTACGCCGGGACTCGTGAGCTGAACGAAGCGCTGGTGTCCCGCTTCGTGGTGCTGGACATGCCGGTCATTTCCGAGGAAAACCTGCAAAAGCTGCTGCGCCGTGGTTTCCCCGGCCTGAGCGGTAAGTGGATCGAGCAGTTTTCCGCTTTGTTCCGCGACCTGCGGCAGAAGTGCGACAACGGCGAGATATCCACCAAGGCTCTTGACCTGCGTGGCCTGCTGTCGTCGCTGCATCTGATCGAAAAGGGCATCACCTCTGGTGAGGCGCTGAAGCTGGGCATCATCAACAAGGCATTCGATCCCTTCGAGCGGCAGCTGGTGGCGGACGCGGTGTGGAGCCGCATCCCCAAGGATGCCGACCGCTCGCAGTTGTTTGGCAACTGATATGGACAGAGAGGATATTCAGAGCCGCCGTGCGGCCAATCAGGTGTGGAACGGCGCGGAAAACTACGACGTCCGCCCGGAGTTTCAGGCTTACGACAGTGATGGCCAAGCCCAGCTTTACATGAATACCATCATAGGTCTGGTGTACCGGTACTACCAATTCGACAAGTTCAAGCCCCTGTTCCATGCCTTTCAGCACCAGCAAAAGGGCGAGCTGTACAGCGATTTGTTCTGGCTGGGCTTGGAGGGTGTGACCTACCGGAAGGGCGTGAAGGATCGTCCCGTATTGGAGGAGCTGCGGCAGGAGTATGCCCGCCGGATGCTGGCTCAGGCCCACGCCGCCGATCCGCGCAGCGCGGAGGGCCTGCGGACGGCATGGTTCCGCCGTGTACTGGATGAGCCGCAGGAGGACGCCTGGCAGACAGAGGTGCTGGACGCCCTGACCTTCGATCCCGCGTGGGACGAGCAGCAGGTCATGGACCAGATGGAAGCGCTGCTGTTCCGCTATTTTCAGCGGGCTCGCCGCAGCGTCACCGACCGTCAGTGGAGTATGTGGGCGGGGCGCTCCATCGGCGGAAAGGGACGGAAGACCAGCCGCTTCGTGCGGCCCAACGCCCTGCGCCGTCTGGAACAGTCCGGCGGTCCCGACGAGGAGGAGACCGGGAAGAAGAGACCCCACCCGTTGTCCTTTTTACAGGGCAGAACGCCGGAACCCATCCTGCGGCGCTATGTGGAGGACTGCTTCGGCGTGTCTATGCTGACGCCGCCGGAGCTGGCCCAGGTGGAGCGGGAGCTGTGCACCGGCGTGCATAAGAACTGCCGCCTCCACTTTACCAAGGGCGTCCCCGTTCAGCATGAACTGAGCCGGGAGACCGCCTGGGACGTGGAAACATTCCGCCAGCAGCGGAAGAAAAACCGCGCCTACTATCAGGTTCATCTGGTGGAGAACAAGCTTATTATCGCCCAGCTGACCCAAAAGCTGCAGAACACCATCCTGCTGCAAAGCGACGTGTCCGTCAATCTGGCCCGTGCGGGACAGCTGTATGCCCCTGTGGTGTGGCGCAGCGCTGTGCTGGATGAGGAAAAGGTGTTTGTTCAGCGGCAGCAGAGCGAGTTGGGGGACCTGACGGTGGATATCCTGCTGGACGGTTCCGCCTCCCAGAATCAGCAGCAGGAGAAGCTGTCTACCCAGGCATACCTCATCGCCGAAAGCCTGGAGCGCTGCCGCATTCCCGTGCGGGTGACGGCCTTCTGCTCCGTCAGCGGCTGCACAGTGCTGCGCATCCTGCGAGACTATGACCAGACGGGGAAGAACGATGCCATTTTCGACTATGTGGCCGCCGGGTGGAACCGGGACGGTTTGGCTCTGCGGGCCATGGGATGGCTGATGCGGCGGGGCAGGGCCGACCACCGGCTGTTGATCGTTCTGTCCGACGCCAGCCCCAACGACGACCAGCGCATCCCCATCGGTGCACTGCCCCTGGGCGGCTATGTATACAGCGGCAAACGGGGCGTGGAGGACACTGCCGCCGAGGCGGGCGTTTTACGCCAGCAGGGCGTCACGCCGGTGTGCGTCTTTACCGGCAGCGATTTAGAGCTGGAGAGCGGGCGGAAAATTTACGGAAAAGCCCTGACCCGCATCCCCACCATCGGATGGTTTGCCGACGCCGTTAGTAAGCTGATTCAGGGACAGATACGACAGTTATAGGAAACAAACGGGGAAAACGCTTGCGTTTTCCCCGTTTGCCTATTATAATCTTGACTCAAATATCAGATGGGAGGAGACGTTATGTACCAAAATAAAAAGCGCTACGCCCTGACCAACTGTGTGCTGCTGGACGGCACGGAGCATATGATGCCCCAGACGGGGAAGACTGTCTACGTCAGCGGCGATACCATCGTGGATATCGGCGGTGACAGCCAGATCGCCGCGGGCTATGAGCGGATCGACCTGGGCGGCAAGTATCTGCTGCCGGGACTTATCAACCTGCATGTGCATCTGCCGGCTTCCGGCAAGCCACGGAAAAAGCCATCCGACCCGAAGAAGCTGGTGCAGCTGATCACCGCCAACGGCGTCATGCGCAGCATCGGCCTGAAACTGTGCGAAAGCTATGCCAAAACGGAGCTCCTCAGCGGCGTCACCACCATACGTACCGTGGGCGGCGTGGCGGATTTCGATACCATCATCCGGGACCAGGCGGCAGAGGGAAAGATACTGTCCCCCCGCGTGGTGGCCTCCAATATGGCGGTGTCTGTTCCCGGCGGCCACATGGCCGGGTCTTTGGCCTATGAGGCCAGAACACCGGGGGAGGCGGCCGCCTATGTGACTACCATTGCGGCGGAGAAGCCGGACCTTATCAAGCTGATGATCACCGGCGGCGTCATGGACGCCGAGGTGGTGGGGGAACCGGGTGTGCTGCGGATGCAGCCGGAGCTGGTAAAGGCCGCCTGCGACCGGGCCCATGCTCTGGGCATGAAGGTTGCCGCCCATGTGGAGAGCCCGGAGGGCGTCCGTGTGGCGCTGGAAAACGGTGTGGACTCCATCGAGCACGGCGCAAAGCCCGACGGGGAGATCATGCGCCTGTTCAAGGAGCGGGGTGCGTTCCAGGTGTCAACGATCTCTCCGGCGGTGCCCTACGCCCTCTTTGAGCGCTGCATCTCCCACGCCACCTACGAGCAGCAGGAGAACGGCAAGGTGGTGTTTGACGGCATCGTGGCCCTGGCAAAGGAATGCCTTGCCGCGGGTATCCCGGTGGGCCTGGGCACTGATACCGGCTGTCCCTTCATCACCCACTACGATATGTGGCGGGAGCTGTGCTACTTTGTGAAATTCTGCGGCGTGACCCCAGCCTTTGCACTGTACAGCGCCACACTGTTGAACGCCCGCCTGGCGGGCATCGACCACCTGACCGGCTCCATCGAGAAGGGCAAGGCCGCCGACCTGATCGTCTGCGAGAGAGATCCCTTAGAAGACCTGACGGCCCTGCGGAAGCTGGACCTGGTCATCAAGGATGGTTGGCGCATCGACCATCCGGCAGTAAAGAAGATGCCCCAGGTGGAGCGGGAGCTGGACAAATTCCTGTAAGATCATTTTCTGCAATTTCAGTGTTGAAAAATGCGGACTTTTGGGGTATACTATCCTCAAATACACTTGGAGGTCAAAATCATGATCGAAATTACCAAAGATACCATCATCGGCGACATCCTGGACATCGCGCCTCAGACCGCGCCTATCTTCTTCTCCATCGGCATGCACTGCCTGGGCTGTCCCTCTTCCCGCGGCGAGACCGTGGAGGAGGCCTGCGCCGTCCACGGCGTCGATGTTGACAAGCTGCTGGCCGTGGTCAATGAGACTGCCAACAAGGCCGCTGAGTAATTGACATGAATCGATAAAACGCATACGGCATGCCGTATGCGTTTTATCCTGCCTGTGTGAAAATGAGAGAATTACAATTGCAACCCCGCTTACAGATGCTGGCGGACATGGTGCCGGCGGGAAGCCGCCTGGCCGATGTGGGGACGGATCATGGCTATCTGCCCGTTTTTCTGCTGCAAAAAGGGCGCATTGCGGGCGCTATCGCCTCGGATATCGTACCGGGGCCATTGCAGCATGCCCGGCAGACGGCGGCGGAATATGAGGTGGAGGGTATCGATTTCCGGCTGTGTCCGGGCTTGGATGCCATCGGGCCAGAGGAGGCGGATACCATCGTCACTGCCGGTATGGGTGGCGAAACGATACAGGCTGTGCTGGAGGCCGCTCCATGGACAGGGGACGGCAGGCATTTGCTGCTGCTTCAGCCCATGACAAAGGTGGAATATCTCCGAAAATGGCTGATTGACAGCGGATATACCTTTACAGATGAAAAGCTGGTATTCGATAAAGATCATCTCTATCCCATATTTGCTGTCCGGGGAGGGCGGCAGCTGCCGCTGACGCTGGCCCAGCAATACGGCGGGGTACTGCTGGACGGCGATCCGCTGTATGGCGATTATCTGGACGAGCGGATCGGCAAGCTGGAGAAAGCCATCAGTGGATTGCAGAAATCTGCTGCTGCCGACAGCGCTGTAAAGGTAGAGGGATTGACAGAACTATGCCGTGTTTTGAAGGAAAAGAGGGATGCGCTGTGACACGTGTCTGCGATATCGAGAGATTCCTGTACGACTGGGCTCCCCGTGATCTGGCTATGCCTTGGGATAACGTGGGCCTGCTGGTGGGCGACAGCGGGGCGGAGGTACGCAAGGTGCTGGTGTCGCTGGATGTGACGGAAGCGGTGGCGGCGGAGGCCGTGGCAATGGGCGCCGACCTGATCGTGGCCCATCATCCCCTGATGAACTGCGCTTGGCATAAGGTGCAGCATGTGACCGCCGATGATGCCCAGGGCCGTACCATCACCACGCTGCTGAAAAATGGCGTGTCCGCCATCTGTATGCACACCAATCTGGACGCGGCGGAGGGCGGCGTCAACGACGCTCTGGCAGAAAAATTAGGTCTTCAAGCCACAAAACCCCTGACGGACGAAAAAATTGGCCGTGTTGGGACGCTAAATTGCGAAAAAACCCTTGTGGAGTTCCTACAAGATGTGATAAAATATTTGGGCTGTAATGGTTTGCGCTATGTGGACTGCGGCAGGCCTGTCCACCGCGTGGCGGTGGGCGGCGGCGCTTGCGGCGATTACATCGGGCAGGCCATCGCGCTGGGCTGCGACACCTTTGTGACTTCTGATTTGAGCTATCACGAGTTTCTGGACACAAAGGCGCTGAACTTGATCGACGCGGGACATTTTCCCACGGAGAATGTGATCTGCCCCGTGATCGCGGAGCGTTTGCAGGCAGCCTTTCCGCACATTTCGGTGGCCCTGTCGGCCGCCCATGACCGTGAGATCATACAATATTGCATAAAGAAGGAGAAGTAAACTATGTCCGGACATTCCAAATGGCACAATATCCAAAAGACCAAGGGCGCGGCTGACGCCAAGCGCAGCGCCGCGTTTACCAAGATCGCCAAGGAGATCATCGTGGCCGTCAAGCAGGGCGGCAGCGGCGACCCCAACAATAACTCCCGTCTGGCTACCGTGGTGGCCAAGGCTAAGGCAGCCAACATGCCCAACGACAACATCAAGCGCACCATCGACAAGGCGCTGGGCGCCGGCAACACCGACAACTACGAGTCCGTCACCTACGAGGGCTACGGCCCCTGCGGCGTGGCTGTCATCGTGGAGGCACTGACCGACAACCGCCAGCGTACCGCTCCTGAGATCCGCCACTATTTTGATAAGTTCGGCAAGGGCATGGGCGCGCAGGGCTGCGTCAGCTGGTCCTTCGACCGCAAGGGTGTCATCGTTATCAACAACGAGGACGAGGAGCTGGACGAGGAAGCCGTCATGATGGACGCGCTGGAGGCCGGTGCCGAGGATGTGGAGGCCGACGGCCCCGTGTTCGAGGTCACCACCGATCCCGACAGCTTCAACGACGTGGTCAAGGCGCTGGAGGAGAAGGGCTATTCCTTCGAGAGCGCGGAGATCGAGATGGTTCCCCAGAACTACATCACCATGACCAGCGAGGACGATGTCCGCAGCATGACCAAGCTTCTGGATATGCTGGAGGACAACGAGGATGTGCAGAACGTCTGGCATAACTGGCAGCAGGATTGATTGAAATTGTAGAGAAAAGGTACCCGAAACCGCAGGTTTCGGGTACCTTTTTATCAGTATTGCCCCAACTCCGGGAACGGTACAAACGCCGCAGGCGGTACGGCGTGGTCGCCGATGGTCTTTTCCATCCACGTCATATTGTACCACGTGCCGAACTTATAGCCGCAGTGGGGGAACCGGCCCACCGTGGTATAGCCCAGATGGGTGTGGAAGGCCACACTGTTGCCGGTCAGATAGGCGTCATCGTGATCGGGATAGGCGATGCAGGCGTAGAGACTTTGCACGTTCTGGGCCTTGGAGATGCGCTCCAGCTCAGCGTACAGCCGCTTGCCCAAGCCCTTGCCCCGCACGTCCTGCTGCAGATAGATGCTGGTCTCTACGGCCCAGCTGTAAGCGGCCCGCTCACCGAAGGGGCCGGTGTAGGCGTAGCCCAGAATTTCGCCGTTTTCCTCCGCCACAAGATAGGGGTAGCGCCGCAGGGTGTGGGCGATGCGGCTTTGAAATTCCTCCAGCGAGGGGACCTCGTACTCAAAGGTGATGGCGGTTCCCTTTACATAGGGCGCGTAGATGGCCAGCAGCGCCGCCGCGTCATCCAGGTTAGCGGTGCGGATGGCGATGGTATCCATGAAAATTATGCCTTCTTTCGTTTTTTCGGGACGGGTGTGATGGGTTCCAGAACGGCGATGACCTGCGCGGTCAGCGCCTTGTCGTCGATGTCCAAGATGTAATTCTCTTTGGCACCCTCGTAGGGGCAGCCAACCGCAGCGTTCGCCATCAGCGCCGCCAGCTCCGGCACTTTCTTGACGAACACCGTATTATCGCACACAGTCAGCAGCGGCTTATCGTTGACGTAGACCATGTATTCGCCGAACATTTTCCGGTATCGCACATCGCCGCAGTCCGGCAGACGCTCGCAGACGTATTCGATATAATCCTGTGTGGTAGCCATAGACTTGCTCCTTATAGGTCATATTGCAGGAAGATGGTGGTCTCCATCGGGCTGTTGTTGTAGCAGTCAATCTCGTAAAAGCCGATCTTCCGGTAAAGACGGATGGCGGAGCGGAGGAAGGGGAGTGTGTCCAGCAGCACATGCCGATAGCCGATCTCGCGGGCGTCATCAAGAATGCGTCGGATCAGCTGTTCACCGATCTGGTGGCCCCGAAAGTCCGACCGGACGTACAGCCGCTTCAGCTCGCCGCGCTCCTCGTCCAGCTTCCGCAGGCCGATGCAGCCCGCCAGACGGCCGTCCCAATAGGCCAGATACAGGCGGCCCTCCGGCATACCGTACTTGCTCTCCGGGCGCTCCAGTTCCTTTTCGTAGTGCTGGAGGATCAGGTACTGCCGGACGGTGGGATCGGCCTCCATCAGCATGTCGGTGTACTCTGTGAACAGCGTCATGATCTCCTCCTGACGCCCATAGGCGGGGATCAGTTCCAGCCCCATACAGCCGCCTCCTTTGGTGTTGGTGGTATCATTTTACCCCAGCGTCTCCCATGGTGCAAGTTTTTTTTGGCCTTTGACACAGTGACAGAGAAAGCCCGGTCAGAAAGCCGAAAAACTTGTGTAAAACATAGATTGACAAATGTCCGCAAGGTATATATAATAGCGTCCATCGAAGGCAAAGGCGTCTTGGAGAGTGTTCTCCTTGACGCCTTTTTTGCGTTTGATAACCTCCATATACACCATAGATATCACAAAAAGGCGTTTGAGCCGGGAAAAGTACCGTGAAAAAGCGCACCCACAGCGAACATGGGATGGTGGAAGCCATGCGGGCGGCGCTCATGGGAAGAACACCCGGTGAGCCGCGATCCCAACAGGGGAGACCCTCAGTAGGTGAGCCGGAGCTGCCGCCCGTTACCGCAGCAAGGCTTTGTTGGAAGCCATAGAAAGAGGTCAAAGATAGGTGGCACCGCGGGGCACAGCAGCCCGCCCTATCGTATTTGCTGAGACTATCACATATACGGAGGGTAACAAAATGTGTTCTATCATGGGTTATTGTGACGTTTGCAGCGACATTGCAGCCTTTACCGACGGCTTTATGGAGACCGTCTCCCGTGGGCCGGACGACAGCAGGATCGTGGATACCGGTCACGGTCTGCTGGGATTCCACCGCCTGTCCATCATGGGTCTGACGCCGGAGGGGATGCAGCCTTTCCGACTGGGTGACAGCTATGTGGTGTGCAACGGCGAAATTTACGGCTATGAGAAATGCAAGGCCAAGCTGTTGGAAAAGGGCTATTCCTTTAAGAGTGGTTCCGACTGTGAGATACTCCTGCCGCTGTACAAGGAATACGGCGTGGAGATGTTCCGGATGCTGGACGCGGAGTACGCTCTGATCCTCTATGACGGCGAGACCAAGCAGTTCATTGCCGCCCGCGACCCCATTGGCATCCGCCCGCTATACTACGGCTATGACAAGAAAGGCGTGATCGTCTTTGCCAGCGAGGCCAAGAACCTGGTGGGTATGTGCGATAAGGTGATGCCGTTTCCTCCCGGACACTACTACAAGGACGGTAAGTTCGTCTGCTACGACGATATCACCAAGGTCAAGCAGTTTTGCTATGACGACCTTGAGACCGTGTGCGCCAACATCCACGACAAGCTGGTGGCCGGTGTGAAGAAGCGGCTGGTGGCCGATGCCAAGGTGGGCTTCCTGCTGTCGGGCGGTCTGGATTCCTCTCTGGTGTGCGCCATCGCCGCACGGGAGAGCAAGACTCCCATCCGTACCTTTGCCATCGGCATGCGGGAGGACGCCATCGACCTGAAGTACGCCCGCATCGTGGCCGACTACATCGGCAGCGACCACACCGAGGTCATCATGACCAAGGAGCAGGTGCTGGACGCGCTGGATTTCGTCATCAAGATGCTGGGGACGTTCGATATCACCACCATTCGGGCCAGCATGGGTATGTACCTGATGTGCAAGTGGATCCACGAGAACACCGACATCCGTGTGCTGCTGACCGGCGAGATATCCGATGAACTGTTCGGCTATAAGTACACGGACTTCGCTCCCTCTCCGGAGGAGTTCCAGAAGGAGGCCGAAAAGCGCATCCGGGAGCTGCACATGTACGATGTGCTCCGCGCTGACCGCTGCATTTCCGTCAACTCGCTGGAGGCCCGTGTGCCCTTTGGCGATCTGGACTTTGTCCGCTACGTACTGGCCATCGACCCGGCCAAGAAGGTCAACATTTACGGCAAGGGTAAGTACCTGCTGCGCCACGCCTTTGAGGGCGATTATCTTCCCCATGACATTCTCTACCGGGAAAAGGCCGCTTTCTCCGACGCGGTGGGCCATTCCATGGTGGATCACCTGAAGGCTTTTGCCGAAGATTGCTATACCGACGCGCAGTTTGAAGAGCGCCGCAAGCGCTATGTCCACGCACAGCCCTTCACCAAGGAATCGCTGCTGTACCGGGAGATTTTTGAAAAGTACTATCCCGGTCAGTCGGAGATGATCGTGGACTTCTGGATGCCCAACAAGTCCTGGGAGGGCTGTGACGTCAATGATCCCTCTGCCCGTGTGCTGTCCAACTACGGCGCAAGCGGACAATAATCTTACTGGCACCATCGGCTATGGCCCTATCCGTGGCCGGTGCGTAGATAAATTGCCATGCTCTCTCCTCAAATACAGCGAAGCGCCGCATATCCCAAAAGGATATGCGGCGCTTTGCCGTACAAAATGAAAGCAGCGCGGCGGAGCGCAGCTGCTTTCGTTGTTTTTCTATTCCTCGATTCCTTGCAGGGAGAATTGAAACCGCATGGCCAGCGCATTGAACAGCTCGTGCATGACCTGCTCAGCCAACGCACGGATGTTCAGCGTCTGCAAAAAGGCCAGCACCTGCTGCAACTCCTCCTCCGGCACCTTATAGGCCCGCAGACTCATGGAGAGGAACAGCACCAGCTTTTTCTCCAGCGGCAGCGTTTCATCACAGGGGTGCGCCATATAGCCCCGCATGATGCCTGCCGAACCGATCTCCAGCGCGAAGAAGTCCTCCGGTCCCAGCTGGGGCTGATAGCGGCCAAAGATTTGATACAGCTCCTTGGCGGTTTCGCGGAAGATATATTCTGATGCCTCGTGCTGTGTGTAGGCTTCGATATAAATCTCCCGCAGGTTTTCGTTCAGCTCGGTCAGCGTCATCTGTATGGCGGTCTCCACCGCGTAGACATACACCGGCGGCAGTGTGCTGCCGGTATGAAGACGGGCCATAGCGAACTGGTTGGAGAACATGAATTGCACCAATTCGGTCAATACGCCGTCCTTGGCACGGAAAATATTCTGGAAGCTGCTGTTGGAGACGTCCGCTTTTTGGACGATCTCAGCCACAGTGGTTTTCTTATAGCCCTGCTCCAGGAACAGCTTGACACAGACGGTCAAAATGCGTTTTTTTGCGGGCAGGCTGGCGTTGGTGAGCGCGATGGCGACCACATCCTCTCGTTTTGTGCGAATCATGGAATTTTTGCCAACAGTATACCAGAGGAAAGAGGAAAAAACAAGAGGAAAATGAAACTTTATACGGAGAAAGACTCCGCCCCGGCCAATTGGCCGGGGCGGAGTCTTTCTCTCTCCTATGGAGCGTAATGGCTATAATGGTGCGGCGCCTGTGCGTCAGCCGTTGCTGCCCCAGTTGTCGTTCAACCAGTTCTCTCCCCAGACCGCCGCGGGATCATACAGTTCCTCAGGCCACGCAGGGGCGAAGGGTCTGCCATATTCATCGTAGGCCGCTCCGTCATCCCCAAACGCATAACCGTTGGGCAGAGCGAAGTAGTTGACACCGTCATAGTACCAGATACGGCCGTCTGATTCCTCAAATCGGGCGTTTTCCGGGTCGGCGTACAGCGATATGTCACTGTCGCGGTAGAAAACACCGGTGCTTGTGGCGTCCGCTTCGCGGGGAGCGTTGCCGTCGGAAAACAGCACAAAGGCGTTGCCGTCGGCACTGAGGCAGGGGTAGAGAATTTCGGGGCCGCTTACAAAGGGGCCGCGGCCATCCGTGCTTTCGTATAATGGGCCGCTGCTCATGGTGCGGTCGGTAAAGCATTCGATGACCCGCATTCGGGTAGTATCGAAGGCGAAAGTCTCGCCCAATGCATTCTGCCATACGCCGTTCAACGCACTGATATCATAGGGAGCGATCTCTCCTTGGGCAGGCTCGAAGTGCAGGTCGTTGATCTCGCCATATCCGCTGCCCTCGCCGGCGCCTTCATGGCGCACGGTGAAGCCGCCGCCCTCACGCACCAGATAGTAGTACCGATCGGAGTCGATCTCACTGTACTTGAGGCCCAGGCCATGCTCATCCCGGAACAGGCTGCCCATTCCAACACGGCCATACCATGTGCGGAAGGTGTAGCTGCTGGTGGAGATATCCAGCAGCAGGGCGCTGCCGTCATCCCCCTGCCAAGCGGTGATATCGTCGCTGAGGTCCTCGTCGGCCAGAACGTCCCATGCGTTGACCGGGTCCTCGGAATCGTCATACGCACCGCCGTTACCGCCGCAGGCGGTCAGACTCAGGGCCAGCAGCAGGGCCAGCAAAAGGGTCAGGCAATTCTTCTTCATGGCTCGCCCCTTTCCGCGCCGTTCAGTCCAGCCGCTCGTAGTAATCGTAGTCGCCGGTAACACCCCAGTACATACCGTTTTCACCGGCTGTCGCAATGAGGTAGGAGACATCGGCAAACTGCTCGGAGTCGGCGGCGTAGTGTCCCTGCGCCTCATCCACCACGCGGAGCAGACCGCTGTCGATGGCGGTACGGGTGTCGCCCTGCTGGTCATACAGCACCCAGTCGCCGACAACGCCGATGATGATCACGCTTTCCTCCGTCTCGTCACCGTCCAGATACCAGGTGCCCTCAAAGCCCACGTGAGCAGATTCTTCGTCGGCAAAGTCCGACACCTGGGATTCCTCCGGCTGGAACACATAGGTCTCGGTGTCCGCATCCCAGAACCACACCATCAGTACCTGCTGACCGTCCAACTCAAACAGCATGGCCACGTCGCTGTCGCCGTCGCCGTCCCGGTCGGCAAAGTCAATGCTCTGGAACTCCTCCCAGGGGTCGCCCTGGAGAGTGATGGGATAATTCACATAGCCGTACAGGGTCTGGGTCTCCTCATCCAAGTAGAAGTCAGCGCTGTCATCGTTGACGCACACCAGTACATTGGTGTCTTCGCCGTCACGGGTGATGATGCCGCCGTCCCGGACAATGCCGGTGACACGCCAGTCGTCGCCCACCACGTCATCCGGGTCATCCTGGCTATTGCCGCCGCAGGCCGCCAGACTCAGGCACATCGCTAGCGCCAGAAGCAGGGATAAAAGCTTTTTCATGGTTCTTTTCCTTTCTCCGCCGGTTACGCCATCTTCTGATAGTAGTCGTTCTCGCCGCCCCAGTACATCACATCGTCACCGATAGCGGTCATGTCATAGACCACATCGTCAAACATGGTGGAAACGGCATAGTACTGATCCTCGCCGTCGGGGTTCATCTGGATGGTGCCGCAGTCCACCTCAGTGGGGTCGCCGTCGCCGCCGGGACGATCAGACAGGGACCAGTTGCCGTACTCGTCGATCTCAATGATGCTGTCGGCAGCGGCGTCGGCGTCCAGGAACCACACGCCCGCCAAGAAGGAGTAGTCATCGGACGGGGCATCGTCTTCGTCGCTATCATCGGGCACACTGCCGGTCTCCTGGGTAAATGTACCAAGCGTATCGACATGCAGCGCACCGTTTTCGTCAGACCAGGCACGGTATGCCACGCCGTCATGCTCATTATAGAAGTAGTCGAAGCCGTATTCCGGCGCATACTGGATATAGCCGCTGGCCGTCAGGTCTTCGACGGTATCATACAGGGCGAAGCGCAGCTCGTCGCCGCTTTCCGCCTGCTCCACCAGCAGCGCACTGTCGTCTTCGCCGCGCCAGGCGCCGGCGTAGGTGTCGAAGTCGGCCATGTAATCCGAATCAGCGACCATGCCCTCAAAGGAATCCGGGGCGTCGCCGCTATCGTCGCTGCTGTCGCCGCCGCAGGCGGCCAGACTCAGGCACATGACCAGAGTCAGCATCAGGGCTAAAAATTTCTTCCACTTTTTCATCGTTTTTTCCTCCATTTTATTCAGTGCGCTTGCTCCGCCATGGAGAGAAGCTCGTCGTGGCTTACCTCCACATTGCCGAAGCGGATAAAGATGCCGTTGGTCACGGCGCTGTTCCACACCTGGGGGTCGTTCAGGGGCCGGAAACGAAGCTTATCCAGATAGGGCTTCATATCCAGAAGCAATCGGCTGCCGGACACAAAATCAACCTGCAAAATGTGATTTGTCAAGGGGGATACGGCTGATATATATTTCCGGTTCAAGTACGGTTCCTCCTTTCACGAGACAAAAGGTCCACTGTACCTTCATTGTACAGTGGACCTTTTCAAATTCCTATTAACCTTTGGTTAAGACTTTGCCAGCGCTACCAGCCGTTTTCGCTTGGTGCGGGTGTCGCCGTCAATACCGAGCTTTGCGTAGAGCTGGTTGACGTATTGCTTTACGCTTCCCTCGGAGAGAAACAGCTTTTCCGCGATCTCCCGGTTGGAAAGCCGCTGGGCGATAAGGGCGGCGATCTCCTGCTCCCGCGCTGTCAGCGCGGAAAAGGCGGCGGGCCCGGCCAACTGGCGGCGATAGGCGTTACCGGCCTCGCCAAGCGCGGTGATCTGCGCCGTAAAGCCGGCCGCCGGGAGTTCGGCCAACAGGGACTTCAGATAGCGGTAATTTTCCGCGAAGGGCATTGCCAGGCTGTCCGGCGCGGCGTCGGCCAGCGCCTGGGCCAGAAGAGATTGCGCTTCCGGCCTCTTGCCCAGCATCTCATAGGCTGCCGCCGTCTGGATGCGGATGTGCAGCGCCACCAGCGCATAGTGCATGGCTTCGCATTGCGCCAATAGCCTCTCGCTGCGGCCGATGACCTTGGCGTAAGCGCCCTGGGCCAGATAGACCTGGTTTTCGATCAGCTCCATCATGGGCTTGCCGGGGGCCAGAAAGTTGACGGTGTGCAGCGTGTGCTCCCGGAAGACGGCGGGGATATTTTCCGCCTCACCCAGCAGGGCGTGGTAATAGGCGCTGGTGGCGTTCCAGATGTTCAGCCACGACGCGTTGTGATGCCGCAGCAGCTCTGTGCGGCGTTCTTCCAGCGTACAGCGCTGCGCCATGTCGATAAACAGGGAAAGCCGCCACGCCAGAAAATCACAGCACAGCGCCATATTCTCCTGACCGTTGTCCTTGATTTGGGCATAGGCCCGTTCCAAAGCAATATGCGCGTCGGTGAAGCGTCCCTGCAGGAACAATGCCTCTGCCCGCATGATGGTCTCCGCTCCCTGACCGTGGTTGCCGGTGATCTGATAGTAATGGGGCATACATTCGTCCATGTCGGCAAGCTCGCCTTGCAGCTCCCCCGGCCCGCGATAGAACATCATCAGGACGGACGGCGAGCCAAAGGTCCAGCCGCCGCTGTTCTGAATGCTGATGGCCGGGCGGGACATCTGCGCACTGGCGCTGCGGTGCAGGCGGCTCATAGCGCCGATGTCGTTGTAGCACAGAAAGCTCATGATCAGGTCGCACTCGCCCAACAGGTTGCCGCGCTCCTCCGCGGCCAGCTCCGGATGCTCGGCAATGGCGGCCATCAGCAGCGCCTTCAGCTCCAGCATTTTGGGGATGTTCCGCCAGTTGAACATACTGCGCATCAGCACAAGGATGGCCAACGGGTGTTTTTTCAGTGTGGAAACGGGACATTCCTCCAGTGTGGTCAGCACCACTGTGGGGTCCAGGGTGGACAGCAGGATGCCGGCGTCGCTTTGAATCACCCGCAGCAGCGCGTCGTAGCTGCCGCTCTTTCGATAGGCAGCCAGAGCGTGAAGATACTGCCGCTGCCGCTCATACCAGGCGCCGTAGCGCTCCCAGTACAGCCGCTGCTTCTCCGGTTTCAGGGCGGCAAAAGCCTGCTCGGCGCAGTCCTTCATCATATGGTGGAACCGGAAAGTAACACCATCGGGCAGACGCTTGACGAAGGCGTTCTGCTCCGTCAGTCTGGTCAGCAGGGAAGGGGTGTTCTTGTTTCCCGTGATGGATTGGGCCATCTCAGCGGTGAACTCGTCGGCGAGCCCCATCACAGCCAGGAACTCCCGCTGCCGGGGCGGCAGAGGGTCGATCATGGCGGCGGAGAACATGGTATAGATATCAGACGCCCGGTCCGGCAGCGTTCCCCGCTCTGCCAGAGTGCGCAGGTTCAGATAGACCGCCGAGAACCACCCCTCGCTGGAATAGAGCAGCGTTTCGATCTCCTGGTCGGACAGCTCTGTGCCGCAGCGGTGGGCGTAGATGGAAAGCTCCGTGTGGTTCAGCCGCAGCTGCTCGATGCCCACCTGATAGACCCGTTTTCCCAGCCGGAGGGCCTCCTCGCTGGGGAGAAAACGGTCCCGGCTGGCGATGATCAGGTGGACGTTTTCCGGCAGACGGTTGGCCAGAGTGCAGATGAATCCGGCAATGCGGCCATCTGTCAGCAGGTGGAAATCATCGATGAAGATATAGCAGTTCTCCGGGCCCGCCAGCGTGTGGCACAGATCGTCGGCCAGCAGACTGGCTCCGGCGGCGTCAGTGGGGCAGTCGTAGTCCCGCAGCAGGGCAAAACCCGCGTGGGAAAAGGCGTCCTGCACACTCTTCCAGAAAATGGCCAGATTGTCGGAATAAACGCTGATGCGGATGACCTGTATGCTCTCTGCGCTGGCGCGCTCATTCAGATACCAGCTGACAGCGGTGGTTTTGCCGTAGCCCATAGGCGCCACCACAGTGGTCAGCGCACAGCGGGAGATGGGCCGCAGGCACTCCTGCAAGCGTTCAGATATGTAGATGGTGTTCAGGTCCCACTTTCGTTTTGCCATGGTGACGCTCCTAACGTTGGTCGTTTTGTTCTTATTGTATAGAAAGCGGGGAGCAAAATCAAGGAGGGAATGGGAAAATGCCTGTTACATATAGGAGCATCAGCAAGACCGCAGAAGCGGTCTTGCTGATGTCAAGTTAATCTTAATTCAAAGCACCCATATCGATTAAGGTTATATTAGTGGCAAAATCGCTGGGGGATTTTGATGTGTCATTGCTGACAGCAACTTTACCATCAAGCATGTCAGCCACCAAAGTAGCGTAATCTTCAAGGGTAAAAAGATTGCACCAGGCAGTGCCGTCACCGGTGGGGATGCCGACATAGTTGGCATCCATGTCAGTGGCGGAAACCAGACCCAGGTTGTCGATCTTGCCAGCCAACTCGTCCCATCGGCTATCCTCGATGATGGCCTGCAATGCAGCTTTGGTGGAGGAGGCCAGACCCTTCATAGCGGAGGTGATGGTGGTATCCTCGTTGGCCAGAGCGTCAATGATGGGAGCCTGGTCCACGTCAACGCCGACGATCTTGGCATTGGCCTTCTTGGCAGCCTCGGCAACGGAGACATAGATGCCGCCGCCGCAAGCAAACACAGCTTGTGTACCCTCCGTATACCAGGCATCCATAGCAGCGGTGATGCTGGCGTCGGGGGAGAAGGTGTTAGCGTAGATGTACTTCATCTCGACAGTGGCGCCCAACTCCTTGGCGGCAGCGTTAGCACCCTGCACGAAACCGTAACCATAGCGGGTAATGGCAGGAATAGCCATACCACCGACATAGCCCAGCTTGGTGTAGCCCATCTTCACGGTGGCGTAACCAGCCATGTAGCCGCACAGCTCTTCCTGATAGATCATGGTGTAGACGTTGCTCAGGTCAGCGTACTTGGCCAGATCCCAGTTGTCGGGGTTGTAGTCATACTGCTCACCGGCAGCGGTGACACCGGCTTCCAGATAGTCGCCCTTGGCAACGTCCAGAGCCACGAACTTAACATCCTTGTACTTGGGGGCAGCCTCGACGATAGCGCCGCCGAAAGCGTAGCCGGGCATCACGATGATGTTGAAGCCCTCACTTATAGCACGTTCAATCATGGCGATGCGTGCAGCGGAGCTATCTTCAACAGGTTTGAAATATTTGAATTTTAGGCCATTTGCTATACAGTACTCTTTGCATGCTTCATAAGTGGTTTGGTTGTATGATTGGTCGGTAATATCTCCGTAATCGGTAATCATGGCTACACTGTATTTGGAGGTATCATCATTGGACGGGTCTTTTATGTCTTTAATACCACTGATGACTTCATAGAGAAATTGCAGGTCATAGACATCAACAGAATTATCGTCATTCAGGTCGGCAACAGAGAAAAAATCTTCTTCTGACAAATGCCCAAAATTCCCAGTGGTCAGATACTCGTACAGACACGCCATATCCGTAGCGTCAATGTCGCTTATGCCGTTGATATTACCGCTGCTGATGGTTAAAGGATAGATTACCGCATTTAGCAGCATATCGTTGCCGTTTTCAATGTCGATAGCATTCCATTTTTGCTTTGTCCCAGCATAATACACATTTTCTAGACTGCTGCAGCCATAAAAAGCACGAACGCCAATAAAAGTAACATCTTTGGGAATCGTGATGCTGGATAAACTGCTGCAGCCGGAAAAAGCGCCGTTGTCGATAGAGGTCACGCTGTTAGGCAGGGTGATGACGGTCAGAGCATTGCAGCCAGAGAATGAACCTTCTCCAACGGCGGTGATTCCTGAAGCGATTACTATCTTTTTGATGGTATTACGGTGACCGGTCCAAGGGGCGGGAACACCCCAGCCATAATCCGCTATTTTGCCTTTTCCGCTGATGGTCAGAGTGCCTTGCTCGTCCAGAGACCATTTGGCGTTGGAACCGTTAGCGCCACAGTTGCCGGAAGCCATTTCGGTGACGGCCCATACCTTCACTGGCAGCAGAGTCAATGCCATCAGCAGTGCCAGCGATAGACAAGCTAGTTTTTTCATGAACTCTTCCTCCTGCATAAACGACACATTTCTTCAAAATGTATTGTAGCACGATAATTCATGCACCGCAAGCATGAGCCGAGGGAATATGTGCCTGTGCGGCAAAAAAGTACGCTTTTTCCTAAGAACAGAGGGGCGGCGCGTCGCGTCGCCCCTCTGTTTTGTCAGAATTCCTTTATTTTACTGACGTGTTCATACAGCCGCTGGAGGTCATAGACGTCGATAGCGCCGTCGCCATTGACGTCGGCCACCTTCCGCAGATATGGCTCGGTAATTGTGGTTATCCCGGTCAGATGCTCATATAGCCGCTGCATATCCTCGGCGTCCGCTTTCAGGCCCTTGCCGTTGATATTACCGGGAAGGAGAAGCCGGACCGCGAGCCAGCCGCCGCTGCCGTCATACTTATATTCCCGCTGATAGGGCACATAGCCGTCCTTTTCCACCAGCAGGGTATAAACGCCGGGTGTAAGCGCTTCCGAAGGCGTATACCGCTGTCCGCTTTTGCTGAGGGCGTATACCGTGCCGCCTGCCGTCAGCTGTACTTTGGCGTCTGCGGTGGCGACGTCCAGCAGGAGCCCGGTGGGAGTATACTGGATCGCGGCGGCGGTCAGCGTTTCGTTGGAAGCGCCGATCTCAACTGCCTGCCATTGGTCCCGATTGCCGCCGTAGTGGACGGCGGTGAGCGCGTCGCAGCCGGAGAATGCGCCTTCCTCGATCAACGTCACGCTGTCGGGTATGGTGACGCTGGTCATCCCGCTGCGACCCTGAAAAGCGCCTTTATTGATGCGTACCACCGCGCGGCCGTCCAGCGTACCGGGGATCACGATGTCGTCATGAATGCCTTCGTAGCCGGTGATGGCGATCTCCTTTTTGGGGCGGGTGGTGATATAGGAAAACGCCGAGCGGGAGGACACTGTGCCGCATACGGTGCAGGCGGCAGTGATGCGGTCGTCTGCGCCGGCGGTTTCTTTTCCGTTGCTGTGGCCGGCGGCGGGAACCGCTACCGTCTTTACGTACCAGCACTTTTCACAGGTCTGGGAATTACTTCCGTCGGTGGTGCAGGTCGCCTTTTGCACGACTTCCGGTGCGCCAAAGACATGGTCCTCCGTTTGCGTATCGCCGCAGCGGCAGGACAGCAGGTGCGCCGTTGGGCTATCCTTATAGCAGATGTGGTAGTGCAGGTGGACGGCCGTCTCGTCGTAGGAGGACAGCGTATCGATCGCAGCGTTCCGCGCCACGTCAATGGTGTGAACGCCGTCGATAACATCACTGCCGACGTTGAAATATGTGTGGCTGACCGCCGGCGGACCATCCTCCACAATGAGGTTGTCGCAGGCCGGGTCCACATAGTGCCAGCCGTCCTCCAGCTTCACAATGTTCCAGGCGTGGTACGCGCCGTCATGCCAGCCTGTTACCCGATAGCTGCTGATTCCCGCCTGCTGAAGCAAATGCTGAAATGCGGCGGCATACCCGACGCGGCTTTGGCCTGCGACCAGGGCTGTGTAGGCGCTCCGGTCCATCGCCTCCGGCGTATAGGCGATATGCGCCACCAGTGCGTTGTGCAGATAAAACTCCCGTGCATAGAGACTGCCGCACTGGGTGGTATTCAAAATAGAGTTTGCCGCGTTTTGGAAGTCAGCGGCAGCTTCGGAGAAGCCCTCGTCATAGGCGGAAAAGCTCAGAGCAAAGGCCGAAACGCTCAAAGCACTCGTCCCTTCGACGGTTCCGTCATCGGATACCCACAGCTCACAGTAGTGCCGCAGCCAAAAAAGCTCAGGATGGTCGTTGGCCATGATGTGATAAATACGCTCCATCAGTTCCACCGACAGCTGGGGGAGACTGTGCTCCGCGAGGACATACCGAGGTCCGATCAGTCCGCCGTATGCCGCGTCGGGCGTACCTGTGCCGTCATACTGTCTGGCGGCAGAGAGCATCAGGTCATAGACGCCGGTCAGAACACCGCGGAATTCGCTGGCTGATTCCTCCAGGCTTTTCAGATAATCATAACCGTAGTAGTCAATGCCGGGCAGACCGCTGCCGTCAGGCTGAATGACGGCCTGCGGGATGCTGTCCAGTTCCTCAATACCGCGGGAGATATATTGCCCGGTATAGGGGTCATAGTGGAGGACGGCTGTGCTGCCGGATTCTGCGGATAATACAGACTCCTTCGGGGTGGGAGACACGGCGGCCAGCGCATGAACCGGCAGAAGTGACGGTATGAGCAGGATGGTCAGCAATAGACAAAAGATGTGCTTTTTCATGTGATTTCCTCCCTGTTTTCTCCTGATTCCTCGATTAGTATAATTTTTGCGCTGTTTTAATTTTACCATTTGACCTCCGTGTGCCGCAAGAAAAGAGAATGCGTCATTCTATACGAAATTAAATGTACATTTTTGTAATGTTCGACAAAAATCAACAAATATGGAAGAAAAAGGGAGATGGCAACAAAAAAGACGCCCTGTATCCGCCGGATACAGGGCGTCTGCATGTGAGATGAAAACGGTGCGGTTCCCTTTGAATGACAGCGTCTTTACCGCATGCGGCCATCGCCCGCCATCAGAGCGGTCATCTCCTCGATGCGCTCCAGAGGGAACGGCGGCTCACACAGGGGCTTCATAGCGATGCTCATCAGCTTCATGGGGTTGTCGTCCGCCGCCACCCGGTTGGAGCTGAGAGCGCCGCAGCGCTTGCAGCGGTGGATGATGGCCCACTCTCCGCCCTTGCGGACCCAGACGGCGATGGGCTCCATGATGCCGCCGCAGTCGCTTTCCCGGTCGCCGGGCTCAATGTCCACGTGAAGACTGGTCAGGCAGTTGGGGCAGTGGTTGCGGTGGTCGCTTCCGGCGTATTCCGGTGTTACCAGACGGCCGCAGACCTTGCAGGTAAAGCTGTCGTGGCAGGCGTGGGTTTTATAGTAGCCTTTTTCAAAGGTTTTCCGTTTGTTTTCGCGGTTCATGATAATTCCTCCTGAAGATATGTGTCCGATCTTCCGGGAGGAATGGCGTGTGGTTGAATTTGCCAGACCTCCCGGTCAGGCCACACGCTCCAGTAGCAAAGTGTTAAGTTTCAAAAAGTTCTCCTTAAAAATTTGGTTTTGTCCGGCGGTAAAGGCCGGGGTGGATTTTTGCGGCGCGCCAAATGTGCCGCAGGTGGTCATGCTCCAGATTTCAATCCACAGATGATCTGCTGCAAACGCTGCAAAAACTGTCCGGCGTGTGCGCCGTCCATCTGCGTATGGTGAAACTGGAAGGAGAGAGGCAGTGTGGTCCGAAAAACCCCCTTTCGATAGCTTCCCCAGAAGAGGAAGGGATTGTTGAAAATGCCGCTGTACATGCCGACGGCTCCGTCGATCTCGGTCTCTACAATGGCGGAGGTACCGATCACCATACGGTCCGTCAGGTCGTGATTCTCGCAGTTCTCCGCTGTCTCGCGTGTCAGGCGCAGATAATCGGTATTGAATCGCGCAAGATCGTCTGAGAACGGCACATCACAGGAACTGACTTCACCGGTCTTGTTCTTTACGATGGTGTTTACCGCAATACTGTCATATTGCAGCAGCTCATGTCCCACAGGCAGCAGATAAAACTCCTTGATGTCGCTGGCGGCCTTGCCGATGCACCAGCACAGCAGCATGTTGAACTTATAGCCGCGTTTGCGGCTGAGTCTGAGGACCGGTGTTACGTCCAGGGTCTTAAAGAAGGTCACCATGGGGTTGGGCGCGTCCATCCAAAGGGCAAACGCTGCCGCGCGGGCGGTGGCTTCAGGGTCGATAACGGTTGGCTTCATACAGTGCGCTCCAAAGCCGCGATATCCCCCGACTGGATGGCGGGAATACTGCGCTTGATTTTTTCCTCGTCCCAGTCCCACCAACGGATGGTTTCCAGCCTTTCCGCTGTCGCGTCATCAAACCGCTTGCGAATGGGCTTGGCGGGAATCCCGCCCACAATGGTATAGGGAGGCACATCGTGGGTCACCACGGCGCGGCTTCCGATGATGGCGCCGTCGCCGATGGTCACGCCCGCCAGAATGATGGCCCCGTAACCGATCCACACGTCGTTGCCCACCACGATATCGCCGTGATTGTCCCACGCCCCGGCGATGGAATCTACATCGGTCGCCAATCCCCACTCCTCAAAGAGGATGGGGAAGGGGTAGGTGGAAAGACTGCCCAGCGCATGGTTGGCAGCATTAAAAATGAATTTTGCGCCGCAGGCGATGGAGCAGAACTTGCCGATGGTCAGCTTGTCGTGATTGCATTCGGGATAGTGGTACAGCACATTATTGCGCTGAAAGTCCCGCGGGTCATTGGCGAAATCGTCATAGATGGTATAGTCGCCCACTTTGATCGTGGGGTCAGTGACAACATTTTTCAGGTAAACCGTGCTGTGCCCCTGCGAGCGGGGATAGATTTTCCAGACAGGGATCATAGCGATCGCCTCCTTCCTACTATTAGAGTATATGGGACTGCGTGTCCCAATTTTTATTACCGTTCAGGCGGCCGAATCGTTGCGGGAAACAGAACTTTTTTGGGAAAGCCGCTGCTGCCTTGTGCCGTCGCCGCAGAATAGATGGATGCCCAGCGCGGCGTTGAAGCCTGTGGCGGCAAATACGCTGAAGCGCTCCACGACGCCGAAGTACGCGGCCGGTACAAGCTTCATACCCAACGCGCCCACCAGCATCATGCCCAGCGCCGCACCGGCGCACACACCGTAGGAGCGGCAGCTTTTATTTTTTATTCCGGCGACAAGAATAATGCTCAGCGATACGATGGACAGCAGCACCACCACGGCGGTGACGGCCATGTGCATAATGTCCTGAAACGTCCCTGCGTAGCCGCTGTCACTGAGAGGGAACATCCGGTAGCCGATGGCGGAGACCCACTCCATGGCGGCAAACAGGTAAATACCGGTGCGCAGCAGCCTGGTTTTCCGCCCCTGTATGCCGACGCAGACGACAGTTGCGCAGAGGACCTCGCAGGTGTTGTATGGCGCGCTCAGCCGGTTCCACAGCGCCAGAGACGGCGCGTTGGCCGCACTTAGGTCGCTGACCGCCTGCGCCATCCAGTTATAACCGGGATAAGCCAGCGGGGAGAATACCACCGCCGCCGTGTAGGAGAGAAAGCTGACAACACCCAGCAGTCCCAGCTTTTGAAGCAAAGCTTTTTTCATATGGGCCGACGTCTTTTACAGGAGGATCCGCGCGATCTCCATGGTGACGATCTTCATTACCGCGCCGCCGGACATCACATAGAACCAGACCTGACGGGCCTGCTGGGATTTGGCGATAGGCGTGGCGATGGCAGCCACGATAATCAGCGCTGCGCCGACACAGCCGATGATGGTGGGAATGCTGAGAAGCGGAAAGAGACCCGGTGCGCAGCTGCCGTCGATGGCATGCTGAATGGTCTTGTCCAGACCGTCCCGCGCCGCCGCGAAGCAGCAGACCACCAGGCCGAAGACCAGCACGATCAAGCTGCGGCGGCCCCAAAACTGGATGCTGCCGTGATTGGCAATGGAATAGCCGATGAAGCCCAGTAGGGCAAGGATCATTAAGGTGGTCGCCGTTGTGACGGCGCTTCCGAAATAGAGTTTCATGATGATGTACCTCGTTTTACATTAAGATATCACAGCGTTCACTTCTCAGGGACGGCCTGAACGGCGCGAAAGAAGAGCCGCACATGTGCGTCCAGCTTATCCAGACATTCCTCTTCCCGCTCCGGCTGGCGGTCACACACACCCAATAGGGTAATTACCGGCGCCACATACATCATGGCCATGGCATCCGCCCCCTCGTCCCGTATCTGACCTGCGGCGATGAGACTGCGGAAGATGGCGGCGTGATAGGCCACGACGCGGTCCACGTACCGCCTGGAATACAGCTCTGCCAGTTGGGGCGAGCGGAACTGCTCGATGGTCATCATCCGGCGGAAGCGGCTGATGGTCTCGTCATGCAGGGAGTAGGAAAAAAGCTGGCGGACTTTCGCGGCCAACGCGTCCTCGGTGATGGCGGTGAATACGGGGATATCCTGCTTGGCGTTCTGCACATGGATGTCGATGCGGTCTGTGTCCCGATCGTATTGCGCCGCCGTTTCCGCCACGATGGCGTCAAAGATCGCCTGCTTACTGGAAAAATGGTTGTAAAGCGAAGGGGCCTTGATACCCACGGCCCTAGCGATCTCGCCCACACTGACAGCGTCGTACCCGTTGGCGGAAAACAGCTCCAGCGCCTTCGCCATGATTTTCTGCTTGGTGTCCTCCTGCTTCATACAGACCTCCGCTAACTAACGTTTGTTAGCTATACGATACACGCATACAAGGGAAAAGTCAAGGGGGAATTTCCCAATATGCCGTGAAGTCGTTGGCATAACACCGGACAGCCTCTCATACAGTGGAGTATCACGTATCAAAAAGCGGGGGAAGTGGTCACATGGACGAGCGTTATGCGATCTCACGGTATGAACAGGCGGCGGCGCTGCTGCCGCCCAAATGGCAGCGGCTGGCCCGGCAGCTGCCGGACCACCAGAAGGCACGGGCGGAGGAGCTGCGGCTGCGGGCAGGGCAGCCTATGACGGTGCTGATGCCGGAAGGGGAGGTGTGGCTCACGCAGGAGCAGCCTCTTCCACGGGTGGCCCAGGCGGACCTGGAGCAGTTGTGCGACATGGTCACGGGCTATTCCCGCTATGCTGTGACTGATACGCTGGCCCAGGGCTATCTGACGGCGCCCGGTGGTTTTCGCATCGGCCTGTGCGGTACGGCAGTAGTGCGGGAGGGGGAGAGCCGCAATCTCCGGGACTTGTCCTCCGCCTGTATCCGTATTGGACGGGAGCAGGAGGGTCTTTCCGACGAGGTGCTGTCCCGATTGTGGGATGGCGAGCGTTTTTGTGCTACGGTGCTGCTCTCACCGCCGGGGCTGGGCAAGACCACGCTGCTGCGGGATATGATCCGCAGCCTGTCGGACGGATCGCCGGAACACGCAGCCCGGCGTGTGGGGGTGGTGGATGAGCGGGGCGAGATCGCGGGCGTCCACCGGGGCGTACCACAGCTGGCGGTGGGATGCCATACGGATGTGCTGGACGGCTGCCTCAAGGCGCTGGGCATCCCCATCCTGCTGCGCTCCGCCAACCCGCAGATCATCGCCGTGGACGAGATCACGGCGCGGGAAGACCTGTCCGCCATATCCGCCGCCGCCAATTGCGGCGTGACGCTGCTGGCGACCATTCACGCCGCCGATGTGGCGGAGCTGAAGCGCAAGCCGCTCTTTGCACAGCTATTAAAGCTGAAGGTATTTGAACGGGCGGTGACTATCACCCGCCGGGAGGGCCAGCGCCGCTATGAGGTGACGGAACTGTGACGGGGAAGCTGTTGGGCGCGGCGCTGCTGCTGGCAGCGGCGGTATGGATGGTTATCACAGCGCTGCGCCGCCAGCGGCGGCAGACGGCGCTGCTGCGGGAGCTGGCGGCGGCATTGGATGCCATGGCGGCGGCCATCCGTTGGCAGCGTCGGCCGCTGCCGGAGGTTATCGCCGCCATGGAGCGCTATCCTTTGACGGGGCCTTACTTTCGCCGGATAGCGGAATGTATGAAATGCGAAATACCTTTACAGCAAGCATGGCAACAAGCATTTTCTGAACTCTCTGTTGGAGGAGACCTGATGACGGCGCTGGAATTATCCGGAGACGAGGAGAAACTGACAAAGGGAATCCTCTATGCTTCCGAACAGTTGAAGGAGCGCTGCCGCCAGCGGCAGCAACAGCAGCGGCAGACGGCGAAGCTATGGCTGGCGGGGGCTTTGTCTTCCGTGGGATTGTTGATCATTTTACTGATTTGAGGATGACAGTATGGATGTGGATCTGATTTTTAAGATCGCGGCTATCGGGATACTGGTGGCAGTGCTGAACCTGATATTGGTGCGCTCCGGGCGGGACGAGCAGGCCCTGTTGACCACACTGGCGGGTTTGATCGTAGTGCTGATGATGCTCCTGCAGCAGATCAGCGACCTGTTCGACCTGGTGAAGCGCCTTTTTTCCCTGTAATGGACACGGTAGCGAAGATCACGGCAGTTTGCCTGGTGGGGGCGCTGCTGGCGGCGCTTCTGAAAAAGACAAGCCCCGACACGGCGCTGCTGCTGGCGCTGGCGGTGTGTATTGCGGTGCTCTCGGCCCTGGGCCGGGGTTTAGAGGAGGTCACCGGCTTCCTGCGTGAGCTGCTGGAGTGGGGCGGCCTGTCGGCGGAGCTGTTTGTGCCGCTGCTGAAAACCGTGGGCATCGCCCTTGTCAGCCGTACCGGCGGCGCACTGTGCCGGGACGCGGGGGAGGGCGCCATGGCGGGGCTGGTGGAGATGGCGGGGGCTTTTACCGCCATTCTGGTGGCGCTGCCTCTGTTCCGGGCGGCATGGCAGATGCTGGAGGGATTGCTGTGAAAAAGGGACTGATAACCGCCTTTATTGGGGTGTATATCCTGGGTTTATGTACCGTTTTCGCATGGGCCTCGCTGCCGGAAAATGTGGAGGACGCCCTGCCGTCCGACGCCCGTGACCTGTTGGAGCAGTTGGACGAGGGTACCGCCGACAGCGGCACACTGTCTGCCGGGGCTGCCAAGCTGTGGGACAAGGCGTGGACGCTGCTGACGGCGGAGGTCCGGGACAGTGTGCGGGTGATGGTGGTGCTGCTGGGCGCGGTGCTGCTGTACGGCGTGGCGGAGGGCAGCTTTCAGGCGGCGGGCCATCCGCTGATGGCCAATTTTACGCCGCTGGCCTTTGTGCTGGTCATCACCATGACGGCGGCGGGGGACGTACAGACCATGATGGGGGCCGGGACGGACACCATGGAGCAGCTGGACGTATTGGGCAAGGCGCTGCTGCCCACGCTGGCTGCGGCGGTAGCGGCCAGCGGCGGCATCGTGTCGGCGTCGGCCCGGCAGGTGGCCACGGTGTTTTTCTCCAATCTGCTGCTGACGCTGATCCGGAACGTGCTGCTGCCGCTGGTGTATTTCTACGTGGCGGCAGCCGCCGCCGGGGCTATGCTGCCGGGGGAACCCCTGAAGCGCATCGCCGCCGGCATCAAAAAGGTGGTCACCTGGGCGCTGACCGGTTCGCTGGTGCTGTTTACCGGCTACCTGACGCTGAGCGGCGCGGCGGCGACTTCGGCGGACGCGGTGGCTTTGCAGATGACCCGGACGGTGATCTCCACGGCAGTTCCCGTGGTGGGCGGCATCATCTCCCAGGCCAGCGGCAGCGTGCTGAGCGGTGCGGGACTGTTGAAAAATTCCCTGGGCGTGGCGGGGATGCTGGCGGTGCTGGCTACCTGTCTGACGCCCTTCCTGCGGATGGCGGTGCAGTACCTGCTATATAGGATCACGGCGTTTCTGGCGGGTACGGCCGGAAACGGTGCCCTAGTGGAGCTGATCGACGCTCTGGGCGGCGCTTTCGGATTGATGCTGGGCATGGTGGGCAGCTGTGCGCTGCTGCTGTTGATATCAATTACATCTTCTGTGTCGGTGGTGATTCTATGAGCTTTTTACGGACGTGGCTGTTCGGCATCGTGGCCACAGCCATGACGCTGTCCATCCTGTACGCCCTGGTACCCAAGGGGACGTTTCTGACGGTGGCAAAATGCACCGGGGGGCTTATCATGCTGTTGGTGGTGATCCGTCCGCTGCTGGCGCTGGACCTGGAGGGCCTGCATGTGGACTACCGGGAGTGGGAGCGCACCGTGCAGCAGCAGACCGACGATTACACCGCTGCCAATCAGGAAGAGATGACTGCCATCATACAACAGGAGACCGCCGCATATATTGCGGAAAAGGCGGCGGAGCTGGGGGTGGCTTGTCATCCGGAGGTGACATGTCAGCTTTGGGACGGCGTACCGTTTCCTGCGGCGGTGACGATGGATATTCCAAGGGACGCGGCACTGGCGCGGCTCATCGCGGAGAATTTGGGCATAGATGAGGACCACCAGAGCTGGCGGGAAACGGAGTGAGTCATATGGCGAAGGAGAAGCTCATATCCTATGTAAAAAAGTACAAATACGTGGTGCTGGTGGCGCTGGTGGGGGTGGTGCTGATGCTGCTGCCCTCCGGCGGGAAGGAGCAGCAGGATACGTCGGAGCCGGTAAATGTGTCAGAGGGGTATTCCCTGGCGGAGACAGAGCGGCGGATGGAGCAGGTGTTGGGCCGTATTCGGGGCGTGGGCCAGGTGCAGGTAATGCTGACACTAAAAAGCGGTTCCTCTTTACAGCTGGCGGAAAACCGCAGCGACAGCCTGCGGGACACGGAGGCCCGGCAGGAGCGGGATGTGGTAACGCTGAACCGGGGCAGCGGCTATGAGGACGTGGTGGTGACGGAGCAGACCTACCCTGTCTATCAGGGTGCGGTGATCGTGTGCCAGGGCGCGGGAGACAGCGGCGTTCATCTGGCAGTGGTGCAGGCGGTATCGGTGCTGACGGGACTGGGCAGCGATAAGATCACGGTAGTGCAATGGAAATAAAAATAGAGCGGTAAGCAGGAGGGCAAGATCATGAAGATGCAGTGGAAGAAGAACTGGAAGCGGCCGGCGGTGGTGTTGGCGGTGCTGGTGCTGGTGGGCGCGTCGGTATACCTGAACTGGAAATACGCCGGAAATGTGGCGGAGACGGACAAAATTCTGGGGCAGGCCACACTGGTCAACGAAAACGGCCAGGGCGTGACGGTGGCAGACGATGCGGCGGCCGCCGGTGAGAACGACTACTTCGCCACGGCGCGGCTGAGTCGTCAGCAGGCCAGGGACAGCGCCATCAGCATGCTGCAGGAGGCGGAGATGGACGAAAACGCCGCTGAGGACGTATGCAACGAGGCCAGTCAGACCTTGCAGGTGCTGGCGGGCTACACCGTGGCAGAGTCCCAGATTGAAAATCTGGTGACGGCGAAGGGCTATGCCGACTGCGTGGTGTTCATGGGCGCGGATTCCTGCAGCGTGGTGGTAGCCAGCGGCGAGGAGGGCCTTGACGCCACTGACGTGGCCAAGATCAAGGATATCGTCATCCATGAGACCCAGTACACCGCCGGACAGATCAAGATCATGGAGGCGGACTAAAGCACCTTGTGGGTGCAGATAAGAGAGAAAAGTGAAAGAGTGAAAAATTAAGGTATGCCGCCTACGGCGACATGCTGAAAAAGTTCGCCGCCTTCGGGCGGCGAATTCTGCGAAGCAATTTTACCGTTCCCGCCGCAAATTATGGTTGTAATTTCCGGCGGGAGATGGTATACTGAATTTTACGAATGAGTTTTATTGCAAGGAGATAGAAATACTATGCCTGAAAATAAAGAGTATATGACCCATCAGGAGGAGCTGGGCACCATCCAGATCTCCGAGGAGGTGGTGGCGTCCATCGCCTCCGCCGCTGTGCTGGAGGTGCCGGATGTGACGGGTCTGATGGGCGCCAATGTGTCGGACTTCATGGGCGGCAAGAAGATGACCGCCAAGGGCATCCGCGTGGAGATGGACGGCGAGGCCATCATGGTATACGTGTTCATCACCGTGCGCTACGGCTGTACCATCGGCGAGGTGGCCAAGAAGGCACAGAACGCCGTATATCAGGCGCTGGAGAGCACCACCGGCTATCCCGTATCCGCCGTGAACGTCCACGTGGGCGGCATCAGCTTCAACTAAACCAGGAAAAAGAGAGAGAAGAGTATGACACGCAATACTGCCCGCGAGATCGCCATGCACCTGGCGTTTGAACTGAGCTTTACGGACCTTCCCATCGGGGAGTTCCTGGATCAATACCTGTCGGAGGAGAAATTCGCCGAGCTGGCGCCGGAGTGCGAGCTGTATGCCCAACGTCCCAACGCCAAGCAGGAGGCGTATATCCGCCGTCTGGTCTCCGGTGTGGCGGAGCATGCCGCCGAGCTGGATGCCTACATCGAGAAGTACGCCCAGGGATGGCGCTTTGAGCGTATCTCCCTGGTGGCCTCGGCGATCATGCGTCTGGCTATGTATGAGATCATGTACATGCCGGATATCCCCCACGGCGTCGCCATCAACGAGGCGGTGGAGTTGACCCGCAAGTACGACGAGCCGGAGACGGCAAAGTTCGTCAACGGCATTCTGGGCAGCTTCCTGCGGCAGGAAGTGAAGGAATAAAGACAGAAGGGCAGGGCGGACGCCCTGCCTTTTTCAGTAGAGGAGCACACATGGAGCAGCGCATTTTCAGCGTGACCGAGGTCAACCAATACATCAAGCAGATCGTGGACAGTGTACCGCTGCTCAGTGAGCTACTGATCCGGGGCGAGCTGTCCAACTATAAAATTTATCCCTCTGGCCACCACTACTTCACCCTGAAGGATGGCGAGAGCGCGATTCGCTGCGTCATGTTCCGGGGCAGCGCCGGACGGCTGCGGTTTCGGCCGGAGAGCGGTATGCAGGTCATTGCCGGAGGACGTATCAGCGTCTATCCCCGTGACGGCGCGTATCAGCTGTACTGCACGTCGCTGTCGGCCGACGGTATCGGCGATCTGTATGTGGCCTTTGAGCAGTTGAAGGACAAGCTGAACCGGGAAGGACTGTTCGATCCCGCCCACAAGAAGCCGCTGCCGCTGTACCCCCGGCGTATCGCCATCGTCACCTCGTCGGCAGGCGCGGCGGTGCACGATATGATCCGCATCCTGCGGCGGCGCTACCCCATCGCCAAGGTGCTGCTGCTGCCGGTACGGGTCCAGGGCGTGGAGGCGCCGCCGGAGATCGTGGGCGCCATCCGATACGCCAACCGCTGGCAGCTGGCGGATGTGCTGATCGTGGGTCGGGGCGGCGGCTCTATCGAGGATTTATGGGCCTTCAACGACGAACGGGTGGCGCGTGCTATTTACGCCTCTGACATTCCGGTCATTTCCGCCGTGGGGCATGAGCCGGATGTGACCATCTCCGACTTTGTGGCGGATCGCCGGGCGTCCACGCCCTCCAACGCGGCGGAGATCGCCGTGCCGGATCAGGCGGAGCTTATGAAGCAGCTGGACAGTGCGGGCCGCGCTATGGCGCAGGGTGCGCTGAACACGCTGGAAAAGGCGGACACCCAGTGGAAAACGCTGGCGTCTAAGCGGGTGCTGACCGACCCCATGGCCTTTGTGGACGACCGGCGGATGCAGCTGGACAGCGTACAGCAGCGTATGGGTCTGACGGCCCACCGGCAGCTGAGCCAGCGGCAGCAGCGGTTTGCCGCGCTGGCGGCGTCGCTGGATGCCCTCAGTCCGCTGAAGGTGCTGGGCCGGGGCTATGCCATGGCACAGACTACCGACGGCACGGTGCTGCGGACGAGCCGGCAGGCGAAGGAAGGCGACAGGATACACGTGCGGCTGGGGCAGGGCGCTCTGGACTGCACCGTTGACCGTACCATAGATGGTAAGGAGGAGTGACAAATGGCGGCGAAAAAAACTTTTGAAGAAAATATGGCGCGTTTGGAGGAGATCGTGGGCAAACTGGAAAAGGGCGACGCCCCGCTCAGTGATTCTCTGAAGTTGTTTGAGGAGGGCACGAAGCTCATCGCCCAGTGCCGGACGGAACTGGACAAGGCGGAGCAGCAGGTGGTCAAGCTGATGAAGGGGCCCGACGGCGCTCCCGTCGAAAGTGATTTTTTAAGCGAGGAATAATATGGAATACGAAGCAAGATACCAAGAATATCAACAGGCCATCGAGGCGTATCTGGACGGCCTGTTTACCGGAAAAGTGGCGTATGGCAAGCTGTACGAGGCGATGCGGTATGCCATCCTGGGCGGCGGAAAGCGCGTCCGTCCAGTGCTGACGCTGGAATTCGCCCGGCTGGGTGGCATCGACTGGCGTCTGGCGCTGCCCTTTGGCTGCGCGCTGGAGCTGGTGCATAATTACAGTCTGATCCATGATGACCTGCCCTGCATGGATGACGATGACCTGCGCCGGGGCAAGCCCACCTGCCATAAGGCCTACGGCGAGACGCTGGCCATCCTGGCAGGCGACGCCTTGCAGCCGGAGGCATTCCGCCTGATCCTGGACGCGCCTATGCTGCCTGCCGATACGAAGCTGGAGGCGCTGCGGGTGCTGGTGAAGGCCTGCGGCGCGGACGGCATGGTGGGCGGCCAGGTGCTGGATACGGTGTACAACGTGGACACCGCCGAGGGTCTGACCCAGCTGAACCGCCTGAAAACCGGCGTGATGATCTCCGGCGCGGCGGAGCTGGGCTGCGTGGCGGCCAAGATGAATCAGGGGATGCGCTCTCAGGCATTGGCCTATGCCGACGGCATCGGTAAGGCGTTCCAGATACGGGATGATATGCTGGATGTGGTAGGCGATGCCGCCGTGTTCGGCAAACCTATCGGTTCCGACAAGGAGGAGGGCAAGGTCACGTTCGTGGATGTGCTGGGACTGGACGGCTGCGCCCAAGAGGTGGAGCGCTGTACGGAGAGCGCCAAGGCCGCCGTGGCCAACTGGTCGGATCATATGTTCCTGTGGGAACTGGCTGAGCGGATGGTGGGCCGGAACAAGTAAAAGAAAATGAGAAAAGGACAGACGTGAAAACGACTGTCCTTTTCTCTGCCTAAAATCTACACGAGGAGATCGAAAACCATCGCAGCATTGCTGCACTTTGTATGTATGCCACTAGTATATCATAGGAAGCGCCATAGGGCAAGTAAAATATTTTACTGGCTGCGAAGTGTATTTTACAGAGAGGGACGGATAAAAATCCGCGGAAAAACGTACGTATCGCGTTGAAACGGATGGATTCCCTGGTGAAAACCTTGGAATTTGTCTCCCAGTGGTGAAACGGGCCGAAGTAGTCCAAAAAAAACAGGCTGAACATCTTGCGCTTTCCCGGCGTTTGATGTTCAGCCTTTATTTTTGCTTCTGCGGTCCTATCGATCGGGTAAAGCGTATGTTAGAAATAAATATACAGAGTATTCTGCATAAAACCAGTTGCGAAAAGGAAGAGAGTATGGTATGATATGAAATTACTGAACAGTGGCGCAGTATCCTAGTCAGATCTGCCGTCTCCTAAGAAGGGCCTAAAAATCCTTTAAAGGGCACAACTGTGAAACCTCTGGTGCTTGCTTCTTACGCCCAGTTTGGGGTGGGTGCTGGAGGGAGGCGTGCGAAATGCCCGCCTGCGGATGTAGGGCGCCCCTCAATGGCATGAGGGACCCGACCCTGCTTCCGTGGAGACCTGCTGTTGTGCACAGGCGTACTCCCCCTGTGGTAAGCGACCTGTGTACGAGGCAGTTGACGTCATCGACCCCGATGGCAAGAAACCTGCATCGCGGTGCTACCCGGCCTTTGTGCCGTGAACGCTGTGTGCAGAGTAGCCTGCCTTGCGTGGGCACGGTGGATAGGGGAGCTGAAGCACCAAAGGCCCCGGCCAGGGCCTGCGTGCGATTCTCTTGAAACCCTGCCTGCAAAAGAGGATAAGAGGCGGCGTGACTGCAGTGGAAATCACCTAGGCTGTCCATTTCTGTGGGGCCTTGGGAGGATTGCAGTGCGGACTAAGTGGCAGTCGGGTATCACGACGCGGCAACGCCGTGATACAGCACCTAAGGGGAAACCACCTGATCGGCGACGAGAGGCGTGCTGTGGGGAAAACCAACCCGTACCTAAGCCGCAAGATTTACTCCCAATGCTGCCCTGTTCAGTTTTTGACTATATCGCGCAGCGCCAGACGCAGTTGCCATTCCGAGGGAGCGAAGCGACCGTGGAAATCCGTCGACACTAAAAATATGCCACTGGCATATTTTTAGTGTCGATCTCAGCGGCTATGCCGCTGTAGCATCCATTTTGGTTTTCGCTGCACTATCCGGAGTATGGATTGCCGCGCCAGTGTGCACCCCAAGGGTACTTGCTTCGCGGCGTGCACTGGCGCGCAATGACGACGGCTGACGAAATGGCCGTGTGCGCTTTTGAAATGAGGTTTTTTCATTTTGAGCAGTGACAAAGGCAAACCGAAAAAGAAGAACGACCATTGGCCGCTGCGGGTATTTTTCCTGGCGGTGGCGCTCAGCGCACTGCTGAGCTTTTTCTCCTCTACCGCTTTGAGCGGGGCGGGCTATGTGGTGGCCGTGCTGGTACTGCTGGCCTTTATCGCCCTGGGCATCGTGTTTGACATGATTGGCGTGGCGGTGACGGCGGCGGACCCAAAGCCCTTTCACTCTATGGCCGCCCACAAGGAAAAGGGCGGCAAGGAGGCCATCCGCCTGTTGTCCAGCGCCAGCCAGGTGAGTTCGGTGTGCAACGACGTGGTGGGCGACATCTGCGGCATCGTCAGCGGTTCCACCGCGGCGGTGATCGTAGCGGCCCTGCAGCGGGATTTCAGCACCACCAATGTGATGATCTCCATCGGGGTGACGGCGCTGATCTCCGGATTGACCATCGGCGGCAAGGCCCTGTTCAAGAAGGTGGCCATCAACGAGTGTACCGCCGTGGTGTACCGGGTGGCGCGGATCATGCATGCGCTGCATCTATATCGCTGAAACGAGGAATGACACCTGATGCTGGAATCCATCCACAGCCCCTCTGATGTGAAGCGGCTGAATATCGACCAGACCCGCCAGCTTTGCGACGAGCTGCGCGCCTTTTTGGTGCGCAGCGTGGCAAGGACAGGCGGTCATTTGGCGTCTAATCTGGGCGTGGTGGAGCTGACGGTGGCCATCCACCGGGTGTTTGACACCGCCCGCGACCGGCTGGTGTTCGACGTGGGACACCAGTGCTATGTGCATAAAATTCTGACAGGCCGCGCAGATCGGTTCGATACCCTGCGGCAGTTTGGCGGTATCTCCGGCTTTCCCAAGCCTTACGAGAGTGTCCATGATGCCTTTATGGCGGGACATGCCTCCAATTCCGTGTCGGTGGCGCTGGGCATGGCCAAGGCCCGCACCATGCAGCATCAGGACTACGACGTGATCGCCCTGATCGGCGACGGCGCGCTGGGCGGCGGCCTCAGCTTTGAGGGGCTGAATAATGCCGGAGCCTCCGGTGAGCCCATGATCGTCATTTTGAACGACAACGGCATGTCCATTGCCCCCAACGTGGGCGCGGTCAGCCGTCATTTGTCCCGGCTGCGGACGAGACCGGGGTACTATGAATTCAAGAAGCGTTACCGACAGCTGCTGGGCACTGGTCCGGTGGGCGGTAAAATCTATCAGGTGAGCCACGACGTGAAGACGGCGCTGAAAAAGACGCTGCTTCCCGGCAGCTCCATGTTCGAGAGCATGGGCTTTGCTTACATGGGACCGGTGGACGGCCACGATGTGGAAGCGCTGACGCAATCTCTGCAATGGGCGCGGGAGCAGCGCTGTCCCGTGCTGCTGCATGTGCGCACCGTGAAGGGGAAGGGCTATCCTCCGGCGGAGGAGCATCCGGCGGACTATCACGGTGTGTCGCCCTTTGATGCGGATACCGGAAAGCCCCTGCGGCCCTCCGGTGAAGATTTTTCCCACGTGTTCGGTCAGGAACTGACCGCGCTGGCAGGGGAGGACGGGCGCGTATGCGCCATCACCGCCGCCATGCAGGAGGGCACCGGCCTGTCGGAGTTTGCCAAGGCTTACCCTCAGCGGCTTTTTGATGTGGGTATTGCTGAGGGTCACGCCGTATCCATGGCGGGCGGCATGGCGAAGCAGGGACTTGTCCCGGTGTTCGCCGTATACTCCAGCTTTTTGCAGCGGGGCTACGACCAGCTGCTTCAGGATGTGGCGCTGGACAAGCTCCATGTGGTGCTGGGCGTTGACCGGGCGGGCCTTGTGGGCGCCGACGGCGAGACCCACCACGGCTGCTTTGACGCCCTGTATCTCTCTCAGGTGCCCCACATGACGGTGCTGTGCCCCGCCAGCTTTGCTGAGCTGCGGCAGATGCTGCGGCGGGCGGTATTGGAGCTGACCGGCCCTGTTGCTGTCCGCTATCCCCGCGGTGGCGAGGGTGCGTATCAGGGCTGCTGCGGCAGCGAGACCTTTACGCAGGTGCGTTCGGGAGCGGATTGTACCATCCTGACCTACGGCGTCCTGATCAATGAAGCGCTGGCGGCGGCGGAACTGCTGCATCAGGTGGGGATCGAGGCCCGTGTGATGAAGCTGAACGCCATCGCGCCGCTGGACGGCAACGCGGTGCTGGCGGCGCTGGGCAGTGAAAAGCGCCTGCTAGTGCTGGAGGACTGCGTGGGCAGCGGCTGTGTAGGCCAGCGGCTGACGGCCATTCTGGCTCAGCGTGGCCGGATGCCGGAGCGGCTTATTTTGAAGAACCTGGGGGACACCATCCCCTGTCACGGCACCGTGCCGCAGCTGTATGCTCAGTGCGGGCTGGATGCGGCAAGCGTGGCGGCCGCGTTGAAGGAGGCGTGCCATGAGCAATAAAACAAGACTGGACGTCCTGCTGGTGGAGCAGGGCTTGCAGGAGAGCCGCCAGAAGGCGCAGGCCACCATTATGGCGGGCATCGTGTACGTCAACAACCAGAAGGTGGACAAGCCGGGCACGGCGGTGCCCAACGACGCCCATATCGAGGTGCGGGGCAAGACGCTGCGGTATGTGAGCCGGGGCGGCCTGAAGCTGGAAAAGGCCATGCAGACCTGGCCCATCGTGCTGGAGGGCAGGACCTGCGCCGATATCGGCTCCTCCACCGGCGGCTTTACCGACTGTATGCTGCAAAACGGCGCGAGGAAAGTGTACGCCGTGGACGTTGGCACCAATCAGCTGGCGTGGAAGCTGCGCACCGACCCCCGAGTGGTGTGTCTGGAAAAGACCAACGCCCGGACGCTGACCACGGAGCAGGTGCCGGAGCCGCTGGATTTTGCCTCCATCGACGTGTCCTTTATCTCCCTGAAGCTGATCTTCCCGGCGCTGTACCCGCTGCTGCGGCAGGGCGGTGAGATCGCCTGCCTTATCAAGCCCCAGTTTGAAGCGGGCCGGGAAAAGGTGGGAAAAAAGGGCGTTGTCCGTGACGCCGCCGTGCATCTGGAGGTGCTGGAGCACTTCTTGAATCATGTAAAGGAAAACAACTTTACAATACTGGGAATTACGTATTCTCCCATCCGGGGACCGGAGGGAAATATTGAATATTTGGGATACCTTCGCAAATCCGAGGAACAGGACGCGGACATTGACCTGCGCGCTGTGGTGGCAGCATCCCATGAGACATTGAAAGAGGGGGAAGCGCAGTGAAAAAGAAAGTGATCCTATGCCCCAATCCCTACCGGGACAGCGAATTGAAGGTGGCCAAGGACGCCAAAGCCATCCTGGAGGGGATCGGCTTTGAAACGGTGGTGTGCCTGCCGTTCCATCGGGACGGCTACGGCGACGAGCTGGGCGTTCCCGTGCGGCAGCTTCAGCAGGAGATCAAAGCCGCCGACCTGATGATCGCCTTTGGCGGCGACGGAACCATCCTGCACCTGAGCCGCACGGCGGCGCTGCACAACGTGCCGGTGCTGGGCATCAACCTGGGCAGCCTGGGCTTCATGTCGGAGCTGGAGGCCAACGAGCTGGACCGTCTGCGGGACCTGCAAAGCTGGGATTTCGTGGTGGAGTCCCGTATGATGCTGGATGTGACCATCTTCCGGGGCGGCAACGCCGTGTACAGCAATATCGCCCTCAACGATGCGGTGGTGTCAAAGGGCTCTGTGGCAAGGGTCGTGAGGCTGGATATCTTTACAGAGGAAGGCCGTCTCACCAAGGTCACCGGTGACGGCGTGGTGATCTCCACCCCCACGGGTTCCACCGGCTATTCCATGGCGGCGGGCGGCCCCATCGTGGAGCCTACAGCCCGGAATCTGCTGATCACGCCCATCTGTCCCCACTCCACCCGCGCCACGTCCTATGTGCTGTCGCCGGAGCATGTGATCACCATCGAGGCGGCGGACGCCAACCGGAAGTTCGTCTATCTCTCCGCCGACGGCGGCAAGGCGTTTTCGCTGAAAAACGGCGATAAGGTCCGTGTGCGGCAGTCCAAGTTCGCCATGGGGCTGGTACGGCTGAGTAAGAAGAGTTTTTGTGAGATTCTCGACTATAAGATGGGGGGCTGCGAGAAATGAAGAACATCCGGCAGGAAAAGCTGCTGCAGATCATCAGCGAAGAGGCCATCGAGACCCAGGAGCAGCTATTGCAGCGCCTGAACGAGCTGGGCATCCGCTCTACCCAGGCCACCATTTCCAGAGATATCAAGCAGCTGCATCTTGTGAAGGAGCCCACCGGCCAGGGCCGTTACCGCTATGCCGTGTCGGTGCAGAAGACGAAGCTGAACTTTGCCGACAAGCTGCGCACCATCTTCCGCGAGAGCGTGGTCAGCGTGGAGGCCGCCCAGAACATCGTGGTGCTGAAGACCATCGAGGGCATGGCCCAGGGCGCGGCATTCGCGTTGGACAATATGGACGATACTGACATTGTGGGAACACTGGCGGGGGACGACACCATTTTCCTGGTGTTCCACGACAATGTTCATGCCCTGGATTTCTGCGAACAGGTGAAACAGATGCTGCGCTGACGCGGCAGGAGGACTTGCTATGCTGGAACTGCTCCATATCGAGAATATTGCCATCATCCAGGAGGCGGAGATCGCTTTCCAGCCCGGATTCAACGCCCTGACCGGCGAGACCGGCGCCGGTAAGTCCATCGTCATCGACGCCATGAGCGCCGTGCTGGGCCAGCGCACCTCCCGCGACCTGATCCGCACCGGCGCCAGTAAGGCGTTCGTCAGCGCGCTGTTCTCCCATGTGAACCCGGCACTGTGCGAGGGGCTGGGCGCCGCGCCGGATGAGGACGGCAATCTGATGCTCCAGCGTGAGATCGGCGCCGACGGCAAGAACGTCTGCCGGGTAGGCGGACGGCCTGTCACCGTCTCCCAGCTGCGGACGCTGGGCAGCCGTCTGGTGAATATCCACGGCCAGCACGACGGCCAGCAGCTATTGGATGAGGAGCAGCATCTGGCATACCTGGACAGCTTCGGAAAGGTGGAGAACCTTTTGGAAGCATATACTGACAAGTATAACAGCTTGATGGAAATACGCCGCAAGATGAACGCCCTGCAAATGGACGAGGCGGAAAAAGCGCGGCGAATGGATACCCTGCAATACCAGATCAACGAACTGGATCGGGCCAAGCTGAAGAGCGGCGAGGAGGAAGAGCTGCAAGGCCGCCGCAATCTGCTGCGGAACGCCGAGAAGTTCATTTCCGCCGTGTCCGGCGCGGACTACGCCCTCAACGGCGGTGAGGATGGCAGCGGCGTCCTGAATCTGCTGCGGCAGGCGCAGGACGCGCTGGGCACCGTGCGCCATCTGGACGAGGGCTTCAACGCCCTGTATGAGCGTCTGGAGAGCGCTTACAGCGAGGCCTATGACATCGCCTTTTCCGTGGCGGAGCAGCGGGAGAACTTCGATTTTTCCCCTAACGAGCTGGACGAGGTGGAGGGGCGGTTGGATCAGCTGTACCGCCTGAAAAAGAAGTACGGTGCCACCGTGGAGGACATGCTGGCCTATCTGGACAACTGCCGCAGGGAGCTGGACGACATCGCCTACGCAGGCGATGCCCTGGCTCGGCTGGAGAAGGATTGCGCCAAGGCGGAGAAAGCCGCCCGCAAGGCGGCGGGGGAGCTGTCTGCCGCCCGAAAAGCGGTGGGGGAGACCTTGTCCCAGGCTATCCTGACGGAGCTGCGGCAGCTGGATATGGGCAAGATCCGCTTTCAGGTGGACTTTGCCGAAAAGCCGCTGGACGCCACCGGCATGGATCAGGTGCGGTTCCTCATGTCCGCCAATCTGGGCGAGGAGCTGAAGCCCATCAATAAGATCGCCTCCGGCGGCGAGCTGGCCCGCATCATGCTGGCCATGAAGAACGTCCTCAGCGAGCAGGATCATGTGGCCACCATGGTGTTTGACGAGGTGGACACCGGCGTCAGCGGCCGGGCCGCCCAGAAGGTGGCCGAGAAGATGGCCCGTATCAGCCGCCATAAGCAGGTGCTGTGCGTCACCCATCTGCCCCAGCTGGCCGCCATGGCGGATACCCATTTCTCAGTGGAGAAGGGGGAGGCCGATGGCCGTACCTTTACCCAGGTGCGGCAGCTGGACCGCCAGCAGCGTCAGCTGGAACTGGCCCGCCTGACCGGCGGCAGCCACGTGACGGAGACCATGCTGCATGGCGCGGAGGAATTGCTGTCTCAGGCGGAGAAATTCCGGGCAGAGATAGCGCAATAAATTCACCTTATAAATTCGCCTTATGGGAGACATATATAAATATTTTTCATATTGCGAAAAAAGTGTTGACAAACGAAAAAAATCTGCTACAATAGGGGCAACTTGATACAGTTACCGTGATGAAGGGAAGAAGTAACACGCTTCTGTGCCTGCAAAGAGAACCTCTGGCCGGTGAAAAGAGGAGAGGGCGGCGCGTGTGAATACATCCCGGAGCAGCCTTCTGAAAGCCTGTATTTTGGGGTTAGTAGGGATGTGTCGGGTTCGCCCGTTACAGCGATAGGGTGTGTCAGCACCCGACGAGGCCGTATTCCGTGAGGAAACGGCGAACATGAGGTGGTACCGCGATAATTTGTCGCCCTCTGTCTAAGGACAGGGGGCGTTTTTATTTTGTTACCCCTCTTGTAAAAATCTTCAACATCACAGATCGTATAGGAAAGGAATGTAAGAAAATGGGTATTTATGAAGAATTGGTGGCCCGCGGCTTGATCGCTCAGGTCACGAATGAGGAAGAAATTCGCGAAATGGTCAACAACGGCAAGGCCACCTTCTACATCGGCTTTGACTGCACGGCCGACTCGCTGCATGTGGGTCACTTTAT
>CAKTMW010000003.1 GCA_934574095.1 uncultured Oscillospiraceae bacterium | reverse complement strand
TCATCTGTTTATCCATATGTATACTATATCATATTCAACCGTTGATGGCTCATCTTTTCATGCGGTGTTGCCTTAAATTCTCTCCCCCAGTCTCGCTTGCGCTCGACAGCCCCCTCACAGAGGGGGCCAAGGACGGATTCCCACACCAGTGACGTCGGTCTCTGGTTCGGAATGACAGAGCGGCGGGGTGTGGGCACCCCGCCCTACAAATATTCTATCGGTGGTCGGTGCATAGGGGAGGGGCAAAGCCCCTCCCCCCAACATTGCTTATTCCTCCTCGTCCTTGTCGGTCAGGGCCATGGCGATCACCTGATCGCCCTCCTCCTTGAAGCGCATGACGATGACACCCTGGGTGGCGCGGCCGGTGCTGCGGATATTCTCCACCGCCGTGCGCAGCATGATACCGCTCTGGGTGATCAGCAGGATATCCTCGCTGCCGTCCACCACCTTCATGCCCACCACGCCGCCGGTCTTGTCGGTGACCATATAGTTCTTGATGCCGATGCCGCCGCGGTTGGTGACGCGGTACTCCTCCACCGGCGTCTGCTTGCCGAAGCCACGCTGGGTGATGGACAGCACCTGGCAGCCCGCCACGGCGCAGGCCGCGCCGATGACCCGGTCGCCTTCCCGCAGGCGGATGCCACGGACGCCCACGGCGTCGCGGCCCATGGAGCGGACGTCGTTTTCGTCGAAGCAGACGGCCATGCCGTCATAGGTGGCGATGAGGATATTGCTCCGGCCGTCGGTCTCCAGCACGGACACCAGGCGGTCGCCCTCGTCCAGACGGAGGGCGCGGATGCCGTTCTGCCGCAGGTTGCGGAAGGCGGATACGGCCACGCGCTTGACGGTGCCGTTCTCCGTCACCATGGTCAGCTGGAGGTTGCTGCTGTCGGTTTCCTCGCTGGGCCGGTAGTGGATCATGGCCTGCACCCGCTCGTCGGTCTCGATCTGCAAAATATTCACCAGCGCCGTGCCCTTGGCGGCCTTGCCGGATTCGGGGATCTGATAGCCCTTCTTGCGGTAGACCTTGCCGGTATCGGTGAAGAACATGATGAAATCATGGGTGGAGGCGGTGAACACGTCGCAGACGTAGTCCTCGTCGCGGGTGGTGATGCCCTTCTTGCCCATGCCGCCCTTGGACTGGGCGGCGTACTCGCTGACAGGCGTGCGCTTGATATAGCCGTTGTTGGTCAGGGTATAGACGCACTGCTCCTCCTCGATGAGGTCCTCGATGTCGATCTCGTCCTCCACGTCCTGAATCTCGGTCTTGCGGTCATCGCCGTACTTGTCGGCAATGGCGGTCAGCTCCTCCTTCAGGATGGACTTCACCAGAGACTCGTCGTTGAGAATGCGCAGGAAGTAGGCGATGCGCTCCTCCAGCTCCTTGTACTCGGCCTGCAATTTCTCCCGGTCGAGGCCCTGCAAACGCTTGAGCTGCATATCCAGGATGGCCTGGGCCTGCACGTCGTCCAGGCCGAAGCGGGTCATCAGGTTCTCCTTGGCGTTGTCGTAGCTGCTGCGGATGATGCGGATGACCTCGTCGATATTGTCCTGGGCCACCAGCAGACCTTCCAGCAGATGGGCCCGCTCCTGGGCCTTCTTCAGGTCGAAGCGGGTGCGGCGGACGATGATCTCTTCCTGGAACTTGAGATACTCGTCGATGATGTGCCGCAGGGACAGAATCTTGGGCTGGCGCTGGTTTTCCACCAGGGCCAGCATATTGATGGCGAAGGTGGTCTGCAGCTGGGTCTGGGCAAACAGGCGGTTCAGCACCACCTGGGGATTGGCGTCACGCTTCAGCTCAATGACCACGCGCATACCGTTGCGGTCGGACTCGTCGCGGATATCGGAGATACCCTCGATGCGCTTGTCCTCCACCTGGTCGGCGATGGCCTTGATGAGCATACGCTTGTTGACCTGATAGGGAAGCTCGGTAATGACGATGCGGGTCCGGCCGTTGCCGAACTCCTCGAACTCGTGGCGGGCGCGGACCATCAGACGGCCGCGGCCGGTGGCGTAGGCGGCGCGGATGCCGCTGCGGCCCATGATAATGCCGCGGGTGGGGAAGTCGGGGCCCTTCACGTGCTCCATCAAATCGGAGAGGGTGGCCTCCGGGTTGTCCAACACGCAGATGCAGGCGCCGATGACCTCCCGCAGGTTGTGGGGCGGGATGTTGGTGGCCATACCCACGGCGATGCCGCTGGAGCCGTTCACCAGCAGGTTGGGGAAGCGGCAGGGCAGGACGCGGGGCTCCTTGCGGCTCTCGTCAAAGTTGGGGTCCCAGTCCACCGTCTCCTTGTCGATGTCCCGCAGCATCTCGTTGGATATCTTGCTGAGACGGGCCTCGGTATAACGGTAGGCGGCGGGGGGGTCGCCATCCACAGAGCCGAAGTTGCCGTGGCCGTCCACCAGCATATAGCGCATGGAGAAGTCCTGGGCCAGACGCACCAGCGCGTCGTAGACCGAGGCGTCGCCATGGGGGTGGTAGCGGCCCAGCACGTCGCCCACGCAGGTGGCGGACTTTTTGAAGGGCCGGTCGGAGGTCAGATTATCCTCGTACATGGCGTAGAGGATACGCCGGTGGACGGGCTTGAGACCGTCCCGCACGTCAGGCAGGGCGCGGCCCACGATGACGGACATGGCGTACTCGATATAGGAGTTCTCCATCTCCGGCACCAGTGGGGATTCCACGATATGCTGGTCGGGAAAACGAATCTCTTCGGGATCGTATTGTGGTTTTTTGGACATAGTGTTGTCTCCTTAGTGAAGGATTTGCGAGGGGAGGGCGGCATTAAAAGTTCGATACCCGTCTGTAGGGGCGGACGACTCTGTCCGCCCGGCTCCCTTGTGTAAAGGGAGCTGTCAGTGCGAAGCACTGACTGAGGGATTGTCCTTCTGCGAAAAGTCTGGTAACAACCCCTCCGTCAACGCTCCGCGTTGACACCTCCCCTTACACAGGGGAGGCAAAAAGGTATTAGTAATCCAGATTTACAGCATACTTGGCGCGGCGCTCGATGAATTCCTTGCGGGGCTCCACCTTCTCGCCCATGAGGACGGTGAAGGTAGCGTCGGCCTTGACGGCGTCGTCCAGGGTGATGCGGCGCAGCGTGCGGGTGGTGGGGTCCATGGTGGTCTCCCACAGCTCGTGGGGGTTCATCTCGCCCAGGCCCTTGAAGCGGCTGATGTCGATCTTCACGTTGGAGTTGCCGCCCCGCAGCTCGGCAGAGATGGCGTCCCGCTCCTCCTCGCTGAAGGCCAGGCGGGTGGTCTTGCCCCGGCTCAGCTTGAAGAGCGGCGGCACGGCGGAATAGACGTAGCCCTGCTCGATGAGGGGGCGCATATAGCGGAAGAAGAAGGTCAGCAGCAGGGTACGGATATGGGCGCCGTCCACATCGGCATCGGCCATGATGATGATCTTGTGATAGCGGAGCTTATTCTCGTCGAAATCCTCGCCGATACCGGCACCCAGGGCGATGATGACGGGCTGGAGCTTGTCGTTGCCGTAGACCTTGTCCACGCGGGCCTTTTCCACGTTCAGCATCTTGCCCCACAGGGGAAGGATGGCCTGAAAGCGGGAGTCACGGCCCTGGGTGGCGGAGCCGCCTGCGGAGTCGCCCTCCACGATATACAGCTCGGTGAGCTCCGGGTTATTCTCGTTGCAGTCACGGAGCTTGTCCGGCATGGCCGCGCCGCCCAGCACCGTCTTGCGGCGGATGGACTCGCGGGCCTTGCGGGCCGCTTCACGGGCGCGGTTGGCGGTCATGGCCTTGTCCAGAATGGTGCGGGCCACCACGGGATGCTCCTCCAGATAGGCGGCCAGCTGGTCGGACACGATGCTGTCCACCAGGGTACGGATATAGGCGTTGCCCAGCTTGGCCTTGGTCTGGCCCTCAAACTGGGCCTCGGTGAGCTTTACGGAGATGACGGCGGTGATGCCCTCTCGGACGTCCTCGCCGGAGACCTTGTCGCCCTCCTTGATCATGCCGTACTTCAGGCCGTAGGCGTTCAGCACACGGGTCAGCGCGGCCTTGAAGCCGGTCTCGTGCATACCGCCCTCCGGCGTGTGGATGTCGTTGGCGAAGGACACCAGCGTCTCGTTGTAGCCGTCGTTATACTGCATGGCGATCTCGGCGGTGGCGTCGTCCTTGGCTCCGGAGAGGTAGATGACCTCCTCATGGAGCGCCGTCTTGTTGCGGTTGATATAGGTGACAAACTCCCGGATGCCGCCCTCGTACCGCATAGTCTCCGACTGCTCTTTGCCGGGGCGGGCGTCGGTGATGGTAATGCGCAGGCCCGCGTTCAGGAACGCCTGCTCCCGCATACGGGTGTGCAGCGTCTCATAGTCATACTCCAGCGTGTCGAACATCTCGCCGTCGGGCTTGAAGGTGACGGTGGTGCCGGTGTGGTCGGTGTCGCCGATCATCTTCATCTCGGAGGTGATGTGGCCGCGGGAGAACTGCATCTCGTAGATGTGGCCGTCCTTGTGGACCTGAACGGTGAGCCATTCGGACAGGGCGTTGACCACGGACGCGCCGACGCCGTGCAGGCCGCCGGACACCTTGTAGCCGCCGCCGCCGAACTTGCCGCCGGCGTGCAGCACGGTAAACACCACCTCCAGCGCGGGACGGCCCGTCTGCTTCTGGATATCCACGGGGATGCCGCGGCCGTTGTCGGTGACGGTGATGGTGTTGCCATCGTTGATGGTGACGGTAATGTCGGTGCAGTAGCCGGCCAGGGCCTCGTCGATGGCGTTGTCCACGATCTCGTACACCAGGTGGTGCAGACCGCTGGCGCTGGTGGAACCGATATACATACCGGGCCGCTTGCGCACGGCCTCCAGACCCTCAAGGACTTGAATCTCCGAGGCGTCGTATTCCGTTTCCACGTGGGTGATGTTTTCAAATTCAGACATATTGTATTCTCCTCTGTAAGAAGGGATTTGCGTATATTCTGTCATTGCGAACCAGTGCGCACACTGGTGTGGGAATCCGTCCTTGGCCCCCTCTGTGAGGGGGCTGGCGAGCGCAAGCGAGACTGGGGGAGAGAATTTAAGTCTTTTATTCTCTCCCTCCGTCATGACCTGCGGTCATGACACCTCCCTCACAGAGGGAGGTAAGGGGTACGGATTCCCACGACAGTGACGTCGGTCACTTTCTCGGAATGACAGACTCTTATCATTCCTCTACGAATGTGGTACCTTATTCCAACTCCTCTTTCCAGCTTTCGGCGCGCTTTTGCAGCGTGGCGGTGTTCAGCTGGGAGAGATAGACGATCTGCTTATGATAGGGGTGGTCGCACAGCAGGAAGGAGCGGGGGATATCCTCGCACACGGAGATGACCTGGCCCTCCGCTTCCGCGCCGTCCAGAAAGTTCCGGGTATGCTTGGAATAGGTGGTGTTGTCCAGATCGAAGATACCGATGATCCGCCTGTCCTCCACGGTGACGCTCTGGCCAATGTGCAGATAGGGCATCACAGCACCTCCCCGTTTTTCACGTGAAACACCTTGCCGTTCAGCAGGGCGTCCAGGCGGTCGTTTTCGCAGCAGGTGATGAACACCTGTCCTCCGGCGATGCGGTTGAGGACGTACTCCTGCCGCAGGGGGTCAAGCTCACTGAGCACATCGTCCAGCAGCATGACGGGGTACTCGCCGAAGGTGTCCTTGTGAATTTCCCGTTCCGCCAGCTTCAGGGCCAGCGCCGCCGTCCGCACCTGCCCCTGTGAGCAGTACTGCCGGGCGCTGTGGCCGTTGACGAACACCTCGATATCATCCTTGTGGGGACCGCTGAGACACAGGCGGGACGCGATCTCGGCGGTGTAGTGGCTCTGCTGATGCTCCGCCAGCTGCTGCGCCACCACCGAAGCATCCACCAGCGGATCGGTGACGGTTTTGACGGTCTTATACTGCAAGGACAGCTCCTCGCGGCCGCCGCTGCATTCGGCGTGAGCCTGGGCGGCGTACTGCCGCAGCTTTTCGCAGAAGGACGCCCGGTAGCGGATCAGCATCGCGCCCACCTGAATGAGCCGGTGGTTGAACTCCGGCAGGGTGTCCAGCAGGCCGGGAAAGTCCTCGCTGTCCCGGAGGATGCGGGTCTTGTGCTCGTACAGGCGGCTGTACTCCGCCAACGCCTCGGCATACCGGGGCCGCAGCTGGCACAGGGACAGATCCATGAACCTCCGCCTTGCCGCCGCGCCGTCCCGGATGAGAAACAGATCCTCCGGCGCGAAAAACACCGTGTGCAGCACGTCAGAGAGAGCGGCGGCGTTTTTGGCGGCCACGCCGTTAACGGTCATCTTCCGCTTTTTGCCCCGGTTCAGCTCGATACGGGTCACAAAGTCCCGGGCGCGGGACAGGATGCGGCCCTCCAGCACCGCGCCGGGCGCGTCAAAGCCGATCAGTTCCCTGTCCGCATGGGTGCGGGGGGATTTGCCGCAGGCAAGGTAGACGATGGCCTCCAGCAGGTTGGTCTTGCCCTGGGCGTTTTCGCCGTAGATGACATTGCAGTCGGGGTCGAAGGTCAGGCTCTGGCGGTGGTAGTTGCGGAAGCCCGAAACGGTCAGTTCATTGATCCGCATACTGCACGGCCAGCTGCTTGCCGCCAAAGGTCACGGTGTCGCCGGGGCGGAGCTTTTTGCCCCGCTGGGTGCAGACCTCGCCGTTGACGGACACAGCGCCCTCCTGGATCAGCACCTTGGCCTCGCCTCCGGTGTAGACCAGACCGGAGAGCTTGAGAAGGTCCTGTAATTTGATAAATTCTGTGGTGATGGTGATGGTTTCCATAATGTTGTCCTTTTTTATATGATGCCATTGTAAGGGCGGCCCTTGCGGCCGCCCGAAACGGACGCTGTGCTATGCGGGCGACCGCAAGGGTCGCCCCTACGCATACGTGAAGAAAAACCCCGTAGGGCGGGCCCCGTGTGGCCCGCCGCATGATATTCTCTGCACCGGCGGCGGGGCACATGGGCCCCGCCCTACCGTCGTTCTACCGACAGTCCTTACTGCGCCTTCAATCTCACCGGCAGCACCATATAAAGGAAGTTGTCGCTGCCGTCGGTTGGGGTGATAACGCAGGGGGAGATGTTGGTGTTCAGGGCGAAGCGCACTTCATCCGCCGGGGCGTACCGCAGCGCCTCCATGAGATAGCGGTTGTTGAAGCCGATCTCCAGCTCCTTGCCGTCGCCCTTGGTGGGGCAGATATCCTTGGCCTCGCCGTTGCCGGTACGGGCGCTGAGATAGACACGGTCGTTGTCAAACACGCAGCGGACGGGGCTTTTCAGCTTCTCGCTGATGACCACGGACACGCGGTCCAGGCTTTGCAGCAGGGCGCTGTTCTCCACGTCCACCAGAATGGGATTGTTGCGGGGGATGGCGTTCTTGTAATCCAGAAATTCGCCCTCCAGACGGCGGCAGATCAGCTGGGTCTGACCGGCGGAGAAGAGGATGTGCCGCTTGCCGCAGGTGACGTGGATCATATCGTCGGTGTCGCCGCAGATGTTCTCCACCTCTTTCAGGGCGCTGCCGGGGGCCACGAAGCGGAACGCGCCGCCCTCGATCTTCTCCAGCGGCTCGTGGCGCAGGGCCAGGCGGAAGCCGTCCACGGACACCATGGTCAGGCCGGAGTCGTCGATCTCGAACAGGGAGCCGGTATGGACGGGGCGGCTCTCGTTGGTGGAGACGGCAAAGGCCGTCTGGCCGATCATGGCCTTCAGCATCCGCTGCTGCAAGGCGACGGCGTACTGGTCGTCTACCTCCGGCAGCTCAGGATAGTCGTCGGCGGACAGGCCCAGAATGTCAAAACTGGCGTCGCCGCAGCTGAGATGGACCATCAGCTTTTCATCGGCGGAAAAGACGATCATGTCGTCGGGCATACGGCGGATAATGTCGCCGAACAGGCGGGCGTTCAGCACGATGCGGCCCGGCTGGGTGACGTCGGCCTCCAGCATGGTGCGGATGCCGGTTTGGGTGTTGTAGCCGGACAGGGTCAGGCCGTTGCTGCCGTCCAGCAGCAGGCCCTCCAGCGCCGGGATGGAGCTTTTTGCCGACACAGCGCGGCTGGCGGTGGCCGCCGCGGCCTGCAGCAGCGCTTTTTCGCAGGAAAATTTCAGCATATGCGGTCCTTTCCTGTTGTACGTTCCCGAAAATTAAGCGGAATATTTTTCGGAAACACAACATAAACTAATCTATTTATTTTAGTGATATTAGCCGTAGGAAAAAGAATTGTGGAAAAGTGGGTCGAAGCCGCGATTTCCCGCCGTTTTTTCTCCACGGAACATGGTGGGAAAAGGGGAGTGGTTTCCACACGTTACTGGGACAGGCCTGTTTTCCACAGAATTTCCACGTGGAATCCACGGGAAATGGGGAAAAATGGTTTTCATTTTAAGGAGTTTCGCCCTCCGGGGCGAGTTACTTTTGCCCTTGGCGGCAAAAGTAACCATAAACGCCACTTAAACCTGCGGTTTAAGAATCCGCACACGCTATGCCGATTACAAATTTGCGACCTTTTCCACGTGTGCGCGGGGTATGTTTGTTTTCGTTGCGTATGACGTATCGTCTGTTCTTCTTGCGTCGCTGCCGCTCACGTTCTCAACGGTAGACACTGAAGCGCTGTCCGTCGTAGGCATTAGCGGCAGCGGCGCTGGAGCAGAGATGATTCTTTCAACCAAACGAAAAAGAAATTCTTACGTAAACGTGTGGTTGGAAGTTACAAATTTTTTTGGAGCATAGCGCGCCGGTCAGTGAAGGAACCGGAGGTTTTTTCCGTTGTTTTTGCCTACTTTTTCCACTGTTGGGAGCGATTCGAGCGCTGCCTGTGGCAGATGAAGCGAGGTGAGCGAGTGGCTGCGGTCAAAATTTCGGCGGCTTAATGCCGCAAACGAAATTTTGTGCACCGCAACAGTTCAAAAGTAGGTCGTGGCCGGGGCCACGAAAAGCCTTAAAATCACTGCTTCGCGTTGATGTTCGTCGTGATCTCCTTCACCGTCTCGGCAAAGGCCGGGTCGGAGCGCATCTGGGCCTCCACCTTGTCCAGGCTGTGAAGCACTGTGGTGTGGTCGCGGCCGCCGAAGGCGTTGCCGATGTCCTTGGTGGACATTTTGTTCAGCCGGCGGATCAGATACATGGCGATCTGGCGGGCGTTGACCACGTCGCGGCTGCGGCTCTGTCCCCGCAGGGACTCCGGGTCCAACTCGAAATACTTGGCGATATACTCGATGATATTCTCCGGCGTGGGCATGTACTCGTTGTTGTTCTTCACCACGTCCTCCAGCGCCTTCATGATGGCTTCCTCATCCATGACGCCCATCAGGTCGCTGTATGCCAGTATTTTATTCAGCACACCCTCGATCTGCCGGACGTTGGCGGTGATATTCTCGGCGATCATGTTTGAGATGCGGTCCGGCAGGTTGATGCTCAGCATAGCCGCCTTGTTGCGGATGATGGCAAGTCTCGTCTCATAATCGGGCGGTTCCACGTCCACCATCAGGCCCCATTCAAAGCGGGTTCGCAGCCGGTCTTCCAGCTGGGTCATCTCCTTGGGCGGCCGGTCGGAGGTCAGGACGATCTGGCGGCCGGACTCGTACAGGGCGTTGAAGGTGTGGAAGAACTCCTCCTGGGTCTGCTTCTTGCCGGCGATGAACTGGATATCGTCCACCAGCAGTAGGGATTCCTTCTGGTATTTATCCCGGAATTCGGAGGTAGTGCCGCCCCGGATGGCCTCGATCAGGTCGTTGGTGAAGTCCACGCCCTTTACCAGTACGATACTGCTGTCGGGCCGCAGGCGCTTGGTCTGCCGGGCGATGGCGTGGAGCAGGTGGGTCTTGCCCAGTCCGCTGTCGCCGTAGATGAACAGGGGATTGAAGGCGCCGGCGGGCTTTTCCGCCACGCTGCGGGCGGCGGCGTAGGCCATTTTGTTCTGCGGGCCCACCACATAGGTCTCGAAGGTAAAGGCCTCGCTGTCAGCCAGGGTATCGGGATGGTCGGGCCGCACACCGTGATAGGCGGACAGCTGCTCGTCGTCCAGCAGCTTCACCTCCAGGTCGGAGGAGAAGATATCCCGCAGGGCCTCCTTGATCTGAGGCGTGAAGCGTTTTTCAATGGTATTTTTCTTAAAGACGTTGCCGCAGTGCAGCACCAGCGCCGAGTCCTCCATGGTGACCACCGTCACCTCGTCGAACCAGGTGTTGATGGTGGTGTCGGACAGCTGCTTTTTCAGCCGGTCAAGCACTGTTTTCCAAACGTCGGACAGTGAATTCATCCCCGCACTCCCTTCCCGTTTTCCTATGGGCATATTTATCTGATACTAAGTATACCAGAAAACGGTGGAAAAGTAAAGTAAAATACTTATTCTAATTAAACGCGCGAAGAAAAAGAATTTTCGCCCTGCGGGGCGAGTCACTTTTGGCCTTTGTCCCAAAAGTGTCCTGTTGCGGTGCCCAAAATTTCTGCGCTGCCTCACGGCGGGCGCTTGAAATTTTGACCACCGCAACAGTTCAAAAGTAGGTCGCGCCGGAGAGCGAAACTCCCCAAAAAAAGAGCGGACCTACGTCCGCTCTTTCAAATGAATACAGAATAAACTTACAGCAAGCTCTCCTCGCCGCCGTCGTTGACGCCGTGCTCCGGGATTTTTGAGATCAGCGTCCGGTACAGCCGCCGGAAGAACGCCAGCGTCACGAACAGCGACGCCACCTCCGCCAACGGATAGCACCACCACACCAGATCGTCGTTGCCGATGCTCTGACCGTACCGGGCCAGCACATAGGCGATGGGGATCAGGAACACCAGCTGGCGGATGATGGACACCACCATGGAGTACATCGACTTGCCCAGCGCCTGGAACGAGCCGCCCAAGGCGATGCAGGCGCCGGCGATCCAGAAGCTGAGGGAGATGATCCGCAGGGCGGGAATGCCTACGGTCAGCATAGTGTCGGTGGCGTCGAAAATCTTCAGCAGCGTGCCGGGGATGGACAGGAACAGCGCCATACCCAGCAGCATGATGATGGAGGCGCAAATGGCGCTGCGCTTGATGGCCTCCACCATACGGGCGCGGTTCTGCGCGCCGTAGTTATAGGCGATGATGGGCACCACGCCGTTGTTCAGGCCGAACACCGGCATGAAGATGAAGGAATTCAGCTTGAAGTAAATACCGAAGGCGGTAGCCGCCGTCTCGTGGGCAGAGTGGTAGACGATGAGGATCTTGTTCATCAGGAAGGTCATGACGGAGCCGATGGCCATCATGATCACGCTGGGCAGGCCGATGGCGTAGATGCTGCAGATGAGCCGCCAGTCGGGCCGGAAGCCCTTGATGCGGAGGGTAATATCGGTGTTCTTCTTCACGTTGAAATAGGCCGCCAGCAGCATGCCGCAGATTTGACCGATGACGGTGGCGATAGCGGCGCCGGCCACGCCCATGTCGAACACAAAGATGAACACCGGATCCAGGATGATGTTGACGATAGCGCCCAGACCCTGGGTGTACATACTCAGCAGGGAACGGCCGGTGCCTTGCAGCAGCCGCTCCAGCATGATCTGGCCGAACAGGGCGAAGGAGCAGCCCATGACGATGTGCAGGTACTGCTCGCCCATCACTACGATCTCCTCCACCTGGGTTTGGGAGCGGAGGAACGCCCCGGCGCAGGTCAGGCCCAGCACACAGCAGATGGCGAAGCCAACAAACGCCAGAAACAGGCCGTTCACCGCCACGCGGTCGGCCCGCTGCCGCTCTCCCGCGCCAAGTGCCCGGCCCAGCAGAGCGTTGACGCCTACCGCCGTGCCTGCCGCCAGCGAGATCATCAGGTTCTGGGCGGGGAAGGCCAGCGACACCGCCGTCAGCGACGCCTCGCTGACCCAGCTGACGAACACGCTGTCCACGATGTTGTACAGCGCCTGCACCAGCATGGAGGCGATAATGGGGAGGGACATGTTCCAGATGAGTTTGGAAACGGGCATGACGCCCAGCTTGTTTTCTGCCATGGGAGAGGTTCCTTTCTGTTCCGTAAAATGCTTCGTAAATAACTATGATACTACTGGGGAGTAAAGAAAGCAATAGGAGAGAAGTAATAAAGCTTTCGCAGAGGGAAAGTGTTTTTTGAGGGATATTTTCGTAGGGGCCGATGCCCACATCGGCCCGCACAGACGGGTACGTTAAACGGTGCGTAGGGGAGGGGCTCTGCCCCTCCCGTTCGATAAACGAAGGCATTCCGGTAAACGGCGGGCGGGGTAGAACCCCGCCCCTACGAACAAACAAGAACCCATTGCGTTTACCGTCCGTGGCGATGTGGGCATCGCCCCCTACGAAATTCTATCAATAGTGCGGTGAATTCCTGTGCGGCGGCATGCACCCCAAGGGTACTTGTTCCGCTTCCCTCCACTGCGTGGTCATGCCGCCCTACGTACCAACCACCGATAGAATTTCGTAGGGCGGGGTGATCCTGTTGCGGTACCCAAAATTTCGCAGCGGCATTTAAGCCGCCGAAATTTTGACCGCTGCCACTCGCTCACCTCGCTTCATCTGCCACCGGCAGCGCTCGGATCGCTCCCCACACCCCGTCGTATTGCATATTATTCCGCCTTATTGTTTCCACCCTTCGACAAAGACACAATATTTAGTTGTTGACAAACGTTGGTGGTTTTCTGTATAATATCAGTTGCGCGTTTGCGCACTTTTCAAGTCGACTGCGGCGGACTTTTCGTCCGCTGTCGAGTACGCGCCGCCATGAAACCATGTGCGGAGGCGATATTTTTAAGATGGAGGTGTCATGCAATGTTCCGTACCTATCAGCCCAAGAAGCGCCAGCGCTCCAAGGTGCACGGCTTCCGTAAGAGAATGGCTACCAGCAATGGCCGCAAGGTTCTCGCCCGTCGCCGCGCCAAGGGCCGTGCCCGCCTGACCCACTGAGGACGGCGGAAAGTGCACCCCAAACAAGCTTAAATAAGCCAGGGACGGTGGAAGGGAAAACTGCCGTCCCTGTTGGTATTTGCATTTTTGAAAAAGCGGGAGATAAGCAATAGGGTCAAATGATATGTTGTAGGGGACGATGCCCACATCGCCCCGTCATATTATGAAGCAGTATCCGTAAGACGAGCGGGCCGATGTAGGCATCGGCCCCTACGAAATGTCAAAAGGACTCTTTCCTATTTCCACAAGGAGAAACCATGAAAGCTGCCGTGACCGTAAAAGAGAATTATGTGTTCCGGCGCATTTACCGAAAGGGACAGTCCAGCGTACAGCCCGGTCTTGTGGTCTACTGCCAGAAAAACAGGCAGGGTAAGACCCGCCTGGGCGTGACCGTCAGCACCAAGCTGGGGAAGGCCGTGGTGCGCAACCGCGTCCGCCGCCAGCTGCGTGAGATGTACCGCCTGCACCTGCCCATGATGAAAAAGGGCTACGATGTGATCCTGGTGGGCCGGGTGAAGGCAGTCCACACGCCATACAGCAAGCTGGACAAGCAGTATGGCCGGGCGTTGGAGGCGCTGGGCCTGCTGGAAACGCAGGCATGAAACGGGCGCTTCTGAAAGCCATCCGCTTTTACCAGACGGCGGTGTCGCCCCTGTTCCCGCCCCGGTGCCGGTTTATCCCCACCTGCTCCCAGTACGCGCTGGAGGCGGTGGAGAAGTACGGCGCGTTAAAGGGCGGCTGGCTGGCGTTCCGCCGGTTTCTCAAGTGCCATCCGTTCCACAAGGGCGGGTGGTACGACCCCGTGCCCTGAAACCGATACGTTTGAGGTGTTTTCCCACAATTTTCCATATCCGCGACACAAGTAAACGACCAACGGAGGAAAAAAAATGTTTGCACAAATCGGATATTATATCTGTGTGCCTTTCGCCTGGCTGACGAGAATGTTCTACAGCCTGACCGGCTCCTACGGCGTGGCGCTGATCCTGTTCACCCTGGTGGTGAAGCTGGTGATCCTGCCCTTCCAGATGAAGAGCAAGAAGAGCATGCTGCGCATGAACCGGATGCAGGGCAAGATCAAGGATATCCAGACCCGCTTCGCCAACAACAAGGAGCGGCAGCAGCAGGAAATGGCCGACCTGTACGCCAAGGAGGGCGTCAACCCCATGTCCGGCTGCCTGTGGTCCTTCCTGCCTTTCCCCATTCTGATCGCCCTGTACTATATCATCCGTACCCCCCTGCGGTTCTTCATGAACCTGTCCAATGACGTGATCACCCAGATCACCGATCTGGCCACTTCGCTGGGCTATACGGCGTCCGCCAGCAACAACGCCTACGAGCAGATTTATCTGACCGACTTCATCCATGACCACTGGGCGGATTTCGCCGGTAAGTTCGACGGTCTGATCGATCTGGATTACTCCTTCCTGGGTGTGGATTTGGCCAGCCAGCCCTCTCAGGTGCTCAGCCAGTTCCCCGGCGGCGGTTGGCCGGTCTGGGGTCTGCTGATCATGCCCTTTATTGCCGCCGGTCTGCAGCTGGTGATGAGCATGGTCTCCATGAAGGCCAGCTCCAACACCATGAACGGTCAGAGCAAGATGATGATGTACCTGTTCCCCCTGATGACCATCTGGATGGGCTTCATGTTCCCCGCTGCTCTGTGCGTGTACTGGATCGCCAACGCCGCCTTCTCCGCCATTCAGGAGGCCATCCTCACCAAGTTCTTCAATAAGAAGCTGGAGGAAGAGGAGACCGAGAAGGAGCGGGAGAAGCGGGAAAAGCGCGCCGCCAAGATGCAGGCCGCCCGCGAAAACTACAACAATCAGCTGGAGCAGGCCAACGCCCCCAAGAAGCCCCAGCAGGGCAGCAAGAAGAAGCAGCCCAAGGAGGAACCCAAGGACAAGCGCGCCGCCACCACCGAGGCGGGCCGCGTGGGCAACCGTCCCTACGCCCGCGGCCGCGCGTACAGCGAGAAGCATTATGACGAATAAGGAGTTTTGTCTATGAGTTATATCGATGTAACAGGCAAGACCGAGGAAGAGGCCATCGGCAAAGCCCTTGCCCAGCTGGGCATGGACCGGGACGATGTGTCTGTGGAGATTCTGGAGCGGGCCAAGAGCGGTTTCCTGGGCATGGGCGCCAAGCCCGCCCGCGTCCGCGTGACCTACGGTCCCGACGAAGCTCCCATGGAGGAGGTCGCCGCGCCTGTCAAGCCTGTTGTGGAGAAGGCGGAGAAGAAGGAGGAGGCCCCCAAGCCTCAGCCCAAGCCCCAGAGACCCCAGCAGCCCAAGCAGCCCAAACCCCAGCAGCAGAAGCCGGCCAAGCCCCAGCCCAGGCGGGAGGAGAGCGCCGCGGAGACCGTGGAAAAGCCCGCCGCCCCCGCCGTGGAGCTGCCGGAGTGCCACGACGACAACGCCCAGCGCATCACCGCGTTCCTGACCGGTCTGCTGGAGCATATGGAGAGCCCCGCCGCCGTGAAGGTGTACGAGGAGGAGAAGGGCCGGTATAAGGCCATTCTGGAGGGCCAGAAGCTGGGCGCGCTGATCGGCCGCCGGGGCGAGACCCTGGACGCCATCCAGCAGCTGACCAACTACGCCGTCAACAGCGGCAGCGAGAAGCGCATCCGCGTCCACGTGGACGCCGAGAACTATCGCGCCCGCCGGGAAGCCAGTCTGGAGAGCCTGGCCATGAAGGTGGCCGGTAAGGTGAAGAAGTACCGCCGCAGCGTCACGCTGGAAGCCATGAACGCCTACGAGCGCCACGTGATCCACGCCGCTCTTCAGGATGTGAAGGGCGTCACCACCTATTCGGTGGGCACTGAGCCCAACCGCCGCGTGGTGGTGGCCTACGACCGGGGCGAGAACAACTGACATAAAAAACCGCCCGTCAGGGCGGTTTTTTTGTCAGTGAAGAGTGAAAAGAGAAGAGAGAAGAGAAGTAGTATGCCGCCTGCGGCGGCATGATGGGAAAACGGCGGGGTGAGGGCGGGCCAATGTAGATATCGGCTCCTACGCAAAAAGCGGCGTGCGTTCGGTATTTTCCCACGACCCTTTCCCAAATTTCCTTGACACCTGCGGAAAAACGTGCTATCCTAGGCAAAGCAACAGGCGATGATGGGCGTGGCTGCCCGGAGCCGCGGGAGGAAATGCCCGCCGGACGCCCCGTTACCGGCAGTAAGAGTGTGGATGCTTCCAAATTCAGGTGGAACCACGGACTGTTTAGTTCGCCCTGAGCCTTTTGACAGGCTCAGGGCGTTTTTATATTACTTGGAAAACGTTGTTTTCCAAGTAGGGACTCGCATTTATCGCAGCACCTCCGGTGCTTTGGTCGATGCGAGAGCTCCCGTTGGTCGCTTTTATGGTGTTTTTGCCACGGATAAACCGCGGCAAAAACCGATTAAATATAAATAACCGAGAAAGAATCATAATAAAGAACAAAGGAGATATCACCATGAAAAACACCGAAAAGACCATGGATAAGATCGTGGCGCTGTGCAAAAACCGCGGCATCATCTTCGCAGGCTCTGAGATCTACGGCGGCCTTGCCAACACCTGGGACTACGGCCCCCTGGGCGTGGAGCTGAAGAACAACATCAAAAAGGCCTGGTGGAAGAAGTTCGTGCAGGAGAACCCCTACAACGTGGGTCAGGACGCCGCCATCCTCATGAACCCCCAGACCTGGGTGGCCAGCGGCCATCTGGCGGGCTTCTCCGATCCCCTGATGGACTGCAAGGAGTGCAAGGAGCGCTTCCGCGCCGACAAGCTGATCGAGGAATGGTGCCAGCAGAACGGCTTTGAGCTGCCCAAGCCCATCGATGCCTTCTCTCAGCAGGAGATGAAGGACTTCGTGGAGGAGAAGAACATTCCCTGCCCCAGCTGCGGCAAGCATAACTTCACTGATATCCGTCAGTTCAACCTGATGTTCAAGACCTTCCAGGGCGTCACCGAGGACGCCAAGAACACCGTGTACCTCCGTCCTGAGACGGCCCAGGGCATCTTTACCAACTTCGTCAACACCCAGCGCACCACCCGCCGCAAGCTGCCCTTCGGCGTGTGCCAGATCGGTAAGTCCTTCCGCAACGAGATCACCCCGGGCAACTTCATCTTCCGCGTCCGCGAGTTCGAGCAGATGGAGCTGGAGTTCTTCTGCAAGCCCGGCACCGACCTGGAGTGGTTCAACTACTGGCGCACCTTCTGCCACAACTGGCTGCTGGGCATCGGCCTGAAGGACGAGAACCTGCGGCTGCGGGACCACGATCCCGAGGAGCTGTGCTTCTACTCCAAGGCCACCACGGACTTCGAGTTCCTGTTCCCCTTCGGCTGGGGCGAGCTGTGGGGCGTGGCCGACCGTACCGACTACGACCTGACCCAGCATCAGACCGTGTCCGGCAAGGATCTGACCTATTTCGACCCTGAGACCAACGAGCGCTACATCCCCTATGTCGTCGAGCCGTCTCTGGGCGTGGAGCGCAGCGTGCTGGCCGTGCTGGTGGACGCCTATGACGAGGAGATCGTGGACGAGGCCAAGAACGACGTCCGCGTGGTGCTGCACCTGCACCCGGCGCTGGCGCCCTACAAGGCCGCTATCTTGCCCCTCAGCAAGAAGCTCAGCGAGCCTGCCCGCAAGATCTACGAGGAGCTCAGCAAGGAGTGGATGATCGACTTCGACGAGACCGGCTCCATCGGCAAGCGCTACCGCCGCGAGGATGAGGTGGGCACCCCCTACTGCATCACTGTGGACTTCGACACCGTGGGCGACGCGGAGAAGGCCGGCGACAACTGCGTCACCGTCCGCGAGCGCGACTCCATGGAGCAGGTGCGCATCCCCATCAGCGAGCTGAAGAGCTATCTGGCGGAGAAGCTGGCGTACTAAAAAATAAGAGAAAAGGCGGCATAAGCCGCCTTTTCTTTGTTCAGTGAAAAGAGAACCGCGAAGAGTGAAAAACTGAGGTGTGCCGCTTTGCGGCACAATTTCAATTATGCCGCCGCAGGCGGCATACCGAAACTCTTCACTTTTCACTTTTATCTCTTCACTATCAGAAAAAAGCCGCCCTTTGGGCGGCTTTTTTTGCTATATAATTATTCCTGCGTCTCGATGATACCGTAGCCGCCGTTGTTGCGGCGATAGACCACGGAGATCACGTCGTCCGCCACGTTGCGGAACACATAGAAGGAATGATCCAGCAGGTTCATCTGCAAGATGGCCTCGTCGATGGTCATGGGCTTGACGGTGAAGCGCTTGGTGCGTACCACGTGGAACTCGTCCTCTTCCTCCACATGGAACTCCGGCAGCTCCGGCTCCATGACCTCCGGCCGCAGGTTCTTGGCCAGGCGGGTCTTGTTCTTGCGGATGCGGCGCTCGATGAAACTGACGGTCCCGTCGATGGCGCCCCGCATGTCACCGTCGGGATCCTCGGCCTGGGCACGGAACAGGGTGCCGTTGGCGGCGCGGATGGTCAGCTCCACGGTGCAGCGGTTCTTCTTTTCCACGGCAAAGGTCACAAATGCGTCCGCTTCCTCCGCGAAGTACCGGTCGAGCTTACTGATCTTCTTCTCGGCGTACTCCTTGATGGAGTCGTTCAGCGCGATCTTCTTGCAGGCGAATGTGAACTTCATATTGGTTGCTCCTTTCTTGGGATACGGAACATAGGGTCGGGGAGGGATTTCCCCTTATCCTTGTCCGCATTATAGCACATTGCCCTGTGTTTGAAAAGAGCATCACAGTAAATTTAGGGAAAGTTCACAAAAGTGCAACATTTTTTGTGCGTTTCGACGAGACGCGCCGAAAGAAGCGGAAATGCGACAAAAGCTCCTATGGACAAGTGGGGGGCAGATGGTGTACCATAATATCCGGAAGCTTTCCAATATCCCACCCGCTTGAGCCGCGTTCTGGTGCAGAACGCGGCCCCTTTTTATACTTTTCGATAGGAGAATTTCGCGCTCCGGCGCGAGTTACTTTTGCCCAATCACGCTGTGTAAACACAGCGGCTGCTACGGCGGCATAGCCGCCGAGAGCGGAGACTAAAAATATGCCACTGGCATATTTTCTTAACGTCCCGACGGCAAAAGTAACCAAGAACGCCACTTAAACCTGCGGTTTAAGAATCCGCGCACGCTATACCGTGTACAAATATGATGCCTTATGCCACGCGTTCACGAAACACGGATGTTATTGTTTTGTATGACGCATCGACTTTCTTCTTGCGCCGCTGCCGCTCCCAATCTCAACGGTAGACACTGAAGCGCTGTTCGGCGTTGGCATCAGCGGCAGCGGCGCCGATGCAGAGACGATCCTTTTATCGAATCGAAAAAGAACATCTCACGTGAACGTGCGGTATGCAATGACAATTCCGTACATCGTATAGCGCGCCGGGAGGTGAAGGAACCGGAGGTTCCTTCCGGTGTTTTTGCCTACTTTTGTCACTGTTGACAAAAGTAGGTCGCGCTCGGAAGCGCGAAACAACCCCTCAAAAAAATTTATTCTTCCAACCGTTCCGTTACCTCCCGGCTCAGCTTCACCGCGCCGTAAAGATTCTTGGCGCTGCATCCGGCGCGGCCGCCGCCGGCACAGGCGCAGGCACAGGCACAGGCGCAGCTGCTGGCGCAGGCACAGTGTCCCCCGCCGCCGAAGCCGCCGCCGCTAAACCCGCCGCCCCGGCTTCCGCCGCCAAAGCCGCCACCGCCGCTGCGGGGCGGGCGGGGCCGCGTCTTGGTGCCCACGCTGCCGGGACGGGGCTTGCCGTCAGGCCCGGCAGGGTACCAGAGATGGTTGACGAACACATACCGGGTACCGAAGCCGCCGGCGTAGCCGTCGCCCAGCTCCCGGAGGATCCACACCACCGCCCAAACGATGAAGATGGTGATGATCAGCGTCAGGAACAGGGCAGCCATGCTTGTGTCCTCGTCCTCGTCGTACCAGTCGTCGTAGTCCACGTAGTCAACAGGCATGTTGTCGGCGCTGTAGGCCTGATCCAGCACGGTAGGCCAGCTGTCGTACCGGACGTTGATGGTCATGGTCTTGCCGTAGTCCACGCCGTAGGCCGTCAGGATAACGCCGTCGTGCTGCTCCTGCGTTCCCAGCGGATTGGCGGTGGCGCTGTAATCGCCCTCGACCCCCGCCGGGTCGTTCCAGGTCAGGGTCATCACGCCGATCTGCGCCTCGTCGAACCAGCCTGGGGTGTAGTCGTAGGACACCGCATCGCCATCCAGCGTGTACATGAACTCCTGCACCCACGAGAAGGCGAAGGTAAATGTCTCGTCCGCGTTGTAGGCCCGGTCAAAATACACGTACATGTAGCTGTTGTCGTATGTCAGCCGCTCAATGTTGTCCGTCAGAGCCGTCTCCTCCCGGAGAGAGCCGTTGGGAATGCCGATCTTCAGCTCCTGCCCGTAGGGCAGCTCCTCCAGCGGCGTCCAGTCCATGGACACGGTGATGCTCAGGCTGCCGTCGTCGGTGTCGGGGGTGACGGTCACGTCGTAGCGGTCGATGTAGTCGTAATCCGCCCACGCGGTCACGGCCAGCACCAGCGTAACGGCCAGCGCCGCCAGCAGGGTCAACAGCTTTTTCATTCCGCCGCCTCCTTTCCCTTTAGCTGGCAGATGTGTTCCAGCTTGGCGCTCTCCGCCCGGATGGCAGCGCAGCGGGGACTGTTCCAGATGTCCGCCCAGTCGTCATGGAGCAGGTCGCCCAGCGGCTCGTCCGACAGCCAGCTCTGGCAGGGCACCACCTTGCCGTCCGGCGTTACCGCCATGTTGGAAAGGCACGCGCCGCAGCTGGGGATCAGATTCAGGCCGAGAGAGCGCAGCGTCTCCTCCTCCAGCCAGCCGGGGGAGGTGAAGTCCAGCTCCATGCCCAGCTCTTCTGCCGTGTCTACCGCCTGACGGAGAATGTCCGTCAGCTGCTCCGGGGTCAGGGCGGTGGCCCGGCTCTCCTGTCCGCAGGCGCTGCCGGAGGGGATCAGCCCGGAGCAGGTGGCGTACCGCACCCCCAGACTGTGGGCGAATCGCAGTGTCTCGGCATAGTGGGTGTTCAGGGAGCAAAGCGGCGTGTTCACCGACACGATCAGCCCGGCCTCCACCGCGTGGCGGATGCCCTGCACCGTGTCGTTGAAGCCGTTGGTGCCTACCAGCTGGTTGTGGATGTTGCCCTCGGCGCTGTACAGCGTCACCTGTACGCTGTCAAGGCTGGCGTCATAGAGTCCCGCGCACAGCTCCGGCGTCAGCAAGCGGCCGTTGGTGTTCAGCCGGGTGACGAACCACTCCGCCGCCTGCACCAGCTCCACCAGATCGCTCCGCAACGTGGGCTCGCCGCCGGTGAAGGTCACCTGGGGAATGTTGGCCTTGCGGAGAAGCGCCAGTGCGGTTTTCCACTGCTCGGTGGATAGCTCCGGCGTCTCGCCCATAGGCTGTCCCGCCGCGTAGCAGTGCAGGCACTTCTGGTTGCAGTGCCACCCGCCATCCTTCTCCATGGCGCTGACCATCAGATCCATCCGGTGGGGCGCGGTCATCTCCGGCGCGTAGTCCGACAGCGAGAGAAGCCCCACCTCCGCCTCCGGCTCGCGTCCCTGAGCGATGGCGACCAGACTGGTCAGCATCAGGTGCAGGTCGGAGGCCAGCGTCTGCCGTTTGGTGCGGGGATAGGTGCGGTGAGTCTCCTCCACCGCCGCCGTCAGCAGGGCCTCCCACTGATCCTCCGCCAGATCCTGCCCCTCGTAGGCTTGCAGCTGATCCATCAGATTGGCCAGCATGATGGCCCAGCTGAGATTCAGCGGCACCAGCTGCGCGCCGTTGAGCAGCAGCAGAAAGGGCGCCGCCGGTGTCTCGTCCCGGGGCGGGATCATATGGATGCGTACCACGCCGGGGCCTTTGGGGTCCAGCGTGATGTGGCGCACACAGTCCAGGTGTGCCCGGCGGTAGCGCCGTTCGCGGAATGTCATATGTTTCATAGATTCCTCCTTGGAAGCGCAGCGCTCCCGTCCCCAGCATAGCACATACCGGCGGGAAAGACAAGAAAGAGAAGAGAGAAAAGAGAAGAGTGAAAAATTGAGGTGTGCCGCCAAGGCGGCACAATTTTAATCATGCCGCCGTAGGCGGCATGAATTAACAATGGTCCGGTAGAACTTCGTAGGGGGCGGCGTCCTCGATGCCCCGCACAGTGAACGCAGCAGGTGTGGTAAACGTTCGTAGGGGAGGAGCGGGCGCTGTGGAGCGAAGCGGAACGAGTGCCCTTGGGGTACCCCTCCTGCCGTTTAACAGATATGTCATCGTAAACCGAACGGGCGGGGTAGAACCCCGCCCCTACGCTCGTTCTATCGGAATTCGCCTGTAGGGGCGGACGACCCTGTCCGCCCTTGGCTCTCCCTTTGGGAGAGCTGTCACCCCAGGTGACTGAGAGGGCTTGCTGGCGGTTTTGGCTGTCTTTTGGTATGGTCATCGTTTGCCCTCTCCGTCCTCGCTTTGCTCGGCCACCTCTCCCAAAGGGAGAGGCAAGGGGAACGGATTTCCTGTTGCGGAAATTCTATCGATGGTCTTCCGTAGGGCGGCATGACCACATGCCGCCGCGTACACTCCGTTTTTTCCCATACATGCCGCCGCAGGCGGCATACCAAACCTCTTCACTTTTCACTCTTCTCTCTTCACTGGAAAAGAAAAAGCTGCCTTTTGGCAGCTTTTTCATCACTTCTTGTTGGGATTATAGTAATCCGTCGGCTCCTCCAGCACGATGGGCAGGCCGTTCTGATACACCGGCAGCGTCTGGAACTTGAAGCGGCTGACGGCGTGCTTATGGTCAATGTCGGCCTTGATCTTCTCGTCCACCACGCCCCGGCGGATGTACTCGTTAACAGCGTGATAGGTAAAGCCCAGATTGTCCTCGTCGGTGAGGCCGGTCAGACCGTCGGACGGCGGCTTGATGAGGAACCGCTCCGGCAGGCCCAGCGCACGGCCCAAGGCGATGACCTCCTCGGTGGTGTACATGCCCAGCGGGGAAAAGGCCCCGGCGCTGTCGCCGTAAATGGTGCAGTAGCCCACCCAGTCCTCGCTGAGATTGCTGGTGTTGATGACGATGCCCTGCTCCACCGTCTGTGCCACGGCATACAGGGTAGCCATACGGACGCGGCTGGGCAGGTTCACCAGCGTCTGGCGGCTGGGGGTCAGCCCCACCCGCTCCATCTCCTTCACCACGCCCTGTACGGCGTCGTGGATGTTGATGGTCACGTGGGGGATATCCAGCACGTCCACCAGACCGTTGGAGTAGTCGATATCCGGCTGTACGCCGTCGGGCATCAGCACGCCCATGACGTTTTCCTTGCCGTAGGCCGCCACCGCCAGCGCCGCCACGGTGGAGCTGTCCTTTCCGCCGGAGATGCCGATGACGGCGGTCTTGCCGTGGCAGGCATTCATCTGCTGGTGCATCCATTCCAGCAGCCCGGCCAATTGAAGCTGTACATTGAATTCCATGGAGAAAGCCTCCTTTTTCAAATTTGGTCTATTGTAGCACAGTGGCGGTGAGAGCGCAAGGGCCTTGTTGTGTGTCATTGCGAGGAGGCCCAGCGGGCCGACGTGGGAATCCGCATCCTGCTTTCACAAAAGGAGAAACGGATTGCCACACCAGTGTGCGCGCTGGTTCGCAATGACAGGGCAAGAACAATCTGCGTTTACCGATAGGGCGGGCAGAGTCGCCCGCCCCTACAACGGTATAACGAATCTGTTGTGATTATCATGCGGGCGGGGTAGAACCCCGCCCCTACGAATGGTTACCGTACCCGCTGCGTTTACTATGCGGCGGGGCACATTGGCCCCGCCCTACGAAAGGGTACGATAGAACTCCGTAGGGGCCGATGCCCACATCGGCCCGCACGGTAGACGCATATGGTTCTTCGGCGTAATATTCAGCGGCAGCGGCGCAGGTGCAGAGACGATCCTTTTACGAAACGAAAGAGGAAACCTCACGTGAACGTGCGGCAGGCAATTACAATCCAGTATAAAGTGTATCGCGCAAGGAAGTGAAGAAACCATTGGTTCCTTCCGGTGCTTTTGCCTACTTTTGTCACTGTTGACAAAAGTAGGTCGCGCCGGAGCGCGAAATATCCCCATATAAAAAGAAGGGCAAACGCCCTTCTTTTTATGAGTATAAAGTTACGAAACGCTCTCAGTCGTCCTTTTCCACCTCGCCGACGATGGCGATGTGCAGCTCGTCCAGCTGCTTCTGCTCGACGGTGGAGGGCGCGCCCATCATGATATCCTGGGCGTTCTTGTTCATGGGGAACGGGATGATCTCGCGGATGGAGCTCTCGCCCGCCAGCAGCATCACCATGCGGTCCACGCCCGGCGCGATACCGGCGTGGGGAGGTGCGCCGTAGCAGAAGGCGTTGTACATGGCGGGGAACTTCTTCTTCACGTCCTCCTCGCCCAGACGCACCAGCTCGAAGGCCTTGATCATGATCTCCGGGTCGTGGTTACGGACCGCGCCGGAGCTAAGCTCTACGCCGTTGCACACCAGGTCGTACTGGTTGGCGTAGATGTCCAGCGGATCCATCTCGCCCCGCTCGGCCTTCAGCAGCACCTCCATGCCGCCGTTGGGCATGGAGAACGGGTTGTGGCAGAACTCCAGCTCGCCGGACTCGTCGCCGATCTCGTACATGGGGAAGTCCACGATCCAGCAGAACTCGTAGCGCTCCTTGTCCATGTGGCCCTCGCAGGCGGCGCCGAAGGTCTTGATCATCACGCCCACGGACTTGGTGGCGTACTGACCGGCGGCCACCACCACCAGCGTGTTGGGCTTCAACTCCAGCACCTTGGCCAGCTCGTCCTTCTTGCCGGAGACAAACTTGGCGATGCCGCCGGCCAGCTCGCCGTTCTCGTCCACCTTGAACCAGTAGCCCTTGGAGCCGGACTGCACCTCGCAGTCGGTCAGCAGCTTTTCAATCTGCTTGCGGGTCAGGGTGCAGTTGGTGATGTCCACCATCTTCACGGTCTGGCCCTTCAGGGCCTCGAACTCGCTGTCGGCGAACAGCCCGGTCACGTTCTTGCAGGTCAGATCGATGCGCAGGTCGGGCTTATCGGAGCCGTAGGTCTCCATGGCGTCGTTGTAGGCGATGCGGCGGAAGGGTGCGCTGGAGGCCACGTTGTAGGTGCCGAACTTGGCGAAGATGGGAGGCAGCACGTCCTCCAGCACGGCGAACACGTCATCCTGGGTGGCGAAGGCCATCTCCATATCCAGCTGATAGAACTCGCCGGGGGAGCGGTCGCCGCGGGCATCCTCGTCGCGGAAGCAGGGCGCGATCTGGAAGTAGCGGTCAAAGCCGGAGGTCATCAGCAGCTGCTTGAACTGCTGGGGCGCCTGAGGCAGCGCGTAGAACTTGCCGGGATGCTTGCGGGCGGGCACCAGATAGTCGCGGGCGCCCTCAGGGGAGCTGGCGGTCAGGATGGGGGTGGTGATCTCCAGGAAGCCGTGCTCGGTCATGGCGGCGCGGAGGGCGGCCACCACCTGGCAGCGCAGGATAATATTCTGCTTCACGGCGGGGTTGCGCAGGTCCAGGAAGCGGTACTTGAGACGGGCGGTCTCGTCGGCCTCGCGGCTGCGGTTGATCTCGAAGGGCAGGGAGTTGTAGCGGCAGCGGCCCAGCACCTCGATCTTGCTGGGGACCACCTCCACGTCGCCGGTGGCCTGCTTGGGGTTCTTGCTGGCGCGTTCGCGAACGACACCCTCTACGGAGATGGTGGACTCCTTGTTGAGACCGTTGATGATGTTCATCATCTCCTCGTTCTCCACCACCACCTGGGTGGTGCCGTAGAAGTCGCGCAGCACCACAAAGGCGAAGTTCTGGCCCACGGCACGGACGTTTTCCATCCAGCCCACGATCTTTACCTGCTGGCCTACGTGTTCCAGGCGCAGCTCGTTGCAGGTATGTGTACGCATCTGCATCATACTGTTTTTTCTCCTTTTATGATAATGGTTTGTATAATCTGAATGGGATATTACGGGGAGTTGTTGTTTTGCGAGGGGATTTCGTCCCTGCGGGGACGAGGTACTTTTGGCCGCGTCATGCTATGCAAGCGCAGATAGACGCTACGGCGGCATAGCCGCCGAGATCGGGACTAAAAACATGCCACCGGCATGTTTTCTTAACGCCCCGACGGAGGGAGAGAATTCTCTCCCCCAGTCTCGCTTGCGCTCGACAGCCCCCTCTCAGAGGGGGCCTTTGGGACGACAGACGAAACACCCTTTCACTCCACAATAACCTTGCCCTTATTTCGTTCCGCCAGGTCGTCGCGGATCAGGAGGATGGCGTCGGCCACGGGGAGCTTGGTTTGTGCGCCGGTGGTCATGTTCTTGCAGGACACCATGCCGACGGCGATCTCATCCTCGCCCAGGAACAGGACATAGGGGACGCCCAGCTTGTCGGCGTAGTTCATCTTGGCCTTGAACTTCTTGGGCTCGGTGTACAGCTGGGTGCGGATACCGGCGCGGCGCAGGGCTGTGGCGGCGTCGATGGCGGGGGACAGTTCCTCCGTCATGGGCAGCACCAGCACATCACAGGGCGCGGTGGGCAGGTTGTCGTTCAGCATCTTCTGCTCGCCCAGCACGTAGAACAGCCGGGTCAGGCCGATGGAGATACCCACGCCGGGCAGCTGCTTGTCGGTGTAGTACTCCGCCAGATTGTCGTACCGGCCGCCGGAGCAGACGGAGCCGATCTCCGGATGATCCAGCAGCGTGGTCTCGTACACCGTGCCGGTGTAGTAGTCGAGGCCCCGGGCAATGGTCAGGTCTACGGCGAAGTTTTCCTCCGGCACGCCGAAGGAGGAGAGGTACTTCACCACGGTCTTCAGCTGGTCCAGACCCTCGTCAAAGACCTCGTTCCGGCCTGCGTAGCCCTCCAGCGCGGCGATGACCTGCTCGTTGCCGCCGGTGATGGCGATGAACTTCAGAATTTCCGCCGCCTGCTCATCGGTCAGGCCCACGTCGTCCATCAGGAGGGTGCGCACCTTCTCCGGGCCGATCTTGTCCAGCTTGTCCACGGTGCGCATAATGTCGCCGGAGCGCTCCGTCAGACCCTGCATGGCGTAAAAGCCGTTAAGGATGCGGCGGTTGTTGACGCGGATCTGAAACCGCTTCAATCCCAGCTCGGTAAAGGTCTGGTAGATGATGGCGGGAATTTCCGCCTCGTTGGTGATGTCCAGCTTGCCGTCGCCGATCACGTCGATGTCGGCCTGATAGAACTCCCGGAAGCGGCCCCGCTGAGCCCGCTCACCGCGGTAGACCTTGCCGATCTGATAGCGGCGGAAGGGGAAGCTCAGCTCATTGTAGTGCAGCGCCACGTACTTGGCCAGCGGCACCGTCAAATCGAACCGCAGGGACAGGTCGGCGTCGCCCTTGGTGAAGCGGTAGATCTGCTTTTCCGTCTCGCCGCCGCCCTTGGCCAGCAGCACCTCGCTGGCCTCGATGAGGGGGGTGTCCAGCGGGGTAAAGCCGTACAGGCTGTAAGTCCTGCGGAGGATGTCCATTATCCGCTCCATCTGCTGCTGGGGGGCGGGCAGCAGCTCCATAAACCCGGATAGCGTCCGGGGCTTCATCTTCTCCATGGGTATCTTCCTCTCTTTATTCTTCGCTGTCGGCGGACGTCGCTTCTTCGGCGGGCTCTTCCGGAGCGGGGAATTCTTCCTTGTCATACATATCCAGCGTGTCGATGAGACCGTGGATGTTGCTCTCGACGCTGAGGGCGTTGACCTTGTGGCCGTCCTCGCTCTCGGCCAGTTCGTTGACTACCTCTTGCCAGATGCGGTCGGCCTCGTCGCCCTTGCGCTTGCCGATCTGATAGCCCAGCACCGTCAGGCCCGCCGCCACCACGGCCAGCAGCAGACCCAGCTTGGGCAGCAGGCAGATGAGGACGCTGCCGATGAACAGGCCGGTAAACGCGCCGATGTCCCGGTACTGGGTGCCCACCCGGCGGAAGACAAACTTCTTGTCCCGCAGGCGCTTCATGTGGCCCAGTTCCAGAAAGCTGACGATCACCCGCAGCACACACAGGCCGCACACGGGGATCATGTAGTTATAGAGGTTGTCGTACAACCAGTTCAAAGCGGTTTGTATCAATGTTTTCTCTCTCCTTGTTGTTTGTTGCTGTTAGGGAAAATACTGTGTGCGCTGTCATTCCGAGACAGTAACCGATGTCACTGTCGTGGGAATCCGTCCTTGGTCCCCTCTGTGAGGGGGCTGTCGAGCGCAAGCGAGACTGGGGGAGAGAATTTAAGTTTTTTATTCTCTCCCTCCGGCGCTTCGCGCCACCTCCCTCGCAGAGGGAGGCTTTTGGAGGTGTGCCTCGTCCCTTACGCCGTGAAGGGCTTGGTCTTGGGATTGACGATGTCGCGCCAGTCCAGATCGCCCCGTGCCAGGCCCAGCACCAGCATCTCGGCGGTGGCCACGTTGCTGGCGAAGGGGATGTTGTTCTTGTCGCACAGCTTGGCGATATACAGAATGTCCTCGTGGGTGGTGCGCTTGTTGGGGTCGTCGAAGCACAGCACCATATCGATCTCGTTGTAGGCGATGCGGGCGGCGATCTGCTGGCCGCCGCCGTTTTCAAAGGTCAGAAAACGGTGGACCTTCAGGCCGGTGGCCTCCTGCACCTGCTTGCCGGTGTTGGCGGTGGCGCACAGGGTGTGCTGTGCCAGAATGCCGCAGTAGGCGGTGCAGAACTGCACCATCAGCTCTTTGCGGTTGTCGTGGGCGATCAGGGCGATATTCATATGGTTTCAGCTCCTTTACTGAGTAGTGATGTATCTTGTTTACCACCGGGCCCGCATCAGGGGGACGCGCTTGCCGGTGATACGTTTGGCAATGTTGTCATAGGCCCGCTGGGCGTAGTAGTTCATATCCCGCAGCGGAATACCCCGGTTCAGCGCCAGTGGCACGTCGGTGTCCTCTGGGATCACCCCCAGCAGGGGAAGGCCCGCCGTGTCCATGGCGTCGTCGATGGTGGCGTGGAGCGCCTTCAGCATTTTCTTCCGCACCCGGTTCACCACCAGATGGACCTGTCCGGCGGGGAAGCGCCGCAGCTCCATGACGGTGCGCTGGGCGTCCCGCAGGGCGGCGGGGTCGGTGGTGGTGACGACGATCACGCTGTCGGCGGCGGCGGTGGCCAGTTGAAAGCCCTGGCCCAATCCCGCCGGGGCGTCAATGAGGCAGTAGTCGTACTGCTGGCGGATGGCCTGTCCCAGCGCCTGCATGGCGGTCTGGGAGAACCGCGCCCCCACAGGAGCCAGCGGCGCGGCCAGCAGGGATAGCTTGGGGTATTTCCGGTGCCGGACGGCGGCTTCCGCCAGGGTACATCGGCCCTCCAGCACGTCGGAGAAGTCCATGGCGGCGCTGTCGGACAGGCCCAGGGCCAAATCCAGGTTCCGCAGCGTAATGTCGCAGTCCAGCGCCAGGGTCTCATAGCCCATTTCCGCCAGGGCCAGGCCCACGCAGGCGGTGAGGGAGGTCTTGCCTGTGCCGCCCTTGCCGGACACCACAGCGATGATCTTTCCCATGGGGGTTCTCCTTTCGTGAGATGATGAAGAAGTGTTCTTGAATCGGCCGTAGGGGCGGATGACTCTGTCGGCCCTATGGGGGTGTTTCGCGCCTTTGGGCGCGAGGGGGTGTTTCGTGGCCCCTTTCTTTCAATAGCGAAAGAAAGGGGGAAAGAACGCCAGCAGGAACCAAGGTTCCTGCACCTCCTTGCGCGCTATGCTTTATGCAAAATTGCAGATGTGTACCGCACGTTCGCGCAGAATTTTCTTTTTTCGTTTTGTTATCGAATCGTCTCAGCAACAGCGCCGCTGGCGCTGATGCCTACGCCGAACAACGCTGTTGTTTCTGCCGTTGCAGCGCATGAGCGGCAGCGGCGTAGGAAGGAAGTCAATGCGTCATACGTAGCGATAACAACTGTGTTCCGCGAACGCGAGGTAAAAGGCAGCAATTACGAAAGGGGAATAGCGTGCGCGGATTCTTAAACCGCAGGTTTAAGCTGTCCTTTTGGGTACTTTTGGGACAGCGGCCAAAAGTACCTCGTCCCCGCAGGGACGAAACCCCCTACTTCAACGGCGCTTTCTTCATCCTCGCCCAGCTTCTGGGAAACTGGGGCGGGGTGTCCTTCACCTTGCGGATGACCACCACACGGTGGGTCACGTCCGTACCGGGGATGGCGTAATCCCGGATGGCCTCGATCCGGCCGCCCAGCTGGCCGATAGCGCCCCGTGCGCTGTCGATCTCCTCGCCGCTGTCCACGGATTTCATGGCCAGGAAGCAGCCGCCCGGTTTCACCAGCGGCAGCGCCAGCTCGCTCAGCAGCGGCAGCGCCGCCACAGCGCGGGAGGTGGCCATGTCGTAGGCTTGCCGGTGCGCTCCGGCGAATTCCTCGGCGCGGGCGTGGACGCAGGCAACGCGGGAAAGCCCCATGTCATCGCAGGTCTCCCGCAGCCAGTCGATGCGTTTGCCCAGACTGTCCAGCAGCGTCAAATCGAAGTCCGGCTCCAGTATCCGCAGCACCATGCCGGGGAATCCCGCGCCGGTGCCCACGTCCACCACCGTCTTGCCCCGGAAGTCCGCCATGGTCAGCAGCGCGGCGCAGTCCAGCAGGTGCAGGGCGGCCACGTCCTTGGGCTCCGTGATGGCCGTCAGGTTCATCACCTGATTTTTTTCCAGCAGCCGCCGGACGAAATCCAGCAGCTGCGGCGCGGCGGGGGAGGGGAGACCCAGCGCCGCCAGGCCCTCACGCAGAGTGGCTTCCATCGCTGTGCTCCTTCAGCAGGTCCCGAATCTCCGTCAGCAGCTCCTCGCTGGTGGGGGCGGGGTCCTCCTCTTCGGCGGGCTCCTCCTTCTTGCCGATGCTGCGCAGCTTATTGATGGCCTTCACCACCAGGAACAGCACAAAGGCGATGATCAGGAAGTCCAGCACCACGGCGATGAAGCTGCCGTAGTTGACGGCGATCTCCGGAATCTCCGTGCCGTCCTCGGCCACCTCGGCGGCCTTCAGTACCCATTTCCAGGCGCTGAAATCCACGCCGCCGGTGATGCGGGAGATGAGGGGCATGATGACGTCGTTCACCAGCGAGGTGGTGATCTTGCCAAAGGCAGCGCCGATGACAACGCCGATGGCCATGTCCACTACGTTGCCCTTCATGGCGAATTCCTTGAATTCGGCGATAAATTTCTTCATTTTCTTCGTCCTCCTGATAGCAAACTGTATAGACGAAATGAAATATTACAAATGGTTGTCAATGCTTGGGCATCAGAACGGCCTTGCCGCCCATGTAGGGCCGCAGCACCTCCGGCACCAGAACGCTGCCGTCGGCTTGCAGATTGTTCTCCAGGAAGGCGATCAGCATCCGGGGAGGGGCCACCACGGTGTTGTTCAGGGTGTGGCACAGCTGCATCTTGCCGTCCTTGTCCTTGTAGCGGATCTTCAGGCGGCGGGCCTGAGCGTCGCCAAGATTGGAGCAGGAGCACACCTCGAAGTACTTCTGCTGGCGGGGGGACCAGGCCTCGATGTCGCAGGACTTGCACTTCAGATCGGCCAGATCGCCGGAGCAGCACTCCAGCTGCCGCACGGGGATATCCAGACTGCGGAACAGCTCCACGCTGTAACGCCACATCTTCTCGTACCAGGCCTTGGAGTCCTCCGGCTTGCAGACCACGATCATCTCCTGCTTTTCAAACTGGTGGATGCGGTACACGCCCCGCTCCTCGATGCCGTGGGCGCCCTTCTCCTTGCGGAAGCAGGGGGAGTAGGAGGTCAGGGTCTGGGGCAGCTTGTCCTCCGGCAGGATCTGCTCGATGAACTTGCCGATCATGGAGTGCTCGCTGGTGCCGATCAGGTACAGGTCCTCGCCCTCAATCTTGTACATCATGGCGTCCATGTCGGTCTGGCTCATAACGCCCTCCACCACATTGCCGTGGATCATGAAGGGGGGGATGCAGTAGGTGAAGCCCTTGTCGATCATGAAGTCGCGGGCGTAGGCCAGTACCGCCTCGTGGAGCCGGGCGATGTCGCCCAGCAGGTAGTAGAAGCCGCTGCCGGACACGCGGCCCGCCGCATCCAGATCGATGCCGTCAAACCGCTCCATAATGTCGGTGTGATAGGGCACCTCGAAATCCGGGGTCTTGGGCTCGCCGAAGCGCTCCACCTCCACGTTGCAACTGTCGTCGGGGCCGATGGGGACGCTGTCGTCGATGATCTGGGGGATCACCAGCATGATCTTATTCAGGGCGGCCTCGGCCTGCTCCTTCTGGGCCTCCAGCGCGGCCATACGGTCGGCGTCGGCCTTGACGGCGGCGTTGTTGGCGTCGATCTGGGCCTGAATGGCGGCCTTCTCCGCCTCGTCGGTGCACTTTTTCAGCTTGCCGAACAGGGGGCCGTTGGCCTTGGACAGCTTGTTGCGCTCGGCCTTCAGGGCCTCGCCGTCGGCGATGGCCTGGCGGCGCTGGGCGTCCAGCGCGATGGCCTCGTCCACCAGCGGCAGCTTGGCATTCTGGAACTTCTTGCGGATGTTTTCCTTGACGATATCGGGATTTTCCCGGACAAATTTGATATCAAGCATGATGCTTACCTCTTATATACAATGTATGATCCTATTTTGTAGGGGCGGACGACCCTGTCCGCCCATTTGCCGACGTTGTGGGGCAGGGGAGAGGACATGTTTCACGTGAAACACTTACTTCTTCAGTTGATGCAGCGCGTCCAGCAGTGCGTTCAGGTCGTCCACGCCGTAGTATTCCAGCTCAATGCGGCCCTTCTTCTTGCCGGTGACGATCTTGCAGGGACGGCCCAGCCGTTCGCCCAGCTCACGGGCGGCCTCGGCGGCGTAATCCACGGCGGTGGCGTCCTTGGCGGGCGCGTCCTTCTTCTCCGCCGTCAGCTTCTTCACCAGCAGCTCCGTCTGGCGGACGGACAGATCGTCCTTGATGATGAGGGCGGCGGCTTTTTGCTGCATCTCCGCTGTCAGCGGCACCAGTGCGCGGGCGTGTCCGCCGGACAGCTTGCCCTCCTCCACCAGCGCCCGCACCTCTTTCGACAGGTTCAGCAGCCGCAATGCGTTGGCCACGGCGCTGCGGGACTTGCCCACCCGCTGGGAGGTCTCCTCCTGGGTCAGGCCGTACTGGTCCATCAGTGTGCGGTAGCCCTCGGCCTCCTCCATGGGATTCAGGTCCTCACGCTGGAGGTTTTCGATCATGGCCAGCTCCATGGCCTTGCGGTCGTCGGCCTCGATGACCACCACCGGCACCTGGCTCAATCCCGCCATGCGGGCGGCCCGCCACCGGCGCTCACCGGCGATGATCTGATAGTAGCCGGATTGCAGCTTCCGCACCGTCAGCGGCTGGATGATGCCGTGCTGCCGGATGGAGTCCGCCAGATCGGCCAGCGCGTCGGGGTCAAACTGCTTCCGGGGCTGGGTGGCGCAGCTCTCCACCTGGGAAATAGGGAGGAAGAGACTGCTCTTCACCTCCGGCTCGGCGATGAAATCGTCGCCGAACAAGGCGTCAAGGCCCTTGCCCAGGCCCTTTTCTTTTGCCATATATCCCGTACTCCTTTCACGCGGGGCGCAAGCCCCGTCAGGCGTTTTTCTTCAGAAATTCTGCCGTCAGCGCCGCATAGGCCTCCGTGCCCCGGCAGGTGCGGTCATAGCTGTAAATGGGCTTGCCGTGGCTGGGCGCTTCGCTGAGACGGATATTCCGGGGGATCACCGTGGAATAGACCTTGCCGGGGAAGAAGCGCTTGATCTCCTGCGCCACCTGAATGCTGAGATTGGTGCGGCCGTCGAACATGGTCAGCAGGACACCCTCGATCTGCAGCTGGGGATTCATGCCCCGGCGCACCAGACGCACCGTGTTCATCAGATCGCTGAGCCCCTCCAGGGCGAAATACTCCCCCTGCACCGGCACCAGCAGGGAATTGGCGGCGCACAGGGCGTTCAGCGTCAGCAGCTCCAGGGAAGGGGGGCAGTCGATGAAGATGTAATCATACCGGTCCGCCACCTGGCGCAGCGCCTGCTTCAGCAGGAATTGCCGCTCCGGCAGGTTGATCATCTCCACGCCCGCGCCTGCCAGCGCCTTGCTGCTGGGCAGCACGTCGCCGTAGGGGGTGGTGACGATGACCTTCTCTGTCTCCACGCCGTTGATGATGACGTCGTACACGCCGTTGGACACGGTTTTGTCCACGCCCATGCCGCTGGTGGCGTTGGCCTGGGGGTCAAAGTCGCACAGCAGCACCCGCTTGCCCGCCAGGGCCACGCCTGCCGCCAGATTCACACAGGTGGTGGTCTTGCCCACGCCGCCCTTCTGATTTACGATCGCAACGATTTTTGCCACGGTAATTCTCCTCGTACTTTCGCCAGTTCTGTCTCTATAATAGAAATAGTATACCACAAAAGTGATAGGTTTCAATACTTTTTTCAACGGCGCGTGACAATTTTTGCAAAAAAGAAACGCCGGTGTTTCACGTGAAACACCGGCGTCGGCAAAAAAGGCGGGGGGATGTTTCACGTGAAACATCCCCCTCGCGGAGTCATATTACCAAAACCACGCCGTCGCAGGGCGGCAGGTCGATGCGCAGCGTCCCGTTCCGCACCCAGAACCGCTGGCCGCTGACCGCGTCCACGGCAAAGCCGTTGGGCCAAGGCAGCGTTACGTCCCGCGGCGTGTCGCCGGTGTTCAGCGCCGTATAGGTGCGCTCGCCGTTCAGAGAGCGGCAATAGACCAGCAGCCCGCCGTCGGCGGTGAGGTAGGCGAGGTCGCCCGCTTGCAGGGACTCCCGCTCCTTCCGCAGCCTGCCCAGCGTCCGGTACAGCGCCAACAGCCGCTGATCCTCCCGTCCCCAGGGAAAGCCCCGCCGGTTCATGGGGTCCTCGAAGCCCTCCATGCCCGCCTCGTCCCCATAATAGAGGGTGGGGGAGCCGGGGAAGGTGTACAGCAGCATGGCCGCCAGCGTCAGGCGGCGGACGGCCAGCCGCCGGGCTTCCGGCGACAGGTGGTAGGCGGCGCGGGCCTCCTTGCTGTCCGGAATGGTGTCCGCGCCCAGCAGCGTCAGGATGCGGGGCGTGTCGTGGGTGCCCAGAATGTTCAGGCCGCTGTAAAAGGCGGCAGGGGGGTAGTTCTCCCGCTGCTCCTCCATGGCGTCCCGGAAGGCCGCCGCGTCGCCGCCCCGGAGATAGGCCAGCGCCGCCGTCCGCAGGGGATAGTTCATCAGGCCGTGGGTCTCCCGTCCCAGCAGGTACTTGCGGCGGCGGGAGTAGGCGATCTTGTTGCTGCCGTCCTCCCACACCTCGCCCAGCAGAAAGCTGTCGGGCTTTTCCTGCTCCATGGCGGCGCGAATTTCCTCGATGAAGTCGTCCGGCAGCTCGTCGGCCACGTCCAGCCGCCAGCCGTCCGCGCCGCACCGCAGCCAATGGCGGATCACGCTGTCCTCGCTCCGGATGATGAAGTCCCGGTAGGCCGGGGCGTTCTCATTGACAGCGGGCAGTGTGTCGATGCCCCACCAGGCGTCGTACTTGTCCGGCCAGTGCTGGAAGCAGAACCAGTCGTACCAGGGGGAGCTCTTGCTCTGGTACGCGCCGGGGGTGTCGAAAAAGCCGCCCCGGTTGAAGTACCGGCTGTCGTCGCCGGTGTGGTTGAACACGCCGTCCAGCATCACGTGGATGCCCCGCTTTTTCGCCTCGGCGCACAGCATCCGCAGGTCGCCCTCCGTGCCCAGCATGGGGTCGATCATGCGGTAGTCCGCCGTGTCGTACCGGTGGCTGCTGGCGGCGTAGAAAATGGGGTTCAGGTACAGGGTGGTGACCGACAGGCTTTGCAGGTAGTCCAGCTTTTGGCAGATGCCCCGCAGGCTGCCGCCGAAGAAATCGCTGTTCCAGCGACCCGTCAGGGGATCGGGCCCCAACCGGGGCGGATCGTCCCAGTTGTCGTGCACCGTCCGCTGGCCCAGCAGTCCCTTGGGGTCGGGGATGGCGTCACGGCAGAAACGGTCTGGAAAAATCTGGTATGTAACGCCCCGACCGAACCACTCCGGCGTGGGACGGCTTTCGTATACCGTCAGCTGCCACGGCTGGCGGGAAGCCTGCTCTCCCAGACCGTTGCGGCCCAGATAGACGTAGCTGCCGTCAGGCCGGGTGAAGCGGAAGCTGTACCACACCAGCTCCGGTGTGTCCGGCGCGGTGAACACACCGGAAAAGCCGCCCGGACAGGGGAGGAGGGCTGTTTCGCCGTGCGCGCCGGCAAATTCGCCGAAGGTCAGCAGCCCGCAGGAGCAGTAATCCGGCCCCGGCGTGACGGTGAAGGACACCGCCGCGCCGCAGCACACCGCCCCGAAGGGGGATTTGTAGTTTTCGTCACGGGAATTGAAGATGGTCATAGAAAATCTCCCGGTTTGTAAGATGCGATTCGCGTGTCAGTCGTGCGTAGGGGAGGGGCGGGCGCAGTGGAGCGAAGCGGAACAAGTGCCCTTGGGGTACCCCTCCCGCCTGATAAACGCCGGCGCTTTCAAAATTCGGCGGGCGGGGTAGAACCCCGCCCCTACGCAATGGGTAACGATGGCGCAGTGGTCAGCGCACGGGCCGATGCACCCCAAGGGTACTTGTTCCGCTTTGCTCCACTGCGTGGGCATCGGCCCCTACAAAAGAAGCAAGGACGTTGGCGCGAAACCTCACTTCAGCATCGTATTCTCCCCCACCACGTCGCCGCCGTTGACGCGGTCGGCGAAATAGGCGTTGATGACCTCCACGGCGGTGGTGGCCAGGGCAGCGCCCGCGCCGCCCTTTTCGATGACGATGGCCACGGCGATCTCCGGGTCCTCATAGGGGGCGAAGGCCACGAACACGCCGTTGGCCACCTCCGTGCCCACCTGGGCCGAGCCGGTCTTGGCGCCGGCGGACACCACGCAGTTGGCGAAAGCCCCTGCCAGGGAGGTGGTGGTCAGCTCGTGCATACCCTTGGTGACGGCGGCCACGGTGCTCTCCGACATCTCCACCGTATTCTGCGGCGGCTCGTCGTAGACATACAGCAGCTGGCTGTTGTCGTATTTCTTCACGCTTTTCAGCAGGTGAGCCTGATAGTGCTCGCCGCCGCCCACCAGCGTGGCGATGTAGTTGGCCAGCTGCAAGGGGGTGAACAGGTTATAGGACTGGCCGATGGCGGCGGTCAGGGTCTGGCCGTCGGTCCACTCCAGCTCGTGGGCCTCGGCGTACTCCGGCGAGGCCAGCGCGCCGACGCTGTCGCCGATCTCAATGCCGGTGGAGCGGCCCAGACCGAACTGGGTGGCGTAATCGTCGATGGTCTGGATGCCGGTCAGGCGGCCTACCTCATAGAAGAAGTAGTTGCAGGACACGGCGATGGCGTCGCTGACATTGACCCGTCCGTGGGTATAGCCCAGGGGCCACACCCAGCACCAGGGCTGGGGGTATTCGTAGAAGGTGTATACGCCCTTGTCCTGAATGATGGAGGAGGGGGTGATGATGCCGGATTCCAGCGCCGCCACAGCGGTGTTCATCTTGAAGGTGGAGCCGGGCGCGTAGGTGCCGTTGACGGCCCGGTTGAACATGGGCAGCCGCTCGTCCTCCAGCAGGTCGTTGTAGCTCTGGGCGAAGGTGGACAGGTCGAAGGAGGGGTAGGAGGCCAGGGCCAGCACCTCGCCGGAGCCCACCTTCACCACGGCGGCCGCGCCGCCCCGCTGGTCGCTGTCCTTGTCGATCATGCCCTCGATGGTGTTGGCCAGCGCGTCTTCGGTGGCGGCCTGCAAGTCCAGATCCAGCGTCAGCGCCACGGTGCCGCCGGGCTTGGGCTCCTGCATATACACCTCGCCGGTGATCTTCCCCTTCTCGTCGGTGGTGACAAGACGGGTGCCGTTGTTGCCGTGGAGCCAGTCCTCAAAGGCCCGCTCCACGCCGCTTTCGCCCACCAGGGCGTCCATGGAGTAGCCCTTTTCACGATATGTGGGCCAATCCTCCGCGTAGATGCGGGTGATGCGGCCCAGAATGTGGGCGGCGTAGGTGGTGTTGTACTGCCGGATGGAGGACTGTCCCGTGGTGACCCCGGCGAAATTGCCGTCGGTGATCTGGGAGATCAGCTCCGTGGGCACATCCTCGGCGAACACATAGCTGTCCCGGCCCGACAGCTCATACCGCACCCCGGCGATGAGCCGGGCCTGGGCGGTGGTGTAGCTCTCGTCGATGCCGAACAGCGTCCGCAGGGATTCCAGCAGTTGGGCGGAGGAGGATGTGGCCGCGATCTTGTTCCGCGCCAGGAATTTGGTAAAGGTCTCGTCGTCCCGCGAGGCCAGATACAGATACGGCGACCGCTGGGAAAGGGGCAGCGTGTCCACCCAGGCCGTGTCCGCCTGCTGGCACAGCTCCACCAGCCGCCAGATGGCGGCGTTCAGCTCCCGGTCGTCGGAAAAAGCCTTCTTGCTGAAGGTCAGGGTATAGGCCAGGCGGTTGGACACCAGCACCTTGCCGTTGCGGTCGGTGAGGATGCCGCGGCTGGCCTCCACCGACTGCCACGTGGCGTTGGAGGCGATGGAGTTGGCCCGGTTTTTATTGCCGTTTACGATCTGCGCGTCATACAGCGCGATGAGAAACAGCAGCAGGATCAGCCCCAGCGCCACGGTCAGCGCCGTCATGCGGCTGTGGGAGGGGCGGGGATTTTTCATCATGGAAAGGTCGCTCCTTTCAGCGGGGATGGGGGAGGGGACTTACCGTCCGGAGAACCGCCGGTGAACGCGGGAAAACGCCAGATGCACCAGCATGGCAAAGGGCAGCGAGACCGCCAGCTCCCGCGCCGTCAGCCACAGCGAGGCCGCCAGCGGCGTACCGGAGGAGTAGGTCAGCGCCATGGTGTTGAACAGGTCCGTCACCAGCAGCGCCCCGGCGAACACCGCCAGCGAGCACACCGGCCCCGGCATAATGAGCCGCCGGGCCGCCTGGCCCGCCAGCAGGGCGGAGACCGTCAGCGTCACCGCGTAAAAGCAGGGGAAGGCCCCCACAAACAGCGCGTCGCAGATCAGCCCCAGCACCAGCGCGTAGACGGGTCCCTCCCGCTTGCCCTCGAAGGAGGCGGCGATGGCCGCCAGGGCGGGCAGCACGAAGGGGTGTACCCCGCCGATGCGGAGATAGGGGAGCACCAGCTGCTGCGCCAGCAGGAACGCCAGCGTCCACAAGGCGTAAAAGGACCATTTGATGGTCAGCATCCGTCTCGTCATGGCCCTTACTCCACCACGTCAAATTCGGTGATCAGGAACACCTGGGTCAACGCGCCGATGTCCGCCTTGGGGGAGAGCACCGCGTACTGGGTCAGTCCGCCGGTGTCGGTGCGCAGCTCCGTCACCGTGCCGATGGGCAGCCCGGAGGGGTAGTAGCCGCCCAGACCGGACGTGACCACCAGATCGCCGGCGATCAGCTTGTCCGGCTCCTCCACATAGGTCAGCGCTAGACAGTCCTGGCTCATCAGTCCCAGCTGGCCCTGGGCCACCGCCACCTGCTCCGTGCGGAACACCGTGGCGCCGATGGAGCTGGTGGTGTCCAGAATGGTGGTGACGGTGCACCAGTTCATGCCCGCGTCCGTCACCACGCCCACCAGATTGCCGTATTCGTCAATGGCGCAGTCGCCGATGGCCACTCCGGCGGAGGTGCCCCGCGTCAGGGTCAGGGCGTTTTCCCAGTTGCTGACGGAGCGCTCCGCCACCCGCGCCGACACGGTCTTCAGGTCCCGCCGCTGGCTCTCCAGCTCCAGCAGGTCCCGCAGGCGCTGGTTCTCCTCGCTGTCCTTCTGGGCCTGCCGCAGCTGCCGCTCCAGGTCGGCCACCTGGGTCCGGAGGTCGTCGTTTTCCTGCTGTAAGTCGGCCACCTTGTCAAAGTGGTCGCCGATGCCGCCGAACCAGCCCGCCACGGCGGAGCCCGCCGAGCGGAAGGGGGAGGCGATCACACCGGCGGCGTTCCGCAGAAAGGGCGTACCGGAGCTGACGGCGGAGATGATGCACAGCACCACCACGATCACCGCCACCGCGGCCAGCATCCAGATTCCGTTTTTGGAAAAAAATCGTTTCATAAAAGCAGTTCCTTGTGTTGAATAGGGGAGGGGGTGTTACAGCAGCGTCACGCCGAACTGGGCCAGCATCCGGCTCAGCAGCAGCACCGGCAGACCCATCACGTTGAAGAAATCGCCGTCGATGCGCTCCACCAGCAGGGAGCCCAGCCCCTGTACGCCGTAGGCCCCGGCCTTGTCCATGGGTTCGCCGCTGCGGATGTAGGCTTTCAGCTCCTCCGCCGTGGCTTCCCGGAACCACACCTGTGTGGATTGTGCCCGCGTCAGGGCCTTTTCACCCTGCCGCACCGTCACGCCGGTGCAGACGGTGTGGTGCCGCCCCTGCAATTCCAGCAGCATCCGCAGGGCGTCCGCCTCGTCGCGGGGCTTGCCCAGCCGCTGGCCATCCAGAAAGACCATGGTGTCGGCGGTGATGACGATATCCTCCGCTCCGGCGCGTACCGCGCCGGACTTCTGCCGGGAGATGTGGCACACCGTCTCCTCCGGCGTCAGCCCCTCCGGGCAGACCTCCTCCACCTGAGGGACGGAGACCGTGAAATCCCGGACGCCGATGCGTCCCAATAATTCCTGCCGCCGGGGGGAGCCGGAGGCCAATACGATGTTTGCCATATTCCTCACCTTCCCGTGGAGCCGAAGCCGCCTGCGCCCCGCTCCGTCTCGTCCAGCTTGTCCACGAATTCCAGCGTGGGCTGCACCACCGGCAGCACCATCAGCTGGGCGATGCGGTCGCCGTCGTGGATGACGTAGTCGGTGTCGGACTCGTTGTAGAGGGCCACCCGCAGCTCGCCCCGGTAGTCGCTGTCGATGACGCCCACGCCGTTGGCCATGGTGATGCCGTGCTTGGAGGCCAGGCCGCTGCGGGCGCAGATCAGCGCCACGTAGTCGGCGCTGGGCAGGGCGATGGCGATGCCGGTGGGCAGCACCTGCCGTTCCCCGGCCTTCAGGGTCACGTCGCCGTCAAGACACGCGCACAAATCCATAGCGGCGCTGCCGGGGGTGGCGAAACGGGGCGCGGGGATAACGTCGCCGATCTTGGGCGACAGGGCTTTTATCTGTAAGATCATGGTTTTTCTCCTGATGTTTGATTACTAAGTGTAGAAAGTGTGCCGGATATTACAAGACGGAGAGTATGGCGCTGTAAAAATAGTTGCATCGGTAGACTTTTTCGTAGGGCGGGGTTCTACCCCGCCCGCCGTCTTACCGGGGTGCTTTCGTTTATCGGACGGGAGGGGTAGAACCCCTCCCCTACGCACTGGCTCAGAATGACAGGCTCTTTCGCTCACCGTGCGGCGTGATGTGGGCATCGCGCCCTACGGAAGTCCATCCGTACCCGTTCGTAGGGGGCGATGCCCACATCGCCCCGCCGTACAGCGATTCATCTTCTACCGTTGCAACGCATCAGCGGCAGCGGCGCAAGAAGAAAGTCGATGCGTCACATGAAACGAAAGCAACAGAGTCCTGTGAACGTGCGGTAAAAGGTATAAGAGTTAAATGGGGTATAGCGCGGGCGGATTCTTAAACCGCAGGTTTAAGTTGTCCTTTTGGGTACTTTTGGGACAACGGCCAAAAGTACCTCGTGGCCGCAGCCACGAAACACCCCTCACTCCACCCCGCGGTAAAACAATCCCCTGGTAAACTCCTCCGGCATCCACTCACCCTCGCCCAGATACCGCCGCAGGGCGGCGTCGCACTGGTCGGGGCTTTCGGTGGTGAACCGCAGCCGGGCCCAGGTCAGGCCGCAATTGCGCCACTCCGGCTTGTCCGCCAGAAACAGGGTGCGGCTGTTTTCGATCTCGCAGCGGCAGCCGTACTGCCCCAGCAGAGGGAACCGGGCTCCCGTGCGGTCAGTCAGGTAATTGTCCCCGTCGCATAGCCGCTTGTCGCCGCGGCAGTTCCCGGCGTTGCCGGTCATGCAGTTCTCCGTCACCATCAGCGGCAGGCGGCCGTACACGATGCCCTCGCAGGGCAGGTATTTCCGCAGCTCCCGCACCTGCTGGTGCCGCAGCTCGAAGGACACCGTCACGCTGTCAAGTCCCTGCTCTTGCCAGAAAGCTACGGCGCGGGAGTTGAACACGTTCAATCCGAAGTCGCCCCGCTTTTCCAGCGGCAGGCCATCCGCGATGGCCATATGTCCCGCGTTGCCGATGCTTACCGCCCACAGAGCGGGGGTGGTTTCCAAAATTTTCCGGAAACCCGCCTCGTCGCCGTCCCGCCACACACGGGGCAGCACCGCGCAGAGCTTCGCCTTGCCGCGATAGTCCGTCAGGCGGGGCAGCAGCTCAATGGGAACGTAAATGAGCGCCACGTTCTCGGCTACGGTGTCTGTCAGTTGGTCCAGCCGGGCGATGGAGCAGGTCAGCTTGGGCGCGGCGGGGGAGAAGGTCTCCCGTTCCGGAAGCGCCGGGGTGGGCAGGCTTCGCCGTTCCGGAACGGCCGTCCGTGCCGCCGCCAGCGCGTCCAAAGCGTCGCGCCGCAGGCCGTTGATGGCCGACGCGCTCAGCATCAGGCCGTCGCCGATGTCTACCTCCGCCGTCTCGCAGCGGAACACGGTGCCGCCGGTTTTTTGCAGCCGCTCCGCCGTGTCCTCCGCCGTCAGCGCCCGGTTGCGGGCAGTCTCCGGCACAGGGCCGGTAACAGTGACGGCGTGAGCGCCGTCGCTGACCGTCAGAGCGGCGGGCCGGCCGGCGAAAATGGCGGCCTGCATGGTGATGGGGACCAATTTGTGCTCCCCGTTTTCGTATAGCTTCCGGGCCTCGCTGAACAGTTCCTTCGGCTCCGGGGCGTTCTCCGGACGGGTGCCGAACATGGCGGGGCCTTTCCGGCGGCGATAGTAGCCGTCGGTGAAGCCGCTGCGGGAAAAGGCCTGCTCCAGCGCCTGGGATTCCGCCGCCGTGGGGCCGCGCTTCTCGTCCACGAGCCGCCGGTAGATGGACGTGATGACCGCCACGTACTCCGGCCGCTTCATGCGGCCCTCCAGCTTCAGGCAGGCCACCCCCATGTCGCCCAGCTCCTGTAAATAGGCCGACAGATTGGCGTCCTTCAGGCTCAGGGGGAACTGGTTCCGGCACGGGCCGTTGACGCCGTAGGGCAGGCGGCAGGGTTGGGCACAGGCGCCCCGGTTGCCGCTGCGCTGGCCGATGAGGGCGCTCATGGTGCACTGGCCGGAATAGCACATACACAGCGCCCCGTGGACGAACACCTCGATCTCCGTGCCGCAATTCCGGCACACGGCGGCGATGTCCTCGCGGGAAAGTTCACGGGCCAGCACCACCCGTTCCATGCCCAGGCGCTCCGCCCAGCGCGCGCCGCCGGAGGTGAACAGGCTCATCTGGGTGCTGGCGTGGATGGGCAGGTCAGGCGTCACCGCCTGTGCCAGCGTCAACACGCCCCAATCCTGCACCAGCACCGCGTCCACGCCCATCTGAGAGGCCTTCCGCAGTACCTCGGCGGCTTGGGGCAGCTCCCGGTCGGTCAGCAGGGTGTTCAGCGTCAGAAACACCCGCACGCCGCGAAGGTGGCAGTAGGCCACCGCGTCGGCGAACTCCTCGTCGGTGAAATTTTTGGCGTTGCGGCGGGCGTTGAAGGCTCCGAAGCCCATGTACACCGCGTCCGCCCCGGACTGCACCGCCGCCTCAAGGGCGGCGCGGGAGCCGGCAGGGGAGAGCAGCTCCATCATTTGTTGTTATTGCAGCGCTGCTGGGCCTTGAACAGCTGGCGCTTCAGGTCGCTGGCCTCGTTCTTGGCGGCGGTAGCCTCGTCCAGATAGGTCTTCAGCTGGCGGCGCAGATTCTCCGTGCCCTCCTGCTGCTTATAGAGCTCGTCCGCCAGGTTGATGGCGGCCAGCACCGCCGCGTCATAGCGGCTGACGTGGGCGCTGTCCATCAGCTCGGTCATTTTCTGGTCCACCAGCGCGCCCACCTTCTGCATATAGGCGGCGCTTTCATCGGCCACAAGGGTGTAATCCTGGCCGCAGATCGTCATCGTCACACGGTTTGCCATGATAAAGTCCTCCTATGTCCATTCTTTCCGAAATTATTCATACGAATACAGAATCCATTATACCACAAATTCAAGGCGGTGGAAGAACTTTCTGTAAATTTCCGAAAATCTCGCCGCGGCGCTTTACGAAAAGAGAGTTTTCGTGTAGAATAGGGGAGAATTTGATGCGCGGAAGCCAAAGCCTCCCTCTGTGAGGGAGGTGTCATGACCGCAGGTCATGACGGAGGGAGAGAATGAAAGGCTTTTGTTCTCTCCCCCAGTTGCCTTGCGGCGACAGCCCCCTCTCAGAGGGGGCCGACGCGATGCACCCCAAGGGCACTTGTTCCGCTTCGCTCCACTGCGTGGGCATCGCGCCCTACAACCGATCACCGAACGTTATTTGCATACCATGTGGCGGGGCACATTGGCCCTGCCCTACAGAGCATGACCGTATTTCCGTAGGGCGGGCCCCACGTGGCCCGCCGCACGATGAACGGGCAGGTACGTTATACCGTGCGTAGGGGAGGGGTTCTACCCCTCCCGCCCAATAAGCGAAAGCGCTCCGACAAAAAGCGGGCGGGGCAGAGCCCCGCCCCTACGAAAGAGAACGTCAGGGCGGACAGAGTCGTCCGCCCCTACAGAGTTCTCGCACCCCTTGTAGGGCGGCATGGCTACATGCCGGCCGTAATCCCTTTGGCAGAAAAATCGCAGATTTTTCGCCAGATAATCAGAAAGGAGGGACCGCCATGGCAGGCTATATCACCCGCGGACAGGAAAAAAGCGTGGTCCTCTCCGCCTCGCAGGTGGACGCCCTGGTGAAGGGCGGCAATGGCGACGCGGCGCTGCTGTACCTGCTGCTGCAGCGGATGGACGGCCCCGTCGCCGTGGAGACCCTGGCGGAAAAGCTGGGCTGGAGCCAGCTGCGCCTGGGCGCGGCGGAGACGGCCTTGCAGGATATGGGCTTTTTGCGGCGCTCCCAGCCCCGGCCCGCTCCCGCCGACGAGCGCCGCGCCTACTCCACCGGCGAGCTGGCCGACCTGCTGGAGACCGACAGCGGCTTCCGTATGCTGGTGCCCCAGACGGAGGAGAAGCTGGGCAAAAAGCTGAAAACCGCCGACTTGCAGATCCTTGCGGGCCTGTATGACGACCTGGGCCTGCCGGTGGACGTGATCTATCTGCTGGTGTGCCACTGTGTGGAGCGGGCGCAGCGCCGGTTTGGCCCCGGCCGCCGCCCCACGCTCCGGCAGATCGAGAAGGAGGGCGCCTACTGGGCGCGGCTGGGCCTGATGGACCAGGACAGCGCCGGGCGCTATCTCAGGGATTACGCCAACAAGCAGGAGAAGACCGCCGCCTATATGCAGGCGCTGCAATTGGGCGGCCGTCCCCCGGTGGAGAGCGAGCAGCGCTATATCCTGGACTGGATGGACATGGGCTTCCCGCCGGAGACGGTGGCCCTGGCCTATGATAAGACGGTGTTCTATAAGAAGGAGCTGAACTGGCGGTATCTCAACGGCATCCTGCGCCGCTGGCACCAGCAGGGCTGGCACACCGCCGAGCAGGTGGAGGAGGGCCAGCAGCGTGCCCCGAAAAAATCCGGCGCGAAGCCCGCCAAAACCGACTGGATGGACGAGTATATGTAGTGGTTGGGGAGTGTTTCGCGCCCCGGCGCGACCTACTTTTGCCAACAGTGGCAAAAGTAGGCAAAAGCACCGGAAAGAACCTCCGGTTCCTTCACCTCCGGGCGCGCTATCGTGCGTACAGATTTGTAACTGCCTGCCACACGTTCACGCAGAATTTCCTTTTTCGTTTCGTTAAAAGGATCGCTTTTGCTCCTGCGCCGCTGCCGCTGATGCCTACGCCGAACAACGCTTCTGTGTCTACTGTCGCACCGTATGAGCGGCAGCGGCGCAAGAAGAAAGTCGATGCGTCATACATAACGATATCTACCATGTACTGTGAACGCGTGGTATACGGTATCAAATTTGTAAAAGGGACAGCGTGCAGGAAGTCCAGAAACCTGGGTTTCTGGTTGTCTTTTTGGGTACTTTTGGGACAATGGCCAAAAGTACCTCGTCCCCGCAGGGACGAAAACTCTTCAAAAAAAGGAGGCACCCCCATGTCATACGACGGAAAGATCATGCGCCAGGCGCTGGCCCGGTTTGACGAGGACAAGCAGCGCCGCGCCGCGGAGTTCCAGCGGCGGCGCGACCGCCTGTACGCGGCGGAGCCCCGCCTGCGGGAGATCGAGCAGCAGCTGCGCGCCACCATGCCCAAGCTGATCTCCTCGGCGCTGCGCCGGGGCGCCGACCCGCTGCCCGCCGTGCGGGTCATCCGGGACGAGAACCTGGCCCTGCAAAAGGAGCGCGCCCAGCTGCTGACCGGCATGGGCTACCCCGCCGACTATCTGGAGGAGCAGCCCGCCTGCCCCCTGTGCGGCGACACCGGCTATCACGACGGCCAGGTCTGCCGCTGCCTGCGGGAGTACTACAAAAAGGCCCAGCTCTCCGAGCTGTCCAGGCTGCTGGACATGGGCGGCCAAAGCTTCGAGACCTTCTCCTTCGACTGGTACAGCGACGAACGGGGCCAGCGCAAGCGCTCTCCCCGCGAGAATATGGAGCGCAACTTCGACATCTGCCAGGACTACGCCCGCCACTTCTCCCTCTCGGCGGACAACCTGCTGCTGACGGGCCAGCCGGGCCTGGGCAAGACCTTCCTCTCCGCCAGCATCGCCCGCGTGGTCAACGACCGGGGCTTCAGCGTGGTGTACGACACGGCGGAGCACATCTTCTCCCAGATGGAGGAGGAGAAGTTCCGCCCCGACGAATCCTCCGCCTCCCGCCAGGACGTGGCCCGGTATCTGAGCTGCGATCTGCTGATCGTGGACGATCTGGGCACGGAGATGGTCACCAGCTTCGTCCAGAGCGCCCTGTACCAGCTCATCAACGGCCGCCTGCTGGCGGGGAAGAAGACCGTCATCAACACCAACCTGGCGCCCCAGCAGCTGGGCGAGCGCTATTCGCCCCAGATACAGTCCCGGCTGGAGGGGGAGTACCGCATCCTGCCCTTCTTCGGCGAGGATATCCGCAAGCTCCGCCGGAGACAGCAGATGTGAAAGACGGCAAGCAAGAAACGGACCCTTCCGGGCCCGTTTCTTGTTTTCGATTACAGGAAGACCTGTGCGCCGTCGATGGCGTGTATCTCGGTGCGGATATCCTCCAGCAGCAGCTGGGCCGCCCGGCTCAGGGGCTCGCCCCGGCGGGTCATCAGGTAGGACACCCGCTCCGGCGGCGGGTCGGTCAGGCGGCAGATGCGGGCCCGGCCCTCCTTTTCCAGCGCCCGCGCCGCCGCCGCCGGGACGATGGCCCACATCATTTCGCTGCTCAGGAAGGTGTTCACCACCTGCATGGAGTCGGCGTACAGCAGGGGCGATACCGACAGGCCGAACCAGTGGTCCCGCCAGTCCTGCACCGCCTTGCGCCAGGACACCACGATCTCGTTGTTGGGGTCCAGCTCCTTGGGGGAGATCACGTCGCCGTAGGGGCTGTCCGGCGAGCAGGCCACCACCGTCTCCTCGCTGCACAGGGGGGTGAGCTCCAGCTGGGGGTGATAGAAGCTGTCGCCGTCCATCAGGGCCATCTCCAGCTCGCCCCGCGCCACAGGCTGGGCTCCGTCGTAGCCGGGGCCGGGCAGCGTCTGCACCCACAGGGCCACCGGCAGCTTCCGGCGGAGGAAGCGGCGGTACGCCGCCGGAAGGATGTACTGATTGGTGGAGAACACCGCGCCGATGCGCAGGTATTTCCGGGTGGCGGCCTCCGCCACGCCCTTCGTCTCGTCCAGCAGGGACTGCCAGCGGTAGGCCAGGGGCAGGAACCGCTGGCCCGCCTCGGTCAGCTCGATGTGGCGGATGCCCTTGCCCCGGTGAAAGAGCTGAGCGCCCACCTCCGCCTCCAGCGCCTGGATGCGGTTGGTCAGCGTGGGCTGGGTGATGAACAGCGCCTCGGCGGCGGCGGTCAGGGTGCCGTGCTCCAGCACGGCCCAAAAGGTCTCCATATCGGTGTTATTCATCTGCGCGGCCTCCCCATATAATATAAATCGTATTTATATTATATGGGGATTTTATCCGTTTTACAAGAGAAAAAAACTGTGATACAGTAACAGCGCAACAGGCGGGGGACACGATCCCATCCCCCGTTGCCATCGCAAGGCCGCCATCCTTGCTCTGAATTTACTTTCTACTTTTTTCTTTCTTATTTTCTCTTTTTGTTCCTGCATCCCTGTAAGAAGAAACCGGACGTAAGTCCGGTTTTTTCTTTTGCGGGGAAAGCGGCGCGGCGCTGCCAGCGGCAGATAAAGCAAGCCGTTTTCAAGGCAGTGCCCCGCTCAGCGAACACGTAGGTGGTCGCCGGGCGGATGGCACAACGAGGGCAAATGCCGCAACGAAATTTTGGGTGCCGCAACAGGATCATCGCGCCCTACGAAGTTCTATCGTACCCTTTCATAGGGCGGGGCCCATGTGCCCCGCCACATAGTAAACGCAGCGGGTACGGTAACCATTCGTAGGGGCGGGGTTCTACCCCGCCCGCACGACAAACGCAATGGGGGTACGTTATACCGTTGTAGGGGCCGACGACGAGCGCTGCGAAGCGAAGCGAAACAAGTGCCCCTGGGGTATCGGCCCTGACGACGCACGAGACGGTACGATACACGGTCAGTAGGGCGGGGCCAATGTGCTTCGCCGCCGTTATTGCTGTGGGTATCGTGCGGCGGGCCACACGGGGCCCGCCCTACAATCCGTCGGGGTTACACACCGGGTACGCTAAACGGTGCGTAGGGGAGGGGCTCTGCCCCTCCCGCTCGTTATACGATGGCATTTTCGTTAAACGGCGGGCGGGGTAGAACCCCGCCCCTACGCACGAACACCGTACCCATCGCGCCTACCGTGCGGGCCGATGCACCCCAAGGGTACTTGTTCCGCTCCGCTCCACTGCGTGGGCATCGGCCCCTACGCACTGCCCGCGGGATCACCCGGACCCCGCTTTGGCTGCAATACGTGCCGCCGCTGGCGGCACACCTTTTCTTTTCACTTTTCACTCTTCTCTCTTCACTGACAAAAAGACCGCCCATCCGGGCGGCCTTTTTGTCATTTCTTCACCTGTGCCAGATATTCCTCCAGACACAGGTCGTTGTCCATGATGTACTTGGCCGCTTCCGCGCCCACGTAGCGGTAGTGCCACGGCTCGTAGATGACGCCGGTGATGTCCTCCTTGCCCTCCGGGAACCGGAGGATGAAGCCATAGTCGGCGCAGTGCTCCATCAGCCACGTGTAGGCCGCCGTGTTGGCGAAGGTCTGCTCCAGCGTATAGTCGCCGCTGCCGCCCACGTCCATGGCCAGGCCGCAGTTATGCTCGCTGAAGCCGGGGCGCTTGACGATGGTGCCGCCCACGGTCTGGGCGTCCAGGTCGGAGTAGCCCTTGTCGGTGTACTGCTTTACCTTCCGCCAGTAGAGGGTGTTCTGCTCCTCTTTGGGCCGGTAGGCGCTGACCACCGCCAGGTCGTAGGCGCTGGCGTCCTTCAGCATCTGCTCCACAATGTCGGTGATGCGGCTGTCCATCTGCTTGCCGCCGGTGACGGTGGTGAAGCTGACGTCGCTGTCATAGCCGGCGGGCAGGGGGTTCCAGTCGTTCACCAGCAGCAGCTTCCAGTCCGGCTGTCCGCCGCCCTGATAGCTGTCCATCTGGACATAGTGGCCCTTGGTGGAGTATTGCAGCAAGCCGCTGGCGTCGATATACGGCGTGTCGCTGGACGTATTGTTGGCGTCGCCGGTGGTGCCGTTGTTATTATTGGTGTCGCCGCCCTTGTTGGCGTCGCCGGTGTTATCCGGCTCGTTGGTATCCGCCGGGCCGGTCTTGTCCTCCGGCGTCTGGGTGCTGCCGTCGGTGGCGTGGGGCTGGGTCTGCTGGGTGTCGTCGTGCTTGGGGGGAATGGCGTCGTGCTTGGTCAGTCCCAGCACCACCAGCACCACCGCAGCGATCAGCACCACCAGGGCGATGATCCACACGATGGGCGACGGGCCGCGGCGGCCATAATAGGTTCTCTTTCCCTGTGCCATCAGTTCAGTCCTCCCCAAAAGTTACGGATGTCCGCCTCGGTGCAGGCGGCGCTGCCCTGGGCGAAGCCGTCCCGGCCGCCGCCGCGTCCGTTCAGGGCGGCGTTCATGGTTTTGATCAGCTCCCGGATGTCCGCGCCGGGGTGGATGACGGCGTATTTGTACGCGCCGTCCTGTCCCGCGAATACGGCGCAGCGTCCGCCGCACCGTGCCGCCACCAGGTCGCACAGCCGCCGCGCCGCGTCGGACTCCATAGGCGGCTGCACCAGCAGCACATTGCCCGCGCCGTCATATTGGGCGGCAAGGCTCTCAAATTGGGCCGTCTCCAGGGCGTCGCACCGCTGCTTCACGGCGGCCAGCTCCTCCTTCAGCCGCGTCACGGCGGCGTGGGTGGCGTCGGGCTTCACCGACAGCTCGCGGCCGATGGCGCTGTTCTGCTGCCAGTTCAGGGCCAGATAGTCCAGCGCCCGCTGTCCGAACAGCACCTCCAGCCGCACGCCGTCCCGGAACTTCTGCCAGCCGATGAACTTCACCAGACCCACCTGACCGCTGGTCTCCACGTGGGTGCCGCAGCAGGCGCACATATCCGCGCCGGGGAACTCGGTGATGCGCACGGGGCCCTCCAGCGCCTTTTTGCTGCGGTAGGGCAGGACGGCCAGCTCCGCCGGGTCGGGATAGCGGATGACGATGGGGTGATTCTCCCAGATGTAGCGGTTGGCCCGCCGTTCGATGTCCAGCACACCCTCCCAGGGGATGTCGGCGTTGTAGTCGATGGTGACGGTATCGGCCCCCAGGTGGAAGCCGGTGTTGTCGCAGTGGTAGGTGCTGCACAGCATACCGGAGACGATATGCTCGCCGGAGTGCTGCTGCATATGGTCAAAGCGGCGCTGCCAGTCGATCTGGCCGGTGACGGTCCCGCCCACGGTCAGCGGTCCGTCGCAGGTGTGGTAGATGACGCCGTCCTTCTCGTGAACGTCCAGCACATTGACGCCGCCCAGCGTACCGTGGTCGGCCCCCTGTCCGCCGCCCTCCGGATAGAAGGCGGTGCGGTCCAGCACCACCTGCCACGCCTTTTTATCGGCGGCGCAGTCCAGCACCGCGGCGTCGAATTGCCGCAGGAACGCGTCCTGATAGTATAGCTTGATGGTCTCCATAGGTCTCTCCCTGTGTGGAAAATGTTCCACCCTTTAGTATGCAGCAAAACCGGGAAAAAGGCAAGGGTTTTCTGCTTGAGAGGGGGAAGGGTGAGCAACAGGGAATTTGTCCTTGGCCCCCTCTGTGAGGGGGCTGTCGAGCGCAAGCGAGACTGGGGGAGAGAATTTAAGTCTTTTGTTCTCTCCCTCCGTCAACGCTTTGCGTTGACACCTCCCTCACAGAGGGAGGCAAGGGAGTATCGGCCCATACACACAACACGTACCCGTCCGTTTTCTGCAAAACCGCAAAAACCGAACAACAGGGCGGACTTTTGTCCACCCTGCTGAAACACTGTCATTGCGAGGAGGGCGAAGCCCGACGCGGCAATCCGTTTTCCTTTTGTGAAAGTAGGATACGGATTCCCACGCCAGTGTGCGCACTGACTCGCAATGACATATAAAATCTTTATTCCGCCGCGGGCGTCACGCCGCCCTGGGGCGAGACGGTGAAGCTGTCGCTGTTCTGGCCCATGGCGCCCTTGGTGAAGGTGACGGTCCAGCAGCCGGTGGCCACGTCGTAGCGGCCGTAGGCCTGGGCATACTCGCCGCCGTACTGAGCCGCGGCGGCGTCAATGGCCGCCTGCTCCGTCATGGCGTCACGGCCGAACTGCGCGGTGGACAGAATGGCCAGCACCTCGTCCCGGCAGCCGTCCCAGTCCGCCTGGGTAAACGTGCCTCTGGGCGCGCAGACGTAATCGCCGGGGACATTCTCGAAGTAAAGATTCAGCCACAGGCTGTCGTCGCCCTCCTCCGTGTACTGCCACACCTTCTGGCCGCCAGAGAGGGTCAGCTCCTCACTGGTCACGTCGGTGCCGCAGATGCCGTAGCCATTGCGCCAGCACAGCAGCTCAAAGGAGACCACCGTATCGCCGGTCTTCCAGAAACGGATGCCCTCGGTCCCCACGGACTTATCCTGCACGGATTCCCACTGCCAGCCCTCCGGAATGGTCAGGGCCATGTCCACATAGCCGCTGGTATAGGCGGCGGTCTCGCCGGTGACGGCGGGAGCGGGGTCGGGAGCGTCGATATTGCCGGTGGGGTCGTTGGCCGGATCCTGGGCGGAGCAGCCGCTGAGAGAGGTGACAGCCGCCAGCGCCAGGACGCACACCGCCGCCAGCAGGATTAAAGACAGAGAACGTTTCATAAGAAGCACCAACCTTTCTGTCTATTAGACGCGGAAAGGGGGCAAAATGTTCCCGTCGGCAGCGAAAAAAGAACAGGAAAAATCCGGTTTTCCACAGGTTATCCACAAAGTTTTCCACATAAGCGGAAAAAACGGCGGTTTTGCAGGGGGGAACCAGGGGGGTTTTGAAAATTGCAATTGTTTTTTGTGGCTGTTTTTTGGGGATTGTGGACTGTCGTTGGCATCAGGTGCATACGGATGCATCCTCGTCCTCGTCGTGTAGGGAAGTCTCCCGCGTTTTTGACCAGCGTTTCTGGGCGGCCTTCCGTTTCTGCTCCACCACCCGGTCGTAACGCTGGCCGTCCCGCTCGATGTACTGCTGGATGAAGCCCCAGGCATAGGTCAGCGCGGGGTTCCGGAACGTGGGAGCCACGCCGTTCTGGGCGTAATCGGCAATCGCCATCACCGTCTCGTAGGCGTCCTCCATAGGCATTTTTCTGATGATGTCGCACAGGTCGAAGTACAGCATCACGCCGGGCCGTTTCGGTTCTTGCATCATTTTCATCATGGTAAATTCCTCCTTTGTTTTGGGCAGTGCCCTTTACCCCTGCGGAAAAATGCGGGGCGCGTTGCACAGAAAAGGGCAACCGGAGAGAAAATGACAGTATGGTAAACGGTCTTTTTGCGCGGCGACCGGAAGAGAGCAGAACAAACCACGCGAAACAAAAACAGACGTCCGGAGGACGCCTTTACTTGTCAAATTGGAAAAACAAAAACAGACGTCCGAAGGACGTCTGTCGAATGTGGTTTGTTAACCGATCTTATTCAGCTTCAGGGTCAGAGCGGACTTCTTGTGAGCCGCGTTGTTCTTGTGCATCAAACCCTTGGCAGCAGCCTTGTCGATGGCCTTGACCGCCACCTTGTAAGTGCCCTCGGCCTCGGTGCGATCGCCGTCAACGGCAGCAGCCTCGAACTTCTTGATAGCAGTCTTCAGTGCGGACTTTTCGGCTTTGTTGCGGGCATTGCGCGCCTCTGCCACCAGAACACGCTTCTTAGCAGACTTGATATTCGGCAAACCAAACACCTCCTCGGTTATGACATTAACGGAGACACAAAGTCCCACGCAGGATGATATTTTAGCATCTTTGCCCAGAAAATGCAAGCTTTTTTTTAATATTTGTCTCTTTTTTTCACTGAAAACTTTTTGGGGCGGTAAAACCGCCGGATTTCCACAACATTTTGTGTTTTTGAAAGGAGCGTGACCACAAACATGAGGATCACCCGCACCGATCTGGCCCTGGAAAACGTAGAGGAACTGCGGCAGGGGGGCGATATTTCCCGGCTGAACGGCGTCACGGCGGCGGAGTATACCCGCCGGGGCTACGGCGTCACGGACGTGCGCGTCGCCACCGAGGGGGCGGCAAAGGCGCTGGGCAAACCGGCGGGCCGGTACGTGACCATCGACCTGCGGCCCTATTTCCGGCGGGAGGAGGGGTTTTTCGCCCGTGCGGCGGAGTGTCTGGCCTGCGAGGTGCGCTCGCTGCTGCCCAAGGCGGGGCCGGATTTCCCCGTGCTGGCGGCGGGCCTGGGCAACCGTTGCATGACCGCCGACGCGGTGGGGCCTCTGGCGCTGGAGAGTTTGCTGGTGACGCGGCACATGGTGCGCTCGCTGCCCCGGCAGTTCCGGGGCTTCACCCCGGTGTCGGCCCTGGCCCCCGGCGTTCTGGCGGAGACGGGCATCGAAACGCTGGAGCTGCTGCGGGGCGCGGTCCGCTCCACCGGCAGCGCCGCCGTCATCGTCATCGACGCGCTGGCCGCCCGCAGCCGCGACCGGCTGTGCGCCACCATCCAGCTGGGGGATACGGGACTGATCCCCGGCAGCGGCGTGGGCAACCACCGCAAGGCCATCAACGCGGAGACGCTGGGCGTTCCGGTCATCGCCCTGGGGGTGCCCACCGTCATCGCCGCCGGCCTGCTGGGGACGGAGGACGAGGACGACCCCCTGTTCCTGACGCCGCGGGATATCGACGCCAAGGTCCGGGAGCTGGGCCGGGTGATCGGCTACGGCGTGACGCTGGCCCTGCAGGAGGGCCTGTGCGTGGAGGACGTAACGGGACTGCTGGGATAAGCCGCCGCTAAAGCGGCGAGAGAAGAGTGAAAAGAGAAAAGTGAAGCGTTATGGTATGCCGCCAAAGGCGGCATGAATGTAAATACGCGGCGGCCTGTGGTCAGGCCGCCCTACAAACAGGCACGGTAGGACTTCGTAGGGGCCGACGACTCTGTCGGCCTATCGGTAAACGGTGCGTAGGGGAGGGGCTCTGCCCCTCCCGGTCGGTGTACGATGGCATTTTTGATAAACAGCGGGCGGGGTAGAACCCCGCCCCTACGCAGCTTATTCATTCATTTCCGGTTTGGCGGTGCGGCCCAGCAGGTGTTCCTGACCAGAGCCATGCTGACCGTGGCCTTGCAGGACTGCGAGGATATCTATGTGGAGACGGAAGAAGCATAAAAACCGCCTGCGGCCCCTACGCGCGGTAACAGGAAACCCGCCGCGTTATTTGCGCGGCTCTTGCAACAGCTAAAAGCGAACCGCGAAGGTTCGCTTTTCCTTATATCTACTACTTGAAACCTCTGCTTTTCTTTTGTCTCCTCTTGTGCTATACTGCTATTTGTAAGACTATGCGTAAAAGGGAGGTCATCTCCATGTCAGATACCATTGCCGCCATCGCCACGGCGCTGACGCCCAGCGCCATCGGCATTCTGCGGCTCAGCGGCCCGGACACGAAGGCCGTGCTGGACGCTGTATTTTTCCCTCTGAACGGCAGGCCCATGTCCCGGCAGACCGCCCGCACCATGGTGCTGGGCCACCTGCTGGACGGCGAGGGCCGCGTACTGGACAGCGCCCTATGCGTCCTGTTCCCCGGTCCCAACAGCTACACCGGCGAGGACTGCGCCGAGCTCCACTGTCACGGCTCGCCCATTGTGCTGACGGAGGGGCTGAAGCTGCTGCTGAGCCACGGGGCGCGGCAGGCAAAGGGCGGCGAGTTCACCCAGCGGGCCTTCCTCAACGGCCGGATGGATCTGATGCAGGCGGAGGCCGTGGTGGACGTCATCGATGCGGAGACGGCCCAGGCCGCCCGCAACGCCGCCGGACAGTTGGACGGCGTACTGAGCCGCACCGTCCAGACGGTGTACGACACGCTGATGGACGTGGTCAGCCGGTTTTACGCCATTGTGGACTACCCCGACGAGGACATCGAGGACGTGCAGCGCCAGCATCTGCTGGAGGCCCTGGCCCGGAGCGAGCGGGAGCTGGATGCCCTGCTGGCCACCTATTCCCGCGGGCAGGTGCTGAAAAACGGCGTCCCCACGGTGCTGCTGGGCAAGCCCAACGTGGGCAAATCGTCCCTTCTGAACGCGCTGGTGGGCTATGACCGGGCCATCGTCACCGACGTGGCGGGCACCACCCGCGACACGGTGGAGGAATCGCTGCTGCTGGGCCATGTACTGCTGCGGCTCACCGACACGGCGGGCATCCGGGAGACGGGGGACGCCGTGGAGCGGCTGGGCGTGGAGCGCAGCCGCAAGGCGGCGGCGGGCGCTTCGCTGGCGCTGCTGCTGCTGGACGGCTCCCGGCCGTTGGATGAGCAGGACGAAGCGGCCATGGCCGTGGCGAAAAGTGCGCCCCACCGGCTGGCGGTGGTCAACAAGAGCGACCTGCCCTGTGTGCTGGACAAGGCGGCGCTGGAGAAGCGCTTCGGCGGCGTACTGGCCGTGTCCGCCAGGACCGGCGAGGGCATGGCGGCGCTGTGCCAAGCCATCGGGGCGCTGTACCCCTCCGGGGGCGAGCCTCAGGGCCAGCTGCTGACCAACGCCCGCCAGGCCGACGCCGTGGACCGGGCGCTGGGCTGCGTCAGAAGCGCGCTGTCCTCCCTGCGGATCGGCATGACGCCGGACGTGGTGCTGACGGACGCGGAGGGCGCGCTGGAGGCCCTGGGCGAATTGAACGGAAAACACATCCGGGAGGATCTGGTGGACACCATCTTTTCCCGGTTCTGCGTGGGAAAGTGAGGAGACTATGGACTGGCTGGAATTGAAGATCGACACCGCCCCCGCCGGCATCGATCCGGTGACGGAGATGCTGGAAGAGCAGGGCGTTACCGGCGTGATCATCGACGATCAGCGGGACTTTCAGGACTTTATGGCCCACAATCAGGCCTATTGGGACTATGTGGACGAGACGCTGGTGAAGGAGAAGGAAAACCTCTGCCGTGTGACCTTCTATGTGGAGAACTCCCCGGCGGGGTACAGCGTCATCGCCGCCATCCGCATGGCCATGCACGCCATGAAGCAGAAGCATCCGGAGTACGCGCCGCTGCTGCTGACCATGGAAAACGTGAAGGACGAGGACTGGGAGAACAACTGGAAGCAGTTCTATAAGCCCATGGAGATCGGGGAGCGGCTGCTGGTGATCCCCGCGTGGGAGCAGGCCGAAGCAAAGGATCGCGTGACGCTGACGCTGAATCCGGGCCTCACCTTCGGCACCGGCAGCCACGCCACCACCCGGTTGTGCCTGACGGCGCTGGAGAGCCGCATCCACGGCGGCGAGAAGGTGCTGGATTTGGGCTGCGGCAGCGGCATTCTGTCCATCGCCGCACTGCGGCTTGGCGCAAAGACCGCCTTCGCCTGCGACATTGACGAGAAGTGCATCGACGTGGCCTATGAAAACGCTGCGCTGAACGGCATCGGCAAAGACCGCCTGATGGTGCGGCAGGGCGACGCCACAAAAGAAGGCCCGCTGCGCGATGCCATCGGCACAGGCTATGATGTGGTGGTGGCCAACATCGTGGCGGACGTCATCATCTCCCTGGCGCCCCAGGTGCGGCACTTCCTGAAGGAGGACGGCTGGTTCCTGACCTCTGGCATCATCGACGACCGGGCCGACGAGGTGGCCGCCGCGTTGGTGGCCGCCGGGTGGAACATTGTGGAATCCTGCACCAGCGAGGGCTGGTACTGCTATATCTGCCGCTAACGGCGGCGCGAGTGACGAGAGGAGGCTTTTCTCATGAACCAATACGACGTGATCATCATCGGCGCAGGCCCCGGCGGCATTTTCTCCGCCTATGAGCTGGTGCAGCGCAAGCCGGAGTGGAAGGTGGCCGTGCTGGAGGCGGGCAATCCGCTGGAAAAGCGCCATTGCCCCATCGACGGCGTGAAGGTGAAGTCCTGCATCCACTGCAAGACCTGCGCCATCATGAACGGCTTCGGCGGCGCCGGCGCGTTCTCCGACGGCAAGTATAACCTCACCAACGCCTTCGGCGGCACGCTGTATGAGTATATCGGCAAGCAGCAGGCCATGGACCTGATGCGCTATGTGGACGATATCAATATGCAGAACGGCGGCGCGGGCACCAAGCTGTACTCCACCGCCGACAGCGGCTTCAAGCGGCTGTGTTTGCAGAACAACCTGCACCTGCTGGACGCTTCCGTTCGCCATCTGGGCACGGATATCAACTACAAGGTGCTGGAAAACCTCTACGCCCAGCTGAAGGACAAGGTGGACTTCCACTTCCTGACACCGGTGAAGGCCCTGACCATCACCCCTGACGGCCTGTACGAGGCCGAGACCGAAAAGGGCGCTTTCCGGGGCCGCAAGTGCATCATCTCCGTGGGCCGCAGCGGCAGCAAGTGGATGGAGACGGTGTGTGAGGACTTGAACATCCCCACCAAGTCCAACCGCGTGGACATCGGCGTCCGGGTGGAGCTGCCCGCCGAGGTGTTCGCCCCCATCACCGACGAGTTGTACGAGAGCAAGATCGTCTATAAGACCGAGAAGTATCAGGACAAGGTGCGCACCTTCTGCATGAACCCCAAGGGCGCGGTGGTCAACGAGAACACCAACGGCATCGTCACCGTCAACGGCCACAGCTATGAGGACCCGGCCCTGCACACCGAGAACACCAACTTCGCCCTGCTGGTGTCCAAGCATTTTACCGAGCCGTTCCGGGACAGCAACGGCTACGGCGAGAGCATCGCACGGCTCAGCAATATGTTGGGCGGCGGCGTCATCGTCCAGCGGTTCGGCGACCTGATCCGGGGCCAGCGCAGTACGCCCAAGCGCATTGAAAAGGGCTTCATGACCCCCACGCTGGCCGCCACCCCCGGCGATTTGAGCCTGGTGATGCCCAAGCGCATTCTGGACGGCATCATCGAGATGATCTACGCCCTGGACAAGATCGCACCCGGCACCGCCAGCGACGACACGCTGCTGTACGGCGTGGAGGTGAAGTTCTACAACATGGAGGTGGCGCTGGACGAGCATCTGGAGACGCCCCACAAGGGTCTGTTCGTCATCGGCGACGGCAGCGGCGTCACCCACTCCCTGTCCCACGCCAGCGCCAGCGGCATCTTCGTGGCCCGGTATCTGGCGGAGAACGAGGAATAAAGCAAAAAGAGAGCCGTAAGGCTCTCTTTTTTTGCAGAGAAGAGTGAAGAGTGAAGAATGAAAAATTGAGGTGTGCCGCTTTGCGGCACAATTTCCATCATGCCGCCGCAGGCGGCATGATGGGAATACCGGCGGGCAGCCTTAAAACACCGCTCTGAAGGCGGCGGGCAGCTCCGTGCCCTCCGGCAGGACGCCCAGCACCACGTAATTGCCGTTGACGGTGACGGCGGAGTTGTTCTTCCAGGCGGGGGCGTTCTCCGGATAGGCGGTGTCGTTGGCGATGCTGTCCACCCGCTGCTGGAAGATGGCGCGGACGGTCTCGGCGTCGGCGGCGTTGGCTACCTCCGCCATGGCCAGCTCACAGCCGAAGCCGGACACCGGCGGCTGATAGGCCACCAGTTGCTTGGTCTCCACGGCGGTCAGGCCGGGATAGAGACTCTCCAGCTGGTCGGCCTCCTCCACCGGGAACATGGGGTACTCGTCGCCCAGGGCGGCCACGGCGTCCGCCGCCACCTGCTTCAGGTCCACGGACTGGGCCTGCTGGTCCTGCTGGGGATCGCTGCTGTCCCCGGCGGGGGTGCCGTTTCCGCCGCCGCAGGCGGCCAGGGCCAGCACCATCACGGCGGCCAGCAATACACAAAGCAATTTCTTCATCTTGATCCTTCCTTTCTTTTCTTTCGCAAAGGCGTCTTCCTGATGCCCGCGACAAGTATAGCGCGTTTTTCCTGCAATGCAAGTACTATTTTGACGAGAGCCGCAGGAAAAATGTTCCCGTGTCTATCAAAAAAGCGGCCCGCCGGAGGGCGGGCCGCTGTGGTTCACTCGTTGGTGTAGTTGTCGAAATACCCCTGGATGTAGATGATGGGGGTGCCCTTGTCGCCGCTGCCGGAGGTCAGGTCGCACAGGGAGCCGATCAGGTCGGTGAGGTTGCGGGGGGTGGTACCCTCGGACACCATATTGCCCACCAGGCTCACCTTGGCGTCCTTCTGGCGAATTTTCTCGGCCACGGCCTTTTGCAGCGCCTCGCCGGTCAGGTCGCCGAAGTCGTGGTCGGCCAGGTACTTCAGCTTCAGCTCGTTAGGGGTGCCGATGAGACCGGCGGTGTAGCCGGGGGCCACCACGGGGTCGGCCAGCTCCCAAATCTTTCCGGCGGGGTCCTTGAAAGCGCCGTCGCCGTAGACCATGGCCTCGATCTGCTTGCCGGTGGCCTCGCTCATGGCCTTGCCGATACCCTCGGCCACCGCCATGGCGTCGCGGGGGAACAGCTTGATGCGTTCGTCGTCGGCCTTGTTGCTGCCCAGCAGGCCGTACTGGGGGTTGTAGCCGCTGCCGTCCACAGGGGCGGTCAGCAGGTCGTCCAGACCCAGCACTGCCTTTGCCCCGGCGGCCTTCAGCAGACGCTTGCTGCGTGCGCGGGTGTGGATGTCGCAGCAGATGACGGTGTCGGTGTAGTCCAGCACCGCCTGCACCCGGTTGGCGAACACGATCTCCGCCTGGGCTCCGGCTTTCTCGATGATGGACTTGTAGTAGTCCACATAGTCCACGCCGGTGAAGGGGTGGATCACCGCGCCGAAGGCGTCACGGAAGCGCTTCAGGTCCAGCACGTCGTGCCAGGGGTCGATGCCCGCCTCGTCCAGCTGGTCCATGGACACCAGATGGTTGCCCACCTCGTCGGAGGGATAGCTGAGCATCAGCACCACCTTCTTGCAGCCGCCGGCGATGCCCTCCAGCAGCAAGGAGAAGCGGTTGCGGCTGAGAATGGGGAACGTGACGCCAACGGTCTCGCCGCCGGTCTTGGCCCGGACGTCGGCGCTGATCTGGGCCACGGTGGCGTAGTTGCCCTGGCAGCGGGCCACCACGGACTCGGTGATGGCCACCACGTCCTTGTCGTGAGCCTGGATGCCGTTCTCCCGAAGTGCGTTCAGCACGGTATCCACAGTGACGGCCACGGCGTCGTCGCCCTGGCGGAAAATGGGCGCGCGCACGCCCCGTACAACAGTTCCCAACGTTCTCATATTCCCATATCCTTTCCCATTCGTGTCAATTGCGTTTTGCACTTTATTATATCAGACGGGAATGCATAAGTAAAATGCCAATTTTTAATAGTCGACATAAGCTGCACTTAATGAATTTTTCCTCTTGCTTTTTCGGAAAATCTGTGTATAATGTAAGGGTACGGGCTTGTAGCTCAACTGGGAGAGCGGGCCTGACATACCGCAACCATACAACTTCATATTCGGGCTTGTAGCTCAGCTGGGAGAGCGTTCGGTTCGCATCCGAGAGGTCGAGGGTTCGAATCCCTTCAGGTCCACCACGAAAAGCTGTGAAATTTCATATTTCACAGCTTTTTTGTAACTTTTTGAGGAGTTTTGTGCGGATGCGAACCGAGCGTTTCCGGTGGGTTTTGAACGCCGTTGGAAGTGCTGCCCCCAAGTGGTTCGCATCTGAAAAACAACATATGGAAAAACGAGAGCGTCGGTTTGTTGGTTTCATAAAACCATCGAATCGGCGCTCTTTTTGCGTTTTCTGGACAAAACATATCAGAATCTCTGAAAGCTCATATACCATCGGCGACGAGGGTCGGCTGGTGATCCCCGCCACTGACCTGGCTGAAATGGGGTTGTCACCTGGTCAAAACGTGTTTGTGGCCTATATTGCCGATGATGACCTTGCGAACCAATACAGCGAGTTCACGGTGTCCTCTGTTTCGCTCTCCGAGATGGATTGCTCCCAACGAATCGCTGTGCCCCAGCCGCTGCTGGAGGAAGCGGGCATTGATCCCGATGGTGAAGTACAGGTCATTTGCGTCGAAGGTGCCATTATCATCGCTGAAGATTCCGCATTGAACGAGGACGAATTGAGCGAGGTCGTTGACCGCTTGCGGGCGGCCAATGATCGCGCTCAACAATTTGCAAATGAACCGGATATTACGGAAGGAGGCTCATTCCATGACGGCTACTAAGAACACGATGACGCTGGAGGTAAACGGACTTCATGTACATCTTACTTTTACACCCTTCCCGGACAGCGATGCAGCGGATGCTATTCGTGCGATCCTGAAAAACAGCTACATTCGGACGCTGCAAGCGTAAGGAGGTACCGCCTTGGGTAAAAAAGTTTGCTGCCTGTACCGTGTTTCCACGCTGAAGCAGGTCGAGAAGGATGATATTCCCATGCAGAAACAGCGATGCCATGAGTTCGCTGCACAAATGGGCTGGGATATCGTCCGGGAATTCTCGGAAAAAGGTGTGTCTGGCTTCAAGGTCTCTGCCAAGAAGCGTGATGCTATTCTGGATGCCGAGCGGCCTGATACGCTGCACCGGGCACGTGAGCTCTTGCAGGAGATGGACAACTACCAACGCATCGTCGACACCTACAGCTACGGCCAACAGCGCTTGCAGGAGCGGCTGGAACTGGATGACGAGAGCATCGCGGAGCTGGAAGGATACATGGACTTTGAACGCTACGGCGCGGACTGCATGGAGCATGACGGCGTGGTGGAAACGGAGTTCGGTCGGCTGCGGCGCTTGGAGCCGCCGTTTCCGGAGCAGGTGCAGGAGCACCGGCCTCGATATGACGATGGGAGGCATGGTATTCAAACTCCTCATGATCCAGCATCATCTCAATGAAGGCGATGATCATTTTCCGCTGTTTTGGTGAACACGTCGCGGATAGCCTGGATATAAGCTCCATGTCACTGTCACCTGAATATGTTTCCGGATAGAATATTCGATCAGCCGGAGCGGCAAGGCTGCGAACAAATCGAATCAACGTATCGACGCTGGGATTCTTTTCACCGAGTTCGATGGCGACCACGTGCCGCAGCCCCAGCTCGGCTCGTTCAGAGAGTTTTTCGCGGGTCATCTTGCGTTCCTCGCGCATAGTACGCAGCGTACTTCCTACATTGTTTGCGGTTTGGTCATGTTTTCTCGATACCGGCAGTTCACCTCTTTTTTCATACATTGTACAGAAGCAAAAGAAAGGCCAGGCCCCGAACGGGGACGGGCATTGGCTGACACGACGAGGGCACAGCCGAGGCGACGACGAGGCCCGCTCGCGGCGCTCAGCGCCGCGACACGCACGCGGGCACCAAAACGTGCCACCGGCACGTTTTTCTCGCTTCGCTCGTGCCCTGTTCGAGCCTCGGCCCGTGCCATTCCAAAAAGAAACACCATCCTTTTGGATGGTGTTTCTTTTTGGAGCGGGCGACGAGGCTCGAACTCGCTACCTCGACCTTGGCAAGGTCGCGCTCTACCAGATGAGCTACGCCCGCAAACGCAAGATTGATTGTAGCACAAGAATCGGCGTTTGTCAATCCCGCATTTTTAGTTTTTCAATAAAATCTCAATAATTCCCGCGGCGCTCTCGTTGGGATAGAACTCCACCTGCCAAGTAGGCTCCTCCGCGCCGGATATCTCCCGCTCCACCTGGGCGGCGATGTCCCGGACCTCCTGGGCCTGGTCCTGGAAATAGCCCACCTGGACCACCAGCTCCGCCGCGTCATTCTCGGCGGCGGCGGTCAGCAGGGCGTGAAGGGCGGAAATGCTGGTGGCGTGGACGATGCTCTTCACCTGGGCCTCGGTGCGGCGATAGCCCAGCGCCAGCTTGATCTCACTGTACGCCCGGTTGTCCTGGGACACGGTGTAGGTGATATACTCCACAGCGTAGGCCCCCATGGGGGTCTCCCGCTGGACCTCCTGACAGGCCCGGTCGATGGCCTCCTCCGGGTTCAGAACATCGTTGCCGGAGGACAGCCAGATGGTGCCCTCCGCCGCGTGGTCGTCCACCAGCACCAGCAGGGCGTTGACCAGGTCCTGATAGTTCTCCGGCTGGAGAACGTCCTTGTCGGCGCTCTCGTAGTAGGAGGAGTCGTGGCGCTCCACGCTGCTGTAGCTGCGCTCCAGCAGGGAGCAGCCCGCCAGCGGCAGGGCCATGGCAAGGGCCAGCAGCAGGGCGGTGATACGGCGTTTCATGGGAGTTCCTCCTTTTCTTGTGAGGGGTGTTTCGTCCCTGCGGGGACGAGGTACTTTTGGCCATTGTCCCAAAAGTACCCAAAAGGACAACTTGAAACCCAGGTTTCAAGACTTCCTGCGCGCTGTTTCCGCTGCGAATTTGTGGCCTTTTTCCACACGTTCACGGAAAACGTTTGATTTCGTTGCGCATGACGCATCGACTTTCTTCTTGCGCCGCTGCCACTCATGTGCTCAATGGCAGACACCAAAGCGTTGTTCGACGGGGCGATGTGGGCATCGCCCCCTACGGATATTCTCCGGCGGCGCTTTTGTAGGGCGGGGCCAATGTGCCCCGCTGCCGATGGTACATCGGATGTCACACCAGTGTTCGCACTGGCTCGCAATGACATTGTAGGGGCGACCCTTGCGGTCGCCCGCGGAACAAAACAGCGGTTTCGGGCGGCCGCGATCCCCAATTTGGCAATGAAATCGAAGATTTCATGCCAGTGTTTACAGCAGCGTGATCTGCTTCTCGTCGCTGTCCTCCGGCTTTACCAGCGCGCCGGCGGCGGGGATGGTGCGGGTGCGGTAGCGGGCGGGATTGGTGATGCCCGTCTCCGCCACGGGGACGACCCGCTCCAGATGGTACTTGGTTTTGATGGTCATGACCGCCACGCCCTGTGTGGCGCGGGTGGTCTTGGGGGACAGGGACGCCGTATGCATCAGCAGACACCGGGGCTCGTTGGTGTAGAGCGCCAGCTCCTCGTCCTCCTTCATGGCCAGAATGGCCGTCAGGGGCGCTTTGTCGCTGTAGGCGCCGGTCAGGCGGCGGCGGTTGGAGGTGGTGGCGTAGGCGGTCAGTGGCACCTTGGCGGCCTTGCCGCTTTCAAAGAAGAACAGCATGAAGCCGCTGTAATCCCCGGCCAGCGCCAGATAGAGCACGTTCTCGCCGTCCTCCATGCCCAGCTTGGCGGGCAGGTAGTCGCCCAGGGCCGAGGCCTTGGTCTCGCCGAACTCGCTGGCGCGGGTCTTGTAGACCTGCTGGCGGTCGGTGAAGAACAGCAGCTCGGCGGCGTTGGTGGACTCGAAATACTGGGCGGGGCCGTCGCCCTCCTTGTACTTCTGCTCGCCGGACATACGAAGGGACTGGGGCGTGATCTTCTTGAAGTAGCCCTGACGGCTGAGGAACAGATGCACCGGATAGTCATCCACCGGCTCCTCCTCCGGCTCCTCGGGCAGCTCGTGACCGTAGACGATCTCGGTATGGCGGGGGATGGCGTATTTCTTCCGCACGTCGGTCAGCTCGTCGATGATGATGCGGCGGATGCGCTGGGGGCGGGCCAGGGTGTCCTCCAGGTCGGCGATCTCGTCGGCCAGGGTCTCGGTCTCCGCCACCCGCTTGAGGATGTACTCCTTATTGATGTTGCGTAGCTTGATCTCCGCCACGTACTCCGCCTGCACCTGATCGATGCCGAAGGCGATCATCAGATTGGGGATGACCTCCGCCTCCTCCTCCGTCTCCCGGATGGTGCGGATGGCCTTGTCAATGTCCAGCAGGATGCGCTTCAGACCCTGCAGCAGGTGCAGCTTGTCCTGCTTCTTCTTCAGGATAAAGTACACACGGCGCTTGACGCACTCGGTGCGCCAAGCCGTCCACTCCTCCAGAATGCCGCCCACACCCAGCACGCGGGGCTGGCCGGCGATGAGGATGTTGAAATTGCAGCTGACGGTGTCCTGCAAGGGCGTCAGGCGGTAGAGCTTGGTCATCAGCTTATCCGGGTCCACGCCCCGCTTCAGGTCGATGGCCAGCTTCAGGCCGCTGAGGTCGCTCTCGTCCCGCATGTCGTTGATCTCCTTCACCTTGCCGGCCTTCACCAGCTCCGCCACCTTGTCCAGAATGGCCTCGATGGAGGTGGAGTAGGGGATCTCGTAGACCTCGATCAAATTCTCCTTTTTATCGTAGCGGTAGCGGCTGCGGATCTTCACGCCGCCCCGGCCGGTGCGGTAGATCTCCCGCAGTTCGTCCGCATCGCACAGGATCTGACCGCCGGTGGGGAAGTCCGGTGCCAACAGGGTGGAGGAGATGTCGTGGTCGGGGTTTTTCAGATAGGCGATGGTGGTGTCGCACACCTCGCCCAGATTGAAGCCACAGATTTGGGACGCCATGCCCACGGCGATGCCCTGATTGGCGCTCACCAGCACATTGGGGAAGGTGGTGGGCAGCAGGGACGGCTCCTTCATGGTGTTGTCGTAGTTGTCCACGAAGTCCACAGCGTCGCAGTCCAGGTCCCGGAACAGCTCGGCGCAGATGGGGGAGAGCTTGGCCTCGGTATAGCGGCTGGCAGCGTAGGCCATGTCGCGGGAGTAGACCTTGCCGAAGTTGCCCTTGCTGTCCACAAAGGGGTGCAGCAGGGCCTCGTTGCCCTTGGCCAGACGCACCATGGTTTCGTAGATGGCTTGGTCTCCGTGGGGGTTCAGGCGCATGGTCTGGCCCACGATGTTGGCGGACTTGGTGCGGCTGCCGGTGAGAAGCCCCATCTTGTACATGGTGTACAGCAGCTTCCGGTGAGCGGGCTTGAAGCCGTCGATCTCCGGGATGGCGCGGGAGACGATGACGCTCATGGCGTAGGGCATATAGTTTTCGTCCAGCGTGGCGGTGATGGGCTGATCCACCACCACGCCCCGCAGACCCATCACATTGGGGTCGGCCGGGCGGTGGACGGTACGGTCGGAGGGTGTTTTTTTTGCCATAGGAGCAATGTCCTTTCTTTTGTAGGCGGTAATTCTTTGGTGTAGGGGCGGGGTTCTACCCCGCCCGTTACAATAATACTGCGGGAATTTGCGTTTATCGGCGGGAGGGGCAGAGCCCCTCCCCTACACACATGAAGCGCAGCTACCACATTGTTCAGGCGACGCCTTTTCTCAGCTCACGTCGATCATGTCCATGTATTTATGGCCGTTTTCAGCGATGTACTCCTTGCGGCCGGAGAGATTGTCCCCCAGCAGGAGATCAAAGACACGGGCGGTCTCCTCCACGTCGTCGGGCAGCACCTTGATGAGACGGCGGGTCTCCGGGTTCATGGTGGTCAGCCACATCATCTCCGGGTCGTTTTCGCCAAGGCCCTTGGAGCGGTCGATCTTCACCTTTTTGCCCTCCAGCGAGCGGAGAATATCCGCCTTCTCCTTTTCAGAATAGGCGAACCACGTCTTTTCGGCGGTCTTGTCCTTATAGGTGATCTCGAACAGGGGCGTTTCGGCGATGTAGACCTTGCCCTCCCGGATCAGGGTGGGGCAGAGGCGGTACAGCATGGTCAGGATCAGTGTCCGTATCTGGAAGCCGTCCACATCGCCATCGGTGCAGATGACCACCTTGCTCCAGCGGAGGTTATTCAAATCGAACTGGTTCAGGTCCTTGACGGCCTTGCCGGAGACCTCCACGCCGCAGCCCAGCACCTTCATGAGGTCGGTGATGACGTCGCTTTTGAAAATGCGGGGATAGTCGGCCTTCAGGCAGTTCAAAATCTTGCCCCGGACAGGCATCAGCCCCTGAAACTCCGCGTCACGGGACTGCTTGCAGGCGCCCAGCGCGGAGTCGCCCTCCACGATGTACAGCTCCCGGCGTTCCACGTCCTTGGTGCGGCAGTCCACAAACTTCTGGACGCGGTTGGCAATGTCGATCTTCTCGGTGAGCTTTTTCTTCTGGTTGATGCGGGTCTTTTCCGCCGTTTCGCGGCTGCGCTTGTTGATCAGCACCTGGGCGGCGATCTTCTCGGCGGCGTCGTGATTCTCGATGAAGTAGATCTCCAGACGGCTGCGGAGGAACTCCGCCATGGCGTCCTGCACGAACTTGTTGGTGATGGCCTTCTTGGTCTGGTTCTCGTAGCTGGTCTGGGTGGAGAAGTTGTTGCTGACCAGGATCAGGCAGTCCTGCACGTCGGGATAGGTGATCTTGGCCTCGGATTTCAGGTACTTGTTGTTCTCCCGCAGATACTTGTCGATGGCGCCCACCAGGGCCAGGCGGGTGGCCTTTTCCGGGCTGCCGCCGTGCTCCAGAAAGCTGGAGTTGTGATAGTGCTCCACGATGGACACCCGGTTGGAGAAGCACAGCGCCACGCTGAGCTTCACCTTATACTCCGGCTTGTCGGCCCGGTCGCGGCCCCGGCGCTCCGCCTCCCAGAACACCGGCTCGGTGAGGGCGTCGTCCCCCGCCAGCTCAGCGATGTAGTCCTCGATGCCGCGGGGGTAGAGGAACTCCTCGGTGTCGAATTGGCCCGCCGCCGTCTCGTTCAGCAGGCGGAAGGTGACGCCGGCGTTGACCACCGCCTGACGCTTCATGGCGTCCCGGTAGTAGTCCAGGGGCACGGCGATATCGGTGAACACGTCCAGATCCGGCAGCCAGTGGATACGGGTGCCGGTTTTCTTCTTATTGGTGGTCAGCTCCTTCACCTGAAGGCCGCCGATGTTCTCGCCCTTTTCAAAATGCAGGGTGTACTCCTTGCCGCCCCGCCAGACGGTGACGTCCATGTATTGGGAAGCGTACTGGGTGGCGCAGGAGCCAAGGCCGTTGAGACCCAGGGAGAACTCGTAGTTCTCGCTGTTTTCGTTGTCGTACTTGCCGCCGGCGTACAGCTCGCAGAACACCAGCTCCCAGTTGTAGCGGCCCTCCTTCTCGTTCCAGTCCACGGGGCAGCCGCGGCCCATGTCCTCCACCTGCACGGACTTGTCCTGAAAGCGGGTGACGGTGATGAGGTTGCCGTGGCCCTCGCGGGCTTCGTCGATGGAGTTGGAGAGGATTTCAAACACCGCGTGCTCGCAGCCCTCCAGTCCGTCGGAGCCGAAAATCACGCCGGGGCGCTTCCGCACACGGTCAGCGCCCTTCAGGCTGGTGATACTGTCGTCGTTGTATACGTTCTTCTTTGGCATAAAAGGGAAACCTCCAAGGGTTGTAGGATTCAGCGCATAAAATATCCCATATATTGTACCGCATTTTTGGGGGCGGCGCAAGGGGCTTGCCGTCGAAAGACGGCGCTATGGCGGCGGTTTTGCGGCAAAAGTTTGAAAGGCGGGCAAAAAAAATAATATTGCCGCAACCGCCGCAAGCCCTGTCTCCACAGGGTTTTACACATTTTCCACACCTTTTTCCACCGCTGTTATGTCAACCGTTTTTTTGCGGAAAAGTTGCGGATTTTGCCTGTAAAAATATGGTTTCTTATGGGAGAAAGCAGCCGCGGTGATCAACAGGACGAAAGACCGGGTATGCGTTTTCACGCATACCCGGTCTTGTTTTCATACGCTTATGCCTTACTCGGTCTTGGGAGCCTCGGCGGCGGCAGCGGCCTCCTTGGCAGCCTTTTCAGCAGCGGCCTTCTTCTCGGCAGCGGCCTTCTGCGCAGCCTTGAACTTCTCCTTCTCCTCCGGAGTGGGGATGGGCTCGATGGCATTGCGGGGGCAAGCCTTGGCGCACATGGTGCAGTTGCGGCACTTGCTGTAATCGATGACGGCCACGTTGTTCTCCACGTGGATGGCGTCGAACTTACAGGTACGCTCGCACATACCGCAGGCGATGCAGCTGTTGGCGCAGACCTTGGTGAC
>CAKTMW010000002.1 GCA_934574095.1 uncultured Oscillospiraceae bacterium | reverse complement strand
TTGACCTACAATTTGTGCAGGCAATCTAAGCCTTCTCCAATCCATGACGATACATTGTTCGGTTTTCAGGGTGCAAGCAATTGCACTTGGTCGGCATGACGGAACACTGCTGTGCTGACAAGTTGGTGCTGATTAGGGCGAGGGTCCACCCGTTCCCATCCCGAACACGGAAGTTAAGCTCGCTTCTGCCCACGATACTTGGCTGGAGACGGCCCGGAAAAATAGGTAGCGCCAACACAAAAGCCCACGACATTCGTCGTGGGCTTTTGTTATGTCTAATAATTACAACGCAATGAGGCGGATATGAAATGAAGAAAAAGCTCCTGCTGCTTTTTGTGGTGCTGCTACTGTTTTTCGCCATGCTGGGCCACAATGTTACGTTAATTCTGTCAGATAAACTCAGCGAGATAAGCACCGTCGAGATGTCCGCTGCGGTCGCTGGCGTTTCGCCAAATGCAGAGGGTGATTATATCATTTCGGTGAAAGAGCCCGATGGGCGGCTGCGCATTCCGGCCGTGATCGCACGGCATATGGATGCGGCTGAGATCACGGCTTTACAGCCGGGGACAATGCTCTCGTTCCGTCTCCCGATTTCTCAAATCGACCGCTTTCGTGAAAGGCAGGAGGGGACGGTTGTGGCGCTGAAAACGGATCATGAGCTTCTGTCCATCGAGGATCATAACAGGATCATGCGTGAGGAAGTGCGGGCGGCAAGGGCTATTGGCGCAGGCATACAGCTCGTTCTTTTGCTCCTGCTGCTCTATTTGTTTTATCAAAACCGGCCGCTGCTGGGGACGCTGCGGAAGCGGAAATTCAGAGGTTGAGAGCCTGCTGTCAAGTATGTTCCCTTAACATTCTGATAGGCTCCGCCATCGCTTTGCGCTGCGCTGCTGCGGCGTTGAAAATTGCCTATGGCTTTTGGTTCGTCGAAGTGTGAAGCGCCGCCGCTCGGAGGAGCGGCGGCGCTTTTTCGTCATAGACAGGGCGGTTTATGTGTACCGATAAGGGCGGTTTATGTAGCAAATCTGCACCCATAAAGGCGGTTTATGTACCGATAAAATGCCATATGGGGCGCGAAAAGCAATACAAACCGTATAATGGAATAAAAACAATACGATATGTATAGAATTTACTCGCCTTTGGCCACCTTTTCCTCGGTCTCCTGACGGATGGCCTGACGCAGTTCGGTCAGGTAGGGGGAGAAGGCCACATTGTCGTCGGCATAGGTCAGGTTCAGCTGGTACTCCAGGGGGAGCCAGGTGTCCAGCGGGGACTCGTTGTGGGAGATCACCGCCTCCAGCTTGTCCAGCGCCTTATAGAGCTTGGCCTCCGGCGTCTCCAACGCGTCCATCTCGGCGTACAGCGCCGCCATATCCCGGCAGTAGGGCTGGGGCAGTCCGGCTACCCACTGGGCCAGCAGCCCGTCCTCTTTGGCGGTGTCCGCCGCCGTCTTCTCGAAGGAGGGAATGTCTCCGGTGAAGCACTCGCCCAGGTCGTGGATCAGGCACATCCGCACCACCTTGTCCATGTCCAGCTCCGGGAATTCATCCCGCATCAGGTATGCCATCAGCGCCAGACGCCAGCTGTGCTCCGCCACGCTCTCACGGCGATGTCGGGGCGTGCAGCAGTGGCGGGTGGTGTCCTTCAGCCGTGCGGCGGTGCGCAGCACGGCAAGTAGCTCTTGGGGTTTCATATGTCTCCTCCTGTTTTCGTGAGAAAGGCCGCTTGCCCGCACAGGCAAACGGCCTTTTTCGTTTGTTAAGCAATGTTCCTCACATTGTCATTCCTACCCTTGGCTCTCCCTTTGGGAGAGCTGTCACCGAAGGTGACTGAGAGGGGAGCCAAGATGGTGCGGTGCAAATCCGGATAGATACTACGGCAGCATAGCTGCCGAGATCGACGCTTAAAGATGATGCGGTGCAAACCAAGATGGATGCTACAGCGGCATAGCCGCTGAGAACGACACTAAAAATATGCCACTGGCATATTTTCTTAACGTGTCGACACCGGCATGTTTCCTTAACGTTCCGCCCCTCTCCGTCCTCGCTGCGCTCGGCCACCTCTCCCGAAGGGAGAGGCAAGGGGAATGGATTTCCCGTTGCGGTGTCCAAAATTTTGTTGCAGCAGTTGCTTTAATAATTGTCCTTCTGGAAAATCTTCAGGATATCATTGAAGGACTTGTCCATATCGTCGTCGGCCTTCTCACCCTCGGCAGGCAAGGGGTCCAGCTTGACAGCTTCGCCGCTGCCGGTGTTTGCGGCGTTCTCCGCCTTGGCCTGCTGGGCCTCGGCAAAGCCGGTGGCGATGACGGTCACGCGAATCTCGTCGTCCAGAGACTCATCGAAGGTGGCGCCGAAGATGGTCAGCGCGTCGGGATGCACCGCCTGCTGCACCAGCGTGGCGGCCTGCTCCACCTCCTCCAGACCGATATCGGTGGAGCCGGTGATATTGATGAGCACGCCGTGGGCCCCCTCGATAGAGGTCTCCAGCAGGGGGCTGGAAATGGCCATGCGGGCGGCCTCCTCGGCCTTGCCCTTGCCGGCGGCCCGGCCCACGCCCATGTGGGCCATGCCCGCGTCCTTCATGATGGCGGTCACGTCGGCAAAGTCCAGGTTGATGAAGCCGGTGTCCCGGATCAGGTCGGAGATGGACTGCACCGCCTGACGCAGCACGTCGTCGGCGATCTCGAAGGCGTTGGCGAAGGTGATCTTCTGGTCGGTGGCGAACTTCAGCCGCTCGTTGGGGATGATGACCAGGGAGTCCACCTTGTCCTTCAGCTCCTCGATACCGGCCTCTGCCTGCTGGGCGCGGCGGCGGCCCTCAAACCCGAAGGGCTTGGTGACGACGCCCACGGTCAGTACGCCCAGTTCGCGGGCGATCTCGGCCACCACAGGGGCCGCGCCGGTGCCGGTGCCGCCGCCCATACCGGCGGTGACGAACACCATGTCCGTTTCCTCCAGGGCCTTGCTGATCTGGTTGCGGCTCTCCTCGGCGGCCTTGCGGCCGATCTCCGGGTTGGAGCCCGCGCCCTTGCCGCCGGTGAGCTTTTCGCCGATCTGCAGCTTATAGTTGGCGCTGGAAGCGTTCAATGCCTGCTTGTCCGTATTGACCGCAATAAAATCAACGCCCTGGGCGCCGCTGTGGACCATACGGTTGACCACATTGTTGCCGCCGCCGCCCACGCCGACGACTTTGATATTGACGACGTTTTCCACGCCTGTTTCCAGTCCAAAAGCCATGTTCGTTCCCTCCGGCAGAAATGGTATAAAAACGAAAAATCGTTACTTTGCTAATACTACATCTTGTATTATATTGCGTATCGGCCCGCAGGTCAAGTGGTAACGGCCTTTTTTCAAAAAAAGTTCACCGCCGCCGAGAAAAAGTGTGCGCAGGAGACTGCTCAGCCGGGGATAAAGCTGGCTTTTCCCTCCTGGGTCATGTCGATGGAGCCGGTCTCGTTGACCTCCAGCCGCTCCACCACCGCCAGCAGATAGTCCAGCTTGTAGTCAAAGTCCGCGTCCCAGCGGAAGGTGACGTCAAACCGGTCCAGATATCCCATCACCACCGAGGCGGTGTCGCTCAGGTCGATGGTCTGCACGTCGGAGAGCATATTCTTGTCCCGCAGCAGGCCCAGCAGCGTCAGCAGCAGCTGGGCGGAGGACTGCTCCTCCTCCGGCACCTGAATGTCGGTCCCCACCTGGGGGTCCAGCAGGCTCAGGCCCTTTACCAGGGCGTACTGCTTGCCGTCGCCGGTCTTCTCATCCACGATCTTTCCGTCGCCGGACAGCAGCCACAGCTTGCCGTCCTGGGCGACGGCGGCGGGGGCGGTACACTCCGTCACCGTCACCACCAGGGTATTGGGCAGCTGGCGGCTGATGCGCACCGTCTCCACATAGGGCAGGGAGGCGGTGATCTTCTCCGAGGCTTTGTACTTGTTCAGGAAGAACATATTGTCCCCCACCTGCATGCCGCCCGCCTCCACGATCTGCTTGGCGGTATAGCGGCTGTTGCCGGTGACGGTGATGGTCTCCACCTTGAAGAACAGCGCCAGCGCCACGGCAATGGCACCGCAGATGGCCACAAAGACCAATATCCGATACAGGAAGGAAAACCGTCCCTGCCGCCGTTTGCGCTGGTAGCTGCGTCGTCTCGCCATAGTAAAACCTGTACCTTTCTCTATCCGTTACACATCCCCGGTCTCGCCGACGCACAGCATGGCATCGGCTCCCAGCGCCCGCAGGTCGCCTGCCAGGTCCTGGTAGCCCCGCTGGATGTGGTAAATATCGTGTAGGAATGTGGCCTCCGGCGTTTGCAGCGCCGCGATGGCCAGCGCCGCCCCGCCCCGCAGGTCGGTGCACCGCACCGCCGCGCCGTGGAGCGCCTGTGTGCCGTAGACCACGGCCACCCGCCCCTCCAGACGGATATCCGCTCCCATCCGCTGCAGCTCCGGCACGTGGCGGTAGCGGCTGTCAAACATATTCTCCACCAGCATGGTGGCGCCCTCCGCGCGCAGCAGCGCCGCCATCAGAAGGGCCTGCGCGTCGGTGGGAAAGCCGGGATAGGGGGACGTGCGCACCGGCGGGATGGAGCGCAGGCGGCCGTCGCTCTCCAGGGTGACGGCGTCCTCTCCGCATTGCAGGCGGCAGCCCGCCTGCCCCAGCGCCGTGGTCACGGTGGCGAGATGGCGGTAGTCCACGCCCCGCACCGTCACCTGTCCGCCGGCGGCTGCCGCCGCGCACAGGTATGTAGCCGCAGCGATCCGGTCGCCGATGCAGCGGTGGACGCAGCCGTGCCGCGTACCGCCGCCGCCCCGTACCGTAATGGTGGAGGTGCCCGCCCCGTGGACGTCGGCCCCCAGCTTTTGCAGGAAGTCCTGTAAGTCCGCGATCTCCGGCTCGCGGGCGGCGTTGGAGATAACGGTGACGCCTTCCGCGCCGCAGGCGGCCAGCATGGCGTTCTCAGTGGCCCCCACGCTGGGCAGGGTCAGCAGGATATCGCCGCCGTGCAGGCGCTCCGCCCGGCACAAGAGGCTGCCGCCGATCTCGCAGATGTCCGCCCCCAGGGTCCGCAGGGCGGTCAGGTGCAGATCGATGGGCCGGGGGCCCAGCTCGCAGCCGCCGGGATAGGACAGCTCCGCCTGTCCGCAGCGGGTCAGAATGGCCCCCAGAAAGATGACCGAGGACCGCATCCGCCGCATCAGCGGCTCCGGAATGTCCCAGCGCCTGACGCTGGCGGTGTCCACCAGCAGGTCGCCGCCCTCCCACCGGGCCTCGCAGCCCAGATGGCGCAGGATGTCCGCCGCTGTCTCCACATCGCTGAGCCGGGGACAGTCCGTCAGGCGGCATTCTCCGCCCGCCAGCAGCGTGGCGGCCAGAATGGGCAGGACGCTGTTCTTGGCCCGCTGCACGGTGATGTGGCCGCTGAGGGGGCGGCCCCCCTGAATCCGCAGATAAGACATATCGCTCCGCCTTTCCAATGGTTTTACCCATCCTATGCAAGGCGCAGCTTGCCCCGTTACAGCAGGGCCGTCAGCGTGTCGTAAATGCGCTCCGTGGCGTCGGGAATGCCCAGGTCCGCCATGGCCTTGGCCATGGACTGGCGCTTTTCCCCGTTTTGCAGAATGTCCTTCGCGGCCCGGTACATGGCCTCGCCGGTGGCCTGGTCCTCCGTCAGCACCACCGCGCCGCCGTGGCTCTCCAGCATCCGGGCGTTCTTCTCCTGGTGGTTGGCCACCACGTAGGGGGAGGGCACCAGAATGGTGGGCATGCCCAGGGCCGTCAGCTCGCTGAGGGTGCTGGCCCCGGCGCGGCTGATGACCAGGTCGGCGGCGGCCATCACCACCGCCATGTCGTAGATGTACTGCCGCACGTCCAGCAGGGGGCTTTCCAGCCCAAGGCGGGCCAGCTCCTCCGACACGTGGGGCCAGTCGCTCTTTCCGGCGGCGTGGATGTGGTGGAAGGGATAGCCCTCCGCCTTTTCCCGCTGGAAGAAGTCCAGCATCCGCTCGTTCATGGTGGAGGCCCCCAGGCTGCCCCAGAAGGACACCACCAGGGGTTTATCGTCGGTATAGCCCAGCTTTTCGCGGGCCTGCCGCTTCGTCAGGGCGAAGAAATCTCCACGGACCGGCGTACCGGTGACAGCCACCTTGTCGGGATGCTTGTAGTGGCGGCGGCAGTCCTCGAACCCCACCATCACGCAGTTCACGCAGCCCTCCAGCAGCTTGGTGGTCAGGCCGGGGATCATGTTGGACTCGTGGACGGCGGTGGGAATATGCCGCCGGGCGGCAGCCTTGACGGCGGGATAGCTGGCGTAGCCGCCGGTGCCCACCACCAGGTCCGGCTGGAACCGCCGGATGATGGCGTCCGCCTCACGGCGGGAGGTCATCAGGGTCTTGGCGGTCTTGAAATTGTGGCGCAGCGCCTTGGGAGACAGGGAGCGGTGGAAGTTGCTGACCTCCACGGCGGCGAAGTCGTAGCCCGCCTTTTCGATGAGGCCCCGCTCCATGCCGTTGGGGGTGCCCACGAACAGGATGCGGGCCGAGGGGTCCTTTTCTTTCAGATAGCCCGCCAGCGCCAGCGCCGGATTCACATGTCCGGCGGTGCCGCCGCAGGTAAAGATCACATTCATAATAAACAGCTCCTTTTGGGGAGAGATAGTCAGTACGCGCTTTCGTCCTTGGGTGTCATTGCGAGGAGCGAAGCGACGTGGCAATCCGTATTCTTGACAGTGCGGTGGAAATCCAGATGGATGCTACGGCGGCATAGCCGCCGAGATCGACACTAAAAATATGCCACCGGCATATTTTCTTAACGTGTCGACCGCTGTCACTGGCTCGGAATGACAACCCCGAAAGCGGTTGCGATATCCGGCAGGGCAGGGTATCGGTGGTTTGGTGTGTAGGGGCGGGGTTCTACCCCGCCCGCCGGTAGTGCGGCGATGTGTCGGTTGGAAGGGGTAGAACCCCTCCCCTACGCACATTTAACGTACATTATCCGGTAAACGGCGGGGCGTTGGGGATGCCGCCCCCTACGACCGGCCCGCAATGACAGCCGCTACCCGTTCCGCGGCGCGGGTATCTGCCGCGAGACGCTCAGTACGATGCCCATTTCCACCAATTGCAGCAGCAGCGCCGTGCCGCCGTAGCTGAAGAAGGGCAGGGAGATGCCGGTGGCCGGGACAAGGCCCGACACCACGGCGATGTTCAGGAACACCTGCAGGCCCAGGTGGGACATGATGCCCACCACCAGCAGCGTACCGAACCGATCGCGGGCGTGGAGGGCGATCCAGAAGCCCCGCAGCAGCAGCATGGCGAAGATCAGCATGATGACGCAGGCGCCCACCAGACCCAGCTCCTCGCACACCACGGCGAAGATGAAGTCGTTGTGCTCCTCCGGCAGGTACAGGAACTTCTGGCGGCCCTTGCCCAGGCCCAGGCCCAGCAGGCCGCCGGAGCCGATGGCGATCAGGCTCTGCACCATCTGGTAGCCGTCGTCGCTGACGTCCAGCCAGGGGTCGTGCCACATATTGATGCGGCTGGCGCCGTAGGAGATAATGCCGGCCTCCACGGCCTTGACGAACAGCACCGCCAGGGCGGCCACGCCGCCCACGCCCAGGCCCACCAGGCGGCCGTCCATGCCGCCCACCGCCATCATGATAGCGCCGGTGCCCACGATGAGGATGGTGCCGGACAGGTGGGGCTCCAGCATCATCAGAATGGCGATGACGCCCAGGATCACCAGATAGGGGGTGACGCCCTCGCGGAACAGCAGCATTTTCTCCCGCTTTTTGGAGATGCTGTCGGCGAAGTAGATGATGACCGCCAGCTTGGCGATCTCCGACGGCTGGAAGGTGAAGACCCGCTCGATGCCCAGCCACCGGCGGGAGCCGTTGATGTAGATACCGATGCCGGGGATGATGACCAGCATCAGCAGAAACAGGGAGAAGATCAGCAGCATCCGGGCCGCGCCGCGCCAGCGCTGATAGTTGAACTTGGCGGCGACCACCATACCCGCCAGACCCATGGCGGCGAAAATGGCCTGCCGCTTGAAGTAGTAGGCGGCGTCGCCGGTCTCATAGTAGGCGGAGGGGAAGCTGGCGGAAAACAGCATCACAAGGCCGATGGCCGTCAGCAGCAGCACCAGCAGCAGAAAGGGAACGTCCATCCGCCCGCCCTTGGCGGCCTGCAAATGCTTCATTTCGATGGCCTTGCGGCGCATTTTCTCCGCGTGCTTCACGGGGGGCTGCTGGGGGCGCTGCGGCATGGGACGTTCCTCCTTTCTGTGATATAGGGCGGGGTACGTTAAACGGTGTGGAATGACGACCCCGAAAGCGGCTGCGATATCCGGCAGGGCAAGGTATCGGTGGCCGGTGTGTAGGGGCGGGGTTCTACCCCGCCCGCCGGTAGTGCGGCGGTGTGTCGGGCGGGAGGGGTAGAACCCCTCCCCTACGCACATTTAACGCACATTATCCGGCAAACGGCGATGCGCCATCCTGTGCAGGGCACAGGGGCCCTGCCCTGCGAGGTTCTATCGGTAGTTGTTTCGTAGGGGGCGATTTCATGCCAGCAATTTTTACATTGCCAAAAACCGTCCATTCACCGCCACCACGGCCAGCAGGCAGAACAGCAGGCTTACCGTGGTGAACACCGCCACGATCTTCTTCTCGCTCCAGCCGCACATCTCGAAGTGATGGTGCAGGGGGGCCATTTTGAAAATGCGCTTGCCGTGGGTCAGCTTGAAATAGCCCACCTGAATGATGTCCGACAGCGTCTCGCAGATGTAGACGATGCCCACCAGGATCAGCACCAGCGGCATATCGTAGGCGAAGGCCAGGGCCGCCACCGCGCCGCCCAGAAACAGCGAGCCGGTGTCGCCCATGAACACCTTGGCGGGGTAGTGGTTATACAGCAGGAAGCCCACCAATCCGCCGAACAGCGCTGCGCCGAAGATGCCCAGCTGGGTGTAATACACGGGAATGGCCGCCAGCACCAGATACTGGGGCATATAGCCGCAGCCCTCCCAGGTGAAGAAGGCCGCCACCGGCAGCGTGACGCTGCTGGACAGGCCGTCCAGTCCGTCGGTGATGTTGACGGCGTTGACGGTGCCCACGATGACAAAGGCGGCGAACACCAGGTACACCCCCCAGCTTAACACAAGGTACGTGTTGAAAAAGGGCACATACAGGTTGGGGCTCAGCATCCCCTCGTACCGCATCAGGCACAGGAACGCCACCGCCGCCGCCAATTGCAGCACGAACTTTTGGGGGGCGGTCAGGCCGGTGTTCTGGTGGTGCTTCACCTTCTGATAGTCGTCGATATAGCCGATGCCGCCGAACACCAGGGCGAACAGATACACATACAGGTGCTGAAAGTTGCCCTCCAGCATACCCCGCCAGCCGCAGATGACGATGGCCACGCCGATGCCGATGATGAACATCAGTCCGCCCATGGTGGGGGTGCCTTGCTTGGACATATGCCAGTTGGGGCCGATCTCCTTGATGCTCTGGCCCGCCTTCAGACGGACGAGAGCGGGAATGAGGAACTTACCCACCACGGCGGTGACAACGAAGCTGACAATGGCAGCCAGAATAATTTCCATGTGAACGACTCTCTTTCTTTTTGCCCTGCGAGGGGGCGTTTTCTGTGGTTTACATTTCCTTCAGGTGCTGGGCCACGATGACCCGCTCATCCATGGGGAAGTGCTGGTGGTTGATCTCCTGATAGTCCTCGTGCCCCTTGCCCGCCAGCACGATGACGTCGCCCGGCTGGGCGTGGTCCATGGCGTAGTGGATGGCCTTCACCCGGTCCGGCTCCACGGCATAGGCGGTGCAGCCCTTCATGCCGGTGAGAATGTCGTCGATGATGGCCATGGGCTCCTCGGTGCGGGGATTGTCGGAGGTGACGATGGTGAAATCCGCCAGCCGCGCCGCGATCTCGCCCATAACGGGGCGCTTGGTGCGGTCCCGGTCACCGCCGCAGCCGAACACCACCACGGTACGGCCCTTGGCGAAGCCCCGCACGGAGGACAGCACGTTCTCCAGCGCGTCGGGCTTGTGGGCGTAGTCGTTGAGGATGGTAAAGCTCTTGCCGGGGGTGGGGATGATCTCCATGCGGCCCTTGACGCCGTGGTTCTTCGCCAGCGCGTCGGCGCAGTCCTCGATGGACACGCCCAGATTCCAGCAGGCGGAGATGGCGTCCAACGTATTATATACGGTAAAGATGGCGGGTATGCCCACGTGGACGTGGGCCCACTCGGTATCCGCCTGTGCGTCGTAGTCCACGCTGCCCGCGTGAAGCCGGATGTTCTTGGCGGACAGGTCGGCGTCGCCCTTGGCGCTGTAACGGAAGGTGCGGCAGGGACAGTGGGCCAGCATCCGCTCATGCCACGGGTCGTCGCCGTTGTAGATGGCCACGTCGCAGCGGTCGAAGAGGATGGCCTTGGCGTCGCAGTATTCCTCCATGGTGTGGTGGAAGTCCAGATGGTCCTGGCTGAGATTGGTGAAGATGCCCACGGCGAAGCGGATGCCGTACACCCGGTCCAGAGCCAGCGCGTGGGAGGACACCTCCATCACCACGTGGGTGCAGCCTGCGTCGGACATCTGCCGGAACAGCTTTTGCAGCTCGAAGGACTCCGGCGTGGTGCGCTCGGTATGCAGCACCTCCTGGCCGATCATGTTCTGGATGGTGCCCACCAGACCCACCTTGGCCCCGGCCTTCTGCTCCAGAATGCTCTTGATGAGGTAGGTGGAGGTAGTCTTGCCGCTGGTTCCGGTGACGCCGATCATGGTCATCTCTTTGGCGGGATGGTCGAACCAGTTGCCCGCCATCAGGGCCAGCGCCTTGCGGGAGCTGGCCACCTGGACATAGGGGATATCCCCCTCCGGCGCCCGCTCGCACACCACGCACACGGCGCCCTTTTCCGCCGCCATGGGGATGAAGCGGTGGCCGTCCACCGCCTCGCCGCTGATGGCCACGAACACGTCGCCGGGCGCGGTGGTGCGGGAGTCATAGCTGACGCCGGTGATCTCCTGCGTCATGTCTGCGGCGGCGGACAGAATGTCCAGCCCTTTCAAAACGTCTTTCAGCTGCATAGGATCGTCTCCTTTGATGTTGTTGTTGCGGGCGTTATAGCCGCCCACTTGCCAGTATAGCAGGCAGGAAACGCAAACGGAATGGGAGAATATGCCGTTTATATGGCAAAAACTGCGGTATCGTGATGGGATCAGTCCCGTACGGTGGTGTCGCCCAGCCGCACGGTGATGACCGTTCCGGCGGGGACCTCCGTCCCGGCCTCCAGCTCCTGAGAAAACACCAGAACGGTGCTGGACTCGGAGCTGGTGGTGCCGGTGAAGCGAATCAGCAGTCCCGCGTTGGCGGCGGCGGTGTTGGCCTCCGCCGCGCTGCGGCCCACCAGAGAGGGCACCTTACACATTTTATCCGGTTTCTCCGCTCCGGCATACAGCACCACCGTGGATTTGCCGGGGATGATGGCGCCGCCCACGGGGGTCTGGTCGGTGATGGTCTCGCCGTCGCCCTCCACCTTGCAGGCGAAGCCCCGCTCCTTCAGGCGTTCCTTGGCCTCGTCCACCGACATACCGATGACGTTGGGCACGGTGGTGTCCACGCCCATCAGCTCCTCGGCGCTGTAACTGGGCTCGATGCCCAGATAGGGCAGGATCTCCGACATGATGGCGCTGGAGTAGGGGGCCACCATGTTGCCGCCGGACACGTAGGTGCCGGTGGAGCGGCTGGGGGTATCCATGGTGATGAGCATCATGATCTGGGGATCGTCCGCCGGGGCGAAGCACAGGAAGGACACCACCACGTCGCCGGACTGGCCCTTATCGGCCGTACCGGTCTTGCCGCCGATGCGGTAGCCCGCCACCTGGCCGTTCTTGCCGGTGCCGCTGGCCACCACGTATTCCAGGCACTCCCGCACGGTGGCGGAGGTCTCCTCGCTGATGACCTGCCGCACCGGGGTATCGTCATGCTGCCAGATCACGTTGCCGTCGCTGTCGGTGATCTGCTGGGCGAAGTGGGGGGTATAGAGGTATCCGCCGTTGACGCAGGCCGCCTGTGCGGCGATCAGCGCCAGGGGCGTGACGGTGAAGTTCTGGCCGAAGGCGTAGCAGGCCAGGTCCAGCTGGGTGAAGTTGGCGTCGGCGGCGAACACGCCGGTGGCCTCGCCGCCCAGGTCCACGCCGGTGGGGGACATGATGCCGAAGGAGCGCATATACTGATAGAATTTCTCCGTGCCCAGCTTCAGGCCGTAGGAGATGAACGCCGGGTTGCAGGAGTTTCCCACCGACTGCTCCAGGTTTTGCAGGCCGTGGCCCACCTTGTTGGAGCAGTGGATGGTCTGTCCGGAGATGGTCACCGAGCCGCCGCAGTTGACGGTGGTGTTCATATCGATGAGACCCTCCTCCAGCGCGGCGGACAGGGTGAGTATCTTGAAGGTGGAGCCGGGCTCGTAGGTATCGTTCAGCGCCTTGTTGCGCCATTGCAGCTGCTGGGCGTCCGCCAGCTCGATCTCCTCCCGCTCCATCCGCTCCAGCAGCGTCTTGTCGGTGACGGTGGAGAAGTCGTTCAGGTCGTAGTTGGGGAAGGAGGCCATGGCCAGGATGCCGCCGTTGCGCACGTCCATGACGATGCCGGTGGCGCCGTTGGCGGGGGAGAAGGCGTCGCACATATCCTTCATGCCCTTTTCCAGATAATACTGCACGGTGGCCTCCAGCGTCACCTGCAATTCGTCGCCGTTCTCCGGGTCGAAGTACTGGGAGTATTCGTACAAGAGGTCGTTCTGCCGGTTGGCCTTGGCGGTGACCACCAGGCCGGACTGGCCCTGCAATTCCTTGTCGTACTCCGCCTCCAGGCCGAACAGGCCCGTGTAGTCCACGCCCACGAAGCCGATGACCTGGGCGGCCAGGTCGCCGTAGGGATAGTACCGCTTGGCGTCGGTGGTCAGGAACACGCCCTTCACCTTGTTGTCGTTGATGTATTTCCGGACCTGGTCGGCCACGTCCTCGTCCACCCGGTATTTCAATACCTCGTACATGGAGTCGGTGCGGGTCATCTTTTTCAGGATGCCCTCCTCGCTGATGTCCAGGATTTTCGCCAGAGCGCCCGCCAGCGCCTCCTTGGTCCAGGCCACGGGGTTCTCCGCGTCGTTCAGGGCGTCGTTCATCTCCTTGGGGGAGAGGAAGATGGTCTCCGCCGTGGAGGAGATGGCCAGAATGTTGCCGGAGGCGTCATAGATGGTGCCCCGGTTGGCGGTGACCACGCTGCTGCGGGTCTGCTGGCTGACGGCCTTGGATTGCAGCTCCTCATGCCGGGTGATCTGCAAAGAGTACAGCTTGAAAAACAGCACCACGAACATACCGATGCCCATGATGAGCATCAGCACGAAGGTGCGGCTCTGGATGACCCGGTTGGCCCGGCGGATGGATTCGTCCTTCCGCATGGGATTCTGCCGGTTCCGGCGGTTTTGACGGTCGTTGGGGTAGTTTTGCGGCATAATTAAGACTCCTTCATGGAAAGGCCAAAGCAAGGAGCAAGAATCTGGCTTCTCGCTCCTTGCTGTTCGACTCAACTATACGGGGTTTTCAGCGGAAATATTCCCACAGGGACAGCGCACCCTTTTTCAGGGAATCGGCGGCCCTGGCCGCCACGCCCGGCTCGTCGCCGTACACCACGGCGGTGTCGGAGCCGCTCAGGTCGATGTACTGGATCTGTCCGGCGGAGGGCTTGGACATACCGGCCTCCTCGGCGGCGGCCTTGATGGTGGCCAGGTCAAAGGTCTTTTCGTACTCCGTCAGAAGGGAGACGTGCTCCTCCTCCAGGGAGGCGATGTCCTTCTGGATGGTGGACACGTGGTTGGACACGGTGGTCAGCTGCACATAGCCCAGCAGCAGCACCATCACCAGGGCGCACACCACCGCGATGCCGCCCACCACCAGCGCGGAGGGACGGGCCTTGGCCTGGGCCTGGGGACGGCGGCGGGCCTGCACCTGGGGCTGACGCTCCGGTGCCTGGCGGCGCTCCGGCATGGCGCCGGCCTCCTCCAGCTGACGCTCCCGCACCAGGGTATCCAGGTCATAGGCCAGGTTGCCATATACGATTTTCATGTTGCGGCGGCGTTCGTCAGTCATGGGGAAGGACTTCCTTTCTTTTGCAGCTTGGCTTTCATTTGTCATTGCGAGGCCAGTCCTCAGACTGGCCGTGGCAATCCGTTTCTCCTAATGCGAGACAGAGCAGAAAAGGAACGGATTCCCACGCCAGTGTGCGCACTGGATCGGAATGACAGATTCACAGCTTCTCCGCCACCCGGAGCTTGGCGCTGCGGGCGCGGGGATTTCCGGCAAGCTCCGCCTCGCCCGGTACAATGGGCTTGCGGGAGACGAGCTTCATTTTCGGTTTCTTCCCGCATACGCACACGGGAAAATTGGGGGGGCAGGTGCAGCCGGTGGCCAGCTCCTGCATGGTCTTCTTGATGATGCGGTCCTCCAGCGAGTGGAAGGAGATCACCGCCAGCCGTCCGCCCGGATTCAGGTGCGCGCACCCGGCGTTCAGCATGGGGGGCAGGGCGTCCAGTTCGCCGTTGACGGCGATGCGGATGGCCTGAAAGCTCCGCTTGGCGGGGTGCTGCTTCTCCCGCAGCGCCTGGGGGGGCATGGCGGACTTGATGACGTCCACCAATTGCAGAGTGGTCTCGATGGGCGCGGTCTCCCGCGTCCGGCAGATGGCTTTGGCAATGGCGGGGGCGTAGCGCTCCTCGCCGAAATCGTACAGGATGCGCCGCAGCTCCTCATAGGACCACAGGTTCACCACCTGGCGGGCGTCCAGCGCCGCCGTGCGGTCCATCCGCATATCCAGGGGCGCGTCGTGCATATAGCTGAAGCCCCGCGCCGCGTCGTCCAGCTGGGGAGAGGACACGCCCAGATCGAACAGCATACCGTCCGCGCCGGGGATGTGCAGCTCCTCCAATATCTCGCCGATGCGCTCAAAATTGCTGTGCACCAGCGTCACATGATCCAGATAGTCCCGCAGCCGCTCCTGGGCGGCGGTGATGGCGGTCTCGTCCCGGTCGATGCCGATGAGACGGCCGGTGGTCAGGCGTTTGGCGATCTCCAGCGAGTGGCCCGCCCGGCCCAGCGTACCGTCCACGTACACACCGTCGGGCCGGATGCAGAGCGCGTCCAGACATTCCGCCAGCAGTACCGGCCGGTGGCCGTAGTCCAGGTCCTCCTGGACGTTGTGGTGCAGCTCCATGGTCACAGTCCCAGCTCCTCCATAGCCTCCTCCAGCGACCCGTCGCTGAGGGCGGCCTCCTCGATCTCGGCCCAGCGCTGGGCGTTCCATATCTCAGCCCGGTCGAACATACCGATGATGACCACGTCCTTCTCCAGATGGGCCAGCTGCCGCAGCTTCTGGGGCAGCAGGATGCGCCCCTGGGCGTCCGGCTCGCAGTCGGCCGCCAGGGCGAACATGGTCCGCAGGGTCTTCACCTTGCTGAAGCTCATGGTCTTCAGCCGGTCCAGAATGGCGTTCCAGTTGTCGTCGGAGTACACGGAAAGGCACCCGTCCTGGCCCAGCATCACGTGGAAGGTGCCGCCCAGCTCTTCGCGGAGCTTGGCGGGGATGAACAGACGGCCCTTGGCGTCGATACTGTGCGCGTATTGACCTGTCATGTTCCTCACCTCCCATGGCCGAAATGGGGAAACTGTGGGATTCTCCACCACAAATAGGGGCACTTCCCCCACAATTCACCACTACGCTTTCAAGTATACATAAATCCCCTGGGGATTGCAAGGAGAAATTTTCCGATAAAAACAGGGGTTCGACACACATTTTTCCAGCATTTTCCTGATTGGATAGAGTGAATAAAACGACTGTTTGACTTCTGAAAGTGCAAAAAAGGCCGGGGCACAAGATGTTGTGCCTCGGCCTTAGATGACCACAAGATAAAATGTTTCTGTGCAAAACGTAGAAATTTTGCGGAATATCCTTGTAAGTTTTCCACAATAGCAAAAGCCTGGGGCGGGGCATTGCCCCACCCCAGGCGCAGTCTGCCAAAAAAGCTTCGCAGAATTCGCCGCCCGCCATGGCGGCGCTCGGTTTTACCGGATGTCCTTCACGGTATAGCCCGCGTCGGTGACGGCGGCGCGGATGGCCTCGTCGGTGACGTCGCCCTCCACCACGGCGGTGCCGGAGGTCAGGTCAACGGCGGCCTTCACGCCGGGCAGGGCGGTCAGGGCCTTTTCCACATGGGCCACGCAGTGGGCACACATCATGCCCTCGATGGTAACGGTCTTTTTCATAGTCGGTTCCTCCTCATTGTCAGCAATATGTTCTGCCGCCGTGCCGGCGGCGCTGGGGACGGGTCTGGTCTCAGGCTTCCACAGCCGCAGGCGCAATGCGTTGGACACCACGCACACGCTGCTGAGGGACATACAGGCGGCGGCGATCATGGGGTTCAGCAGCAGGCCCAGGGCCGGATACAGGACGCCTGCCGCCACGGGGATGCCCACACTATTATAAAAGAAGGCCCAGAACAGATTCTGCCGGATGTTCCGCAGCACGGCGCGGCTGAGGGCGGCGGCGGAGGCCACGTCGGCAAGGCTGCTCTTCATGAGGACGATATCCGCCGATTCGATGGCGATGTCGGTGCCCGCGCCGATGGCAAGGCCCACGTCCGCCTGCACCAGCGCCGGGGCGTCGTTGATGCCGTCGCCCACCATGGCCACCAGCTGGCCGTCCTTTTGCAGCTTCTCCACACAGGCGGCCTTGTCCTGGGGCAGTACCTGGGCGATCACCTGGTCCACGCCCACCTGACGGGCGATGGCGTTGGCGGTCTGGGCGTTGTCGCCGGTCAGCAGCACCACGCGGCAGCCGGAGCGCTTCAGGGCGGCGATGGCCGCGGCGCTGTCGGGCTTCACGGTGTCGGCCACCGCCAGCATCCCCAGAAGGCGGCCCTGCTGGGCGAAGTAGAGGACGGTCTTGCCGTCGTTGGCCCACGTCTCCGCCTGGGCGGAAAAGGCGTCGAGGGAGACGCCGTTCCGCCCCATATAGTCGGCGTTTCCGGCGTACACGGTCTCGCCGTGTACGGCGGCATGCACACCGCCGCCGGGGACGGCGGCGAAGTCCGTCACGTTGCACAGGGGGATGCTCCGCTCCTGGGCCGCCTCGGTGACGGCGCGGCTGAGGGGATGCTCGCTGGGCTGCTCCACGCTGGCCGCCACGCACAGCAGCTCCTCCTCGGTGACGCTCTCGGCGGCGAAGCAGTCGGTGAGCCGGGGCTTTCCTTCCGTGACGGTGCCGGTTTTATCCAGCACCACAGTGTTGACCCGGCCCATCAGCTCCAGCGACTGGGCGGATTTGATAAGAATGCCGTTCTCCGCCGCCTTGCCGGTGCCCACCATGATGGCCACGGGAGTGGCGAGACCCAGCGCGCAGGGGCAGGAGATCACCAGCACGGCGATGCCCACCGACAGGCAGAACTGCACGCTCTGGCCACCGACGAAGGCCCATAGCAGCGCCGCGATGAGGGCGATGGACATGACCACCGGCACGAACACGCCGCTGATCTTGTCCGCCAAGCGGGAGATGGGGGCCTTACTGGAGGACGCCTCCTCCATCAGCTTTACGATCTGGGACAGGGTGGTGTCGGCCCCTACGCGGGTGGCCTCCAGCTCCAGATAGCCGCTCTGGTTCACGGTGGCGGAGGTGACGGTATCGCCTACGGTTTTCTCCACCGGCAGGCTCTCGCCGGTGATGGCGGACTCGTCCACCGAGCCGCTGCCGGACACCACCACGCCGTCCACAGGGATCTTGCCGCCCTGACGCACCACCACGATATCGCCCTTCTGGATATCCTCCGCCGGGACGGTGACTTCCACGCCGCCCCGCTTCACCACGGCGCTGTCAGGGGCCAGCGCCAGCAGGGCGGAAATGGCGTCGGTGGTCTTGCCCTTGCTGCGCTCCTCCAGGTATTTGCCCACCGTCACCAGCGCGCAGATCATGCCCGCCGACTCGAAGTACAGCTCCGGCATGCCGGATACCTGTCCCGCCGCCAAGCGCACCATTTCGATCAGGCTGTACACCAGCCCGGCGCTGGCGCCCAGCGCCACCAGCGTGTCCATGTTGGGGCTGCGGCGGAACAGTTGGGAGAAGCCCACGGTGAAATAGCTGCGGTTCAGGATCAGAATGGGCACGCAGAACACAAGCTGGGAGATGGCGTGGGTCAGGTGGCTGGCCGTCAGGAAGCCGGGCAGCGGCAGCCCCATCATATGGCCCATGCTGATATAGAACAGGGGCACCAGACACACGATGGACCACACCAGACGGCGGCGCATTTTCGCCAGCGCCGCGTCCTGCTCCTTATGGACGTTCTGCTTCACGTCGGACGCCCGCTTCGCGCCGTAGCCGCCGCTCTCCACCGCGGAGATGATCTGCTCCGGCGTCACCTGCTGCGGGTCGTAGTCCACCATCATGGTGCCCAGCATCAGGTTCACCACCGCGCTGTTGACGCCGGGCAGAGAGCCCGCCGCCTTTTCCACGTGGGCCGAACAGGCCGCGCAGGTCATGCCTGTCACCACAAATTTTTCTTTCATCACGCCGCCTCCTATTTCATCAGCTTTTGCAGCGTGGTCACCAGCTCGTCGATGACCGCGTCGTCCCCCTGACGGATGCCGTCCGCCACGCAGGTGCGGATGTGGGTGGCCAGCAGTTCCTTGCTGAAGCTGTTCAGCGCCGCGCTGACGGCGGACACCTGAATGAGAATATCGGGGCAATAGGCATCCCTTTGCAGCATGTCCTTCAGGCCCCGCACCTGCCCCTCGATCCGGTTCAGGCGGTGGGTCAGGCGCTTCTGCTCCTCGTCAGAGCGGTGCTTCGTCTTTTGACAATGGCAGCAATTCATACAGCATACCTCCCAGGGGTATATTTTGATGGTGGCATTATATACCCCCTGAGGGTATTTGTCAACGCTTTTCTTTCGGCTTGCACAAAAGCGCCATGATGAGGGCGAACACCACCGCCGCGGCGATGCCCCCCGCCGTGGCGGTCAGTCCGCCGGCGAGAACGCCCAGCAGTCCTTTTTCCTCCACCGCTTTTGCCACGCCCCTGGCCAGCGAGTAGCCGAACCCCGTCAGGGGCACGGTGGCCCCCGCCCCGGCCCAGTCCACCAGCGGCTGATAGAGACCCAGAGCCTGTAAGATCACGCCCGCCACCACGTAGCCTGACAGGATGCGGGCGGGGGTCAGCTTCGTCAGGTCGATGAGCACCTGTCCCACGGCGCACAGCAGCCCGCCGCAGAGAAAACACCAGAGATACGCCATATTTTCCTCCTTATCGCTCCGCCGACAGCACCACCGCGTGGCACACCGCCGGCATAGTCTCCTTCTGAAACACGGTGGTGGGGCTTTGCAGCGCCCCGGTGGGGGCGAAGAGGATGCGCTTCCACCGGCGGCTCTTCAGCCCCGGCAGCAGGTAGGCGCACAGCACCGAGGCGCTGCACCCCGCGCCGGAGCCCCCGGCGTGCATATCCTGCCTCTCCCGGTCGAACAGCAGCAATCCGCAGTCGGTATAGCGGCTGTCCATGTGGAAGCCGTCCCGCGCCATCAGGTCCTTTACCACGCTGTGGCCGACGGCCCCCAGGTCGCCGGTGACGATCAGGTCATAGTCCTGAGGGGTGGTGCAGGTGTCCCGGAACAGAGCCTCCAGCGTGTCGATGGCCGCCGGGGCCATGGCCCCGCCCATGTTGCACTCGTCGTTGACGCCCATGTCCACGATGCGGCCCAGGGTGGCGTGGGTGAGGTACGGCCCGTCGCCGCTGCGGCCCAGGACGCAGCAGCCGGAGGCGGTGGCCGTCCACTGGGCGGTGGGACACCGCTGGGAGCCGTAGGGCAGCGGCATACGGTACTGCCGCTCCGCGGTGCAGTAGTGGGAGGAGGTCACGCAGGCGGCCGTGTTGGCCGCGCCCCCTTGCAGCAGCATGGCTGCCAGCGCCAGCCCCTCACCCATGGTGGCGCAGGCGGCGTACAGCCCCGCCACGCTGAAGGGCTGGCAGCGCAGGGCGAAATTGCTGGCGGCGCACTGGTTGAGAAGGTCCCCCGCCAGCACCAGATCCAGGTCCGACGCCTGCATACCGCCCCGGCGGAGGGCGTGGGCCAGCGCCCGCTGCTGGAGCTGGGACTCGGCCTTCTCCCAGCTGGCCTGTCCGCAGAAGGAATCCGGCTCGATCTCGTCAAAATAGCCGCCCAGCGGGCCCTGCCCCTCCAGCTTTCCGGCGATGCTGCCCCATGACAGCACACTGACGCCGCCGGAAAAGGCCACCGTCCGCCCGGTTCGATGCATTTCCATTTGCTTCACCTCACAATTTTTGGAGGTAGTATGCGGAGACGGAAGAAAAATATGTATTTCACGCGTCCTGTTTGGATTCGTCTTTACGCTGCACATAAAACGGGAAAACCGCCACTCTGGCAAGTGACGGTGCCGGAAAATTCCCTCTTGCATTTTTCTGCCGGATGTTGTATCATACAGGTGAACACAACTGGATCAATTGTCTTCGGGGCGGGGTGAGATTCCCCACCGGCGGTATAGTCCGCGAGCGAGCCTGACGGCGAGCACGAACCGGCGCGATTCCGGTACCGACAGTATAGTCTGGATGAGAGAAGGCGTGTACGGCATTTTCGTGATGCTCTTTTTTGATGCGTGCACCTTGGGAGACAACCGTTTCCAAGGGTGTTACACCATCGAAAAGGAGCTTTTTTTCATGACCCAAAAGCAAAAACAGAAGACCCATCACCTGGCCGTGGCGGCCATGCTGACGGCGGTAGCCGCCGTGCTGCAGTTCATCGAATTCTCCGTGCCGCTGATGCCGGCCTTTATCAAGCTGGACATCTCCGACCTTCCCGCACTGCTGGGCACTTTCTCTTTGGGCCCTGTATACGGCGTCGCTATTCAGCTGGTGAAGAACCTGCTGCACCTGCCCTTCGGCTCCAGCGCCGGTGTGGGCGAGCTGTCCAACTTCATTCTGGGGGCGGTGTTCGTGTTCGCCGCCGGTATGGTCTATCAGCGCAGCAAGAGCCGCAAGAGCGCGCTGATCGGCTCGCTGGCGGGGGCGGTGGCCATGGCCCTCATCAGCATCGTGGCCAACTATTTCATCGTCTACCCCGCCTACGTGGTGCTGTATAACCTGCCCCTGGAGGCCATCGTGGGGATGTACGAGGCCATCCTGGGCGGCGTGGCCCATGTGCCCACCGGCAACGCCCTGTTCAACTGCCTGCTGGTGTTCAACGTGCCCTTTACGCTGGTGAAGGGCCTGCTGGACGTGGCGCTGTGCTTCCTCATCTACAAGCCCCTCAGCCCCCTGCTGCATAAGTAAAAGACGAAAAAGCAAGACCACCCCGCCAAGGGGTGGTCTTGTTCGCTTATTCCGCCGAGAGCACCTGCCGCGTGGCCGGGTCATAGTCCACCGATACATACCGCTGGTAGTCGCCGTCGGCGCTGGTATACACACATACCACCCGCAGTATGCTGCCATGCCATATCCCCTGCGTTATATCGAAGATGGGGGCGCCGGAGGGATACACCACCTTGACATCCGGAAAGGCCGCCACCAGATGTTCGTCGCCTTCCTCCCAGAGATGGGCCAGATGTGACCACAAGGTATAATGGACGTTCTCTCCGTAAAGCTGGCCGGACTCGTCACGGTAAAAATGCCAGATGCCTAAGTCGGCCCTTCTTTGGAACTCATCGGGTGCATCGGCCTCGTCCGTTTCGCTCCTGCTGAAGGCCAGATAGGCACCGTCCTCCGACCAGACAAGTTCTTTGACCTTCGTGCCCTTCGCTAGGCGTATGCCCATGCCGTGGCCGCTGCCGTCACCCCGCCGGGATTTCACATCCGGGCTCACGACATGAATGCCCTGCCCGTTAAAATCGCTGTATGTCTCCACGGTGATGCTGCCGTCCGGCGAGATACTGCGCTGGTCGAAAAACAGCTTTCCCCGCGATTGCAAGTGATACAGGAATAAGCCCACCACCGCCAGCACGATCAGGCTCAGCGTCACCGTCATGGTGATGAACCAGCGTCTGCGCCGCCGGGCGCGGCGCTCCGCCAGCGTCATATCCAGCACCGCCTGCACGGCGGGGGACGCCGGAGCTGCCGTTTCCTCCTCCGCCGCCTCCGGCTCCGCCGGGGCGGTCTGATAGGTCAGCAGCTGGTCCACGCTGAGGCCCAGCGCCGCGGCCAGGGGCTCCAGCAGCGAGATGTCCGGGCAGCCCGCGCCCCGCTCCCATTTGCTGACGGCCTTGTCCGTCACGTGGAGCGCCTCCGCCAGCTCCCGCTGGGTCAGGTTCAGTTCTTTCCGTCTCTGGGCGATGAATCTGCCCAACATTTCTCGATCCATGGGATCACCTCCGGTCTCATGGTAGCAAAGGGGAGGGGGTTGCGCAACCGACGGAGCGTCGAGTGGGGATTTTGCGCCTGCGGCGCGGGGGATGTTTCGCGCTCCGGCGCGACCTACTTTTGTCAACAGTGACAAAAGTAGGCAAAAGCACCGGAAGGAACCTCCGGTTCCTTCACCTCCGGGCGCGCTATAACGTGTGCGGGGATGACAATGCTCACCACGCGTTTGTATGGGACTCCATTTTTCGTGCCGATAAAAGGATCGTCTCTGCTCCAGCGTCGCTGCCGCTGATGCCTGCGCCGAACAACACTGTTGATAACGTCAGCGGCAGCGGCGCAGGAGGGACAGGCGATGCGTCATACGCAGCGATATCAACTGTTTTTTCTGTGACCGCGTGGTAATGGGTCACAAATGCGTAATGAGAGCAGCGCGCAGGAAGTTTTGAAACCTGCGGTTTCAAACAGCGTTTTTGGTTACTTTTGCCGCTGCGGGCAAAAGTAACTCGTGGCCGGAGCCACGAAACATTCCCCCCTCACTCCTCAAACAAATACACCCGTGTCTCATAGGGTCTCGTCCGGAAGGGGATGGCCGGGTCGGCCACGGGGTGGCTTTGCAGCACCAGCTTGCCCTGGGCCAGGTCGTAGCCCTTGGGGGGCAGGACGGTGAGGGGCCGGGCGGTGAAGGAGCAGACCACCAGCAGCCGCTGGCCCTTCATCTCCCGCGTGTACATATAGAGACTCCCCGCCAGGGGGCAGCAGTCCCGGTACTTGCCGTCCCGCACCACACGCAGGCGCTTGCGCAGGGCGATGGCCTTGCGGTAGAAGTTCAGCAGCGAGTCGGGATCGTGCTCCTGGGCCTCCACGTTGATCTCCCGGTAGTTGTCATTGACGTAGAACCATGGCTTGCCGGCGGTAAACCCGGCGTTGGGACCGGCGTCCCACTGCATGGGGGTGCGGGCGCTGTCACGGCTGCCGGTCCACAGCCACCGCAGCCGCAGCTTCTCCGGCAGGCCGGGCATGAAGTTGCGGCTCTGCACGTCCTCATACATATCCGTATGGGCGGGCCGCCAGTTGGTCATGCCGATCTCCTGCCCCTGATAGACGAAGGGCGTCCCCTGCTGGAAGAGGTAGGCCGCCGCCAGGGCCTTGCCGCTCTCCACCCGGTATTGCTCGCTGCCGTAGCGGGAGATGACGCGGGGGTGGTCATGATTCTCCAGATACAGCATGTTCCACGCCTTGCCCCGCAGCTTCCGCTGCCACAGATCCCAGACGCGCTTTAACCGCCGCAGGGAGAAGGCGGTGTGGGCGTAGTCGGTATAGAGACAGTCGGCGCACATGGACTGGAACTGGATCATCATGTCCATCTGGCCCCGCTTTTCGTCGATGTATTTCAGTGCCTGTCGGGGGTTGACCATGGGGGCCTCCGCCAGCGTCACGCAGTCGTAGTGGTCCAGCACGTCGTGCTTGAACTCCTCCAGATACTCGTGGACATGGGGGCCGTGGTTATAGTGGCGGATGCCCCGCGCCGCGGGCATGAGCCGGTCGTCGGGCAGGCCGTCCTTCTTGGAGATGAAGGTGATCACGTCCTCCCGGAAGCCGTCCACCCCCAGGTCCAGCCAGAAGCGGAGGATGTCCTTCACCTCCTGCCGCACCAGGGGGTTATCCATGTTCAGGTCCGGCTGCTTCACGGCGAACAGGTGGAGGTAGTACTCCTGGCGCAGGTCGTCCCACTGCCAGGCTTTCCCCTCGAACACGCTGTCCCAGTTGTTGGGCAGGCCGCCCTCCGGCTTTTCCTTCCGCCAGATGTAGTAGTCGGTGTAGGGGGCGATGCGGCGGCGGGACTTCTGGAACCACTCATGCTCGTCGCTGGTGTGGTTCACCACCAGATCCATGATGACCTTCATGCCCCGGGCGTGAGCGCCCTCCAGCACCTTTTTGAACCACTCCATGCCGCCGAACTCGGCGGCGATGTCCCGGTAATCGGAGATATCGTACCCGCAGTCGGCCCCCGGCGAGGGATAGAGGGGCGAGAACCAGATGCCGTCCACGCCAAGGCTTTTGATGTAGTTGAGCTTTTCGTATACGCCTTGCAAGTCGCCCATGCCGTCGCCGTCGCCGTCCTTGAAGCTGCGCGGCCAGATCTGATAGAACACCATGTCCTTATACCAACGGTCACGTCCCATAATGCAGCACCCCTTTTCGTATTTTCCTCTATTATAGCGCAAGCCGGGCGGCCATGCAAGGCCGCCCAGCTTGCGTCTATTGAAAAAGCTGCAAGGGCATAGCCCTTTTTGACAAGCGAAGCGTTACAAATTGCTCTGTCTTCTGTCAAAGGCACGGCGCAGCCAGCCGCCGACGGCGGTGACGCTGGCCAGAACGGCCACCAGAAACGCGCCGGGGATGACGATGATCCACCAGGCCCCCCGGTTCAGCGCCTGCTGGGACAGGGTCAGCATACTGCCCCAGGAGATGATGTCCAGGGGCAGGCCCATACCCAGAAAGCTGAGGGTGGACTCCGTCGCGATGGCGGTGGATACGCTCATGACCACCATGAAGAGGATGGCCGACAGGAAGTTGGGGACCAGATGCCGCCACAGCACCCGCTGGAAGCTGCCGCCCATGCAGCGGCAGGCGATGACGTAGCCGCTGTGCCGCAGCTGGCGCACCTGGGTGCGCACCACCTTGGCCATGGCGCACCAGCCGGTGACGCCGATGACCAGCGCCAGGCTCAGCACGTTGGCCGTGCCCAGAATGGCCTGTAAAAACAGCACCAGCAGCAGCGACGGTACGCTGCCCAGCAGCTCCGTCAGGCGCATCATGACGCCGTCCAGCCACGGCGCGGCCATGCCGCTGACAGCGCCGTACACCACGGCGATGACCGTGGACACGGCGGCGGCCAGAAAGCCTACCGCCAGCGACACCCGGCCGCCGTACCAGATGCAGGCGAAGATGTCCCGGCCCATGGTGTCGGTGCCGAACCAGAACTGGGACGAGGGGGCGGCGGCACAGTGGGCCAGGTCCATATAGGCGGGGTCCTTCCCCGTCAGCAGCGGCGCGCACAGGCAGCCCAGCACGATAAGGGCCAGCACGGCCAGCGGCAGCAGCGGCAGCTTCCGCCGGGGGGGCGGGGGCGGAACGTGGGCGGCCTTTTCCGGCAGGATGCCCACCACGGAGAACAGTTCCTTGTCCGTCACAGGGCCGTCACCTCCCCCTGAGAAGCCCGCTGGCGGGGGTCGATGCGCTGGTTGATGGTCTGGGCGACCATGCCGCACAGGATCACCACCGCGCCGGTGAGGATGCACAGCACCATCAGCAGATTATAGTCGGCATAGCGGGCGCTCTCGAAGGACAGGGCCCCCAGACCGGGATAGCTGAACACCGTCTCTACGATGTAGGTCCCCCCCAGCACGTGGGGCACGGAGATGGCCATCAGACTGAAATAGGCGGGCAGGCTGTTGGGCAGACAGTGCCGCAGCAGCAGGCGGCGGCGGCTCAGGCCCGTGGCCCGGCCCATCAGCACGTAGTCGGCCCGGACCTCCTCCAGAAGGCGGCCCCGCACCATGTAGGCGTAGTACCACAGGTGGCCCAGCAGCACCACCGCCATGGGCAGGATGAGATGGGCGATGCGGTCACCCACGTCATGGGCGCGGCCGATGGCATAAGCGCCGCTGCTGGGCAGCCAGCCCAGGGTGACGCAGAAGATCAGAATCAGCACCATGGAAAGCCAGAACTCCGGGATGCAGCTGAGGACCGTGCCCACCCGGCACAGGAGCTTATCGGGCCAGCGGTCCTCGTACCAGGCGCACAGGAGCCCCAGCCCCAGCGCCCCCGCGAAGGTCAGCACGAAACCCAGCCCACCCAGCAGCAGCGTATTGCCCAGCCGCTGGGCGATGACGGTCATCACCGGCTGCTTGTACTTATAGGAGATACCGAAATCGCCGTGGAGGGCGTTTTTCAGCCACACGCCGTACTGCTCCAGCAGCGGCGCGTCCAGTCCCAGCTTTGTCCGGGCCTCTTCCTTTTCCGCCACGGTCATTTTCTCCACCCGCTCGCCGTAGTAGGCGGTCAGGGGGTCGCTGGGGGCGAGACGGGCCATACAGAACACCGCCAGCGACAGCAGCCACACGCTGACAAGGAAGATCAGGACTTTTTTTGCGATCAGCAGAGGGATGTTCTCTCTCATTGGCCGTCCTCCTCTCCCGTCAGGACGAAATGCTCCGGCTCGACCTCCCGCATCACACCGTCACGGCGGAAGGTCAGGGCGTCGAAATCCAGCCGTTGGCGCTGGCGCTCCCGAATAGGGTCGGGCAGCGGGATAGCCGACAGCAGCGCCTGGGTATAGCCGTACCGGGGACGGGCGAACACCGACGCGGTGGGGCCGATCTCCACCAGCTTGCCCCGGTACATGACCCCCACCCGGTCGCACAGGTACTCCACCATGGACAGGTCGTGGGCGATGAACAGGATGGAGAACCCGTGCTCCTGCCGCAGGTGGGAGAACAGGTTGATGATCTGGGCCTGGATGGACACATCCAGCGCCGCCACCGGCTCGTCGGCCACCAGCAGCCTGGGCTCCATACTGAGAGCGCGGGCGATGGCCACCCGCTGGCGCTGGCCGCCGGACAGCTCCGGCGGGTACTTGTCCAGATAGCTCTCCTCCATACCCACGTAGTACAGCTGGAAGGCGGCCTCCGCCCGCAGGCTGCCCCGCGGGGGCTTCACGCGGTGGATGGCCATAGGCTCGGCGATGATCTCCGCCGCCGTCATCCGGGGGTCGAGACTGGAGGTGGAGTCCTGGAAGATGATCTGGCGCTCCGCCTCCAACCGGCGGCGGTTGGCGCGGTACTGGGCGGCGTCGCAGGTGTCGATGCCGTCGTAATAGATGTGCCCCGCCGTGGGGCGGTACACGTTCATGACGCAGCGGGCCACGGTGGATTTGCCGCAGCCGCTCTCGCCCACCAGGCCGAGAATTTCGCCCCGGCGCAGCTGGAAGGACACGTCGTCCACCGCCCGCAGGGTCTGGCGGCACGGCAGGGGGAAGCAGTGGGTCAGATGCTGGACGTCCAGCAGGATATCAGACATAGTGTTCGTCTCCTTCCGGCAGGGGCGGCAGCTGGGGCGCTCTGGGGTCCAGCAGCCAGGTGGCGGCGTAGTGGGTGTCGCTGATACGGAACATGGGGGGCTGGCGCTGATAGTCGATGGCCAGCGCCTGGGGATTGCGGCAGGCGAAGGCGTCCCCCTCTGGCGGGTCGATGAGGGTGGGGGGCATACCGGGGATGGTGTGCAGCGCCCCGTGGCGCTTGGCCAGCGCCGGAAGGGAGCGCAGCAGCCCCTGGGTATAGGGGTGGCGGGGGTCGTAGTAGACCTCCTCCGCCGTGCCGGTCTCCACGATGCGTCCGGCGTACATGATGGCCACCCGGTCCGCCGCCCGCGCCACCACGCCAAGGTCGTGGGACACCAGAACGGTGGAGGTGTGGAGCCGCCGCTGGATATCCCGCAGCAGGTCCAGTATCTGGGCCTGGACCGTCACGTCCAGCGCCGTGGTGGGCTCGTCCGCCAGCAGGATTTTCGGCTCCCCCGCCAGGGCCATGGCCATCAGGCACCGCTGGCGCTGGCCGCCGGAGAGCTGATGGGGGTACTGGTCCCGCCGCTGGGGGTCCACCCCCACCAGGTCCAGCAGCTCCGTCACCCGCGCCGCCACGGCGGCGCGGGGCATCCGGCCCATGTGGGCCCGGACCGATTCGGCGATCTGGCTGCCCACCGGCATGGCGGGGTCCAGGGCCGTCAGAGGGTCCTGGAAGATCATGGAGAACACCCGGCCCCGCAGGCGGCGCATATCCCGCTCCCGGTAGGCAGTGATGTCCGCGCCGTTGACGGTGATGCTGCCGGAGGTGATGCGGGCGTTTTTGGGCAGCAGCTTCATGATGGAGCGGCACAGCATACTCTTGCCGCAGCCGGACTCGCCCACCAGGGCCAGCACCTCGCCCTCCCGGAGGGTCAGGCTCACGTCCCGCACCGCCTGCACGGTGCCGGAGGGGGTGTCCAGACACACGGAGAGGTGGTCGATATTCAATAATTCGTTTTGCATGGTGTTCACCAGCCTTTTGGGGAGTTTCGTCCCCTCGGGGACGACCTACTTTTGTCAACAGTGACAAAAGTAGGCAAAAACACCGGAAGGAACCTCCGGTTCCTTCACTTCCGGGCGTGCTATAATGTGTACGTAATTGTCAATGCCTACCGCACGATCACAGGGGTTTTCCTTTTTCGCTTCGTAAAAGGATCGTCTCTGCTCCAGCGCCGCTGCCGCTCACATTTTCGACGGTAGAAAATCAATCGCTGTACGCGGCGGCCTGTGGTCAGGCCGCCCTACGCACCGACCGCCGATAGAACTTCGTAGGGGAGAGGCTCTGCCCCTCCCGTCCGGCTTACGGCGGTATTTTCGTTGATCCACGGGCGGGGTAGAACCCCGCCCCTACGCACTATCGAGAGGCATCCGCCTTCCCCGCCATAACACGGCGATAGCCCCCTCGTGTGAGGGGGCTGGGAGGACGCCGCTGGGGGGATCACATCGTCCAATCGCAGATATTCCAGAAAATGCCCACGCCGTGGTGGCCCAGCACCGTATCGGGGGTAATGCCCTGGATATTGTCCGCCGCCACGTAGACGGCGTCGATGTAGCAGAAGAAGGTGTAGGCGGGAGCCGCCGCCAGCGCCTGCTGGAATTCGGCGTAGGCCGCCTTCCGCTCCGCCGGGTCGTCGGTCTGGCGGGCCTTGGTCAGGGCCTCGTCCACCTGCGCGTTGGAGTAGCCGGAATAGTTGGCGCCCTTATCGGTGCCGAACACTTTATAGGTGTGGTCGTCGGCGTCAAAGGGGGAGCCCCAGCCGATGATGCAGCACTCCTGCCCGCCCCAGTCGATGCCCTCGGCGGGGATGGCGGCCTGCACGTCCAGGCCGATGGCGCGCAGCTGCTGGGCGGCGGCCTGGGCCATATCGATACGCACCTGGTCGTCCGGCGAGGCGTTGATGGTAAAGCCGATGCGCTGGCCGCTGCGCTGCCAGAAGCCCTCGCTGTCCTTGGTGCAGCCCGCCTCGGTCAGCAGCTGCTCGGCACGTGCCGGGTCATAGTCCCAGCGCTCCACGTCGGGGTCGTTGTAGATGTTCCGCTGCAAGGGGCTGTACGCCGTCTCGCCCCGGCCCAGCAGCACCGCGTCCACGATGGCCTGCCGGTCGATGGCGCAGCTGATGGCGGGGATCAGGTCGGCGTTCTGCTGCCAGTAGGTATTGTTGAAGTTATACAGGATGCCCCGGTAGTCGGAGGTGGTCATGTCATAGACGGTATAGCCCGCCTTGCCCTCAAAGGACGCGGCGTCCTTGGGCGTCACCTGCGCCAGATCCAGCTCGCCGGTTTGCAGCTGCATGGCCTTGGCGTTGGAATCGGTGACGATCTTGAAGACGATGGTGTCGATATTGGCCGCTCCTGCGAAGTAGTCGGGGTTCTTCACCAGTGTGATGGACTGGCCCGCGTCCCAGCTCTCCAGCTTGTAGGGGCCGGTGCCCACCGGGGCGCGGAAGAAGTCGGAGGTCTGCATGTCCTCCCCCTCCAGCAGGTGCCGGGGCAGGATGGCCATGGTCATGTACTCCAGAAACGCCGTGTTGACGGCGGACAGGGTGAAGGACACCGTGTGATCGTCGACGACGGTGATATCCGTCACGTCCTCGTAGTTGGGGGCGTTCTCGGAGCCGTTGTCCGGGTCCATGATGGCCTCATAGGTGAACTTCACGTCGTCGGCGGTGAAGGGCTGGCCGTCGTGCCAGGTGACGTTCCGGGCCAGGTGGAAGGTATAGGTCAGGGTGTCGGGGTCGTAGTCCCAGCGCTCCGCCAGGCGGGGAATGACCTGTCCGTTGCCGTCGTGGTCGGTGAGGCCGTCGAACAGCAGCACGTTGATCTCGCCGTGCTCGTCCATAGCGGGGTTGATGCGGGTGTAGTCGCCGCTGCCGTATACCAGCGTGGAGCCGCCGGAGGCGGTATTGTCATCGTCGGCCGTGCCGCCGCAGGCGGCCAGGCTCAGGCTCAGCGCCAGGGCGAGGGCCAGGGCGGTCAGGCGTTTCAGCATGGTCATGGGGGTGTATTCCTCTCTCTCTTGATTTCTGACACCAGCATAACAAATATCCCCCCACGCCGCAAGCCGGGTGGGGGGATATAATTTTCACGCTTTTGATTACGCCTTCTGCTTCTCCGGGAACTGAATCTGGGCCAGAATGACGGCGGCGAACATGATGACGCAGCCGATGTACTCCCGCACGCTCATCTGCTGGTGCAGGATGATAGCGCCGGAGATGACGGCGAACACGCTCTCCAGGCTCAGCAGGATGGTGACCACAGTGGGGTTGGAGTCCTTCTGGGCCAGAATTTGCAGGGTGTAGCCCACGCCGGAGGAGAAAATACCCACATACAGAATGGGCAGCGTACAGCCCAGAATGGCGTTCCAGTCGGGCACGGCGAAAATAGAGGTGAGAGAGGTCACGTCGCCGGTGCCGTTCATGCCCAGCAGTATACACACCACCTTGGCGATGGTGGCCCACACCGCCGCCACAAGGAACTGGACACAGCTGAGCTTCATGCCGTCCACCGTGGCGGTAAAGTGGTCGATGACCAGAATGTGGATGGCAAAGCACACGGCGCACACCAGCACCAGCAGGTCGCCGGGCGCCAGCGAGAAATCGCCCTTGATGCACAGCAGGTACAGCGCGATCACCGACAGCACCACGGCGATCCATGTGGCAAGATTCACCTTCCGCTTGAAGAACAGGCCGAAGATGGGCACCAGCACCACGTACAGGGCGGTAAGGAAGCCCGCCTTACCGGCGTCCGTACCGGCGGCAAGGCCCGCCTGCTGGAAGTTGGAGGCGATGGCCAGCGCCGTACCGCAGCAGATACCGCCCAGCAGCAGCTCTCGGCGGTTCTGGCGCTTCTGCATTTTGGTGGGGGTGGGCTTATCCTTGTTGAACGCGCTGAAGATGGCGATGATGACCAACAGCACCACCGCCGCGATGTAGGAGCGGGCGGCGTTGAAGGTAAAGGTGTCGATGACGTCGGCGCACAGATCCTGCGCCACGAAGGCCGTGCCCCAGATCAGGGCCGCCAGAATGGGGAATACCACCTGGCGTACTTGGTTGTGTTTCATGGGAAGCTTCCTTTCTGTATGTGAGGAATATGGGGTGCATACCCAAGGCCCCCTCTGGGAGGGGGCTGTCAGCGAAGCTGACTGGGGGAGAGAATCTGAGATTTTATTCTCTCCCTCCGTCTCGGCTTGCGCCGAGCCACCTCCCTCACAGAGGGAGGCTTTGCATCTGCCTCTTGCTTTTACTCCTTCGGCGGGCCGGAGTGCCACTGGAACTTGCGCTCCGTGCCGTGGAGCAGGCGGTCGATGTTCTCCCGGTGGCACCAGACCACCAGCACGGAGATGACGAACGCCAGCGCCGTATACAGCCAGTTGTGGCCGTAGAACAGAAACACGGAGACCGTCAGGCTGATACCGGCGAAAACGGAGCCGAGGGACACGTACTTGCTCAGCAGCCACAGGGCGGCGAACAGGCCCCATGCCACAAGGCCCACCTTCCAGCCCAGCATCCACGCCAGCGTACCGCCGCAGAGGATGCCCTTGCCGCCCTTGAAGCCGTAGAAGGCGGGGAACATATGGCCCAGCTCGCAGCCGACGCCTGCCAGCAGCAGGCCCAGGGTCCAATCCTGCCGCAGAAACCAGAAGAGATAGCCGCCGATGAGGCCCGCCACCACGGTCTTGCCCATGTCCAGGGCGATGACGCCCAGGGCGAATTTCGCGCCGTAGGTGCGGTAGAAGTTGGTCAGGCCCGCGTTGCCGCTGCCGTGGGAGCGGACGTCGTCCTTGATAATAAAGTGGGAGATGACCACCGAGCCGTTGAAGCAGCCCAGCAGATACGACACCAGCAGCACCAGCGCCACGCAGAATACATTGAAAATAATGCGGCTCATGCGTTCTCGTCCTCTCCCTTCTGGCGGATGGTCATGATGATGGGGGTGCCCTCCAGGCCGAACACGCTGCGTATCTGGTTCTCCAGATACCGGCGGTAGGAGAAGTGGAACAGCTTCTTGTCGTTGCAGAACACCACGAAGTGGGGCGGCTTTACGCCCACCTGGGTCATGTAGTAGATCTTCAACCGGCGGCCCTTGTCGGTGGGGGGCTGGACACGGGTCTGGGCGTCGGCCAGGACGCTGTTCAGCATACCGGTGGTGATGCGCATAGACGCCTGGTCGTTGACGTAGTTGATCAGCTCAAACAGGCGGCCCACCCGCTGGCCTGTCAGGGCGGAGATGAACACGATGGGGGCGTAGGTCATGAAGCTCAGGTCCCGGCGGATATCCTCCCGCATACGGTCCATGGTTTTGTCGTCCTTCTCCACCGCGTCCCACTTGTTCACCACGATGATGCAGGCTTTGCCCGCCTCGTGGGCCAGGCCCGCCACCTTGGTGTCCTGCTCGGTGACGCCGTCGTTGGCGTCGATCATGATGAGGCACACGTCGCTGCGCTCGATGGCCATGGTGGCCCGCAGGACGCTGTATTTCTCGATATTGTCGTCCACCTTGGACTTCTTCCGCATACCGGCGGTGTCGATGAAGTTGTACTTGCCCTGGGCGTTCTCGAAATAGCTGTCGATGGCGTCGCGGGTGGTGCCCGCCACGTTGCTGACGATGACCCGCTGCTCGCCCAGAATGCGGTTGGTCAGGCTGGACTTGCCCACGTTGGGCTTGCCGATGATGGCCACCTGGATCACGTCGGATTCGTCGTCCTCGTCCTCCTCGGTTGGGAAGTACTTCAGGCACTCGTCCAGCAGGTCGCCGGTGCCGTGGCCGTGGACGGCGGACACCGCGATGGGGTCGCCCAGGCCCAGGTTGTAGAACTCATAGAAATCCGGGTCCACCGTGCCGGTGGCGTCCATTTTGTTGACGGCCAGCACGATGGGTTTCTTGCTGCGCTGGAGCATCCCGGCCACCTCCTGGTCGGCGGCGGTCATGCCGGTCTTGATATCGGTGACGAACACGATCACCGTGGCGTTGTCGATGGCGATCTGGGCCTGCTCCCGCATGAAGGACAGGATCTGGTTGTCGGTGCTGGGCTCGATGCCGCCGGTGTCCACCAGACGGAACTTGTGTCCCAGCCACTCGCTCTCGCCGTAGATACGGTCGCGGGTGACGCCGGGGGTGTCCTCCACGATGCTCAGGCGCTTGCCGATGAGCTTATTGAACAGCATGGACTTGCCCACGTTGGGCCGGCCCACGATGGCGATCAAAGGTTTTGCCATAGCTTATCCCTCCCTTTCCAATACGGCGTCCAGCAGTGCGCCGCCGTCGTCGTCCACGATCTGGACGGGGCTGCCCAACTCCTGGGCCAGCCGGTCCACCGTGTAATCATCCAGAAATACCGTTTCGCCGTGGCGCAGCATATTGATGGGCAGCAGCACACGGCGGCCGTTGACTTTGCCCCGCAGCTGGGCGGAGATGTCCTGTCCCGTCACCAGGCCCGCCACGTCGATGGTGCGGCCGAAGAAGTCGTTCTCAATGGCCGCCACCTGGGCGTCCAGCCGGGGAATGTACACCTGGGCCAGGTCCATCAGCGCCTGCAAATAGGGGGCGGCGGCCCTGCCGGTGGCGATGGTGAAGGGGCTGGGGGCGGCGGACTTCAGCTCGTCCTCCTCCAGCGCCAGCAGCGCTGTGAAGCTCTGCTCCAGCGCACGCAGCATCCCCACGCCGTTTTCCAGCTGGCGGTAGCCCTCGTAATACTCGTCCGGCGGCAGGGGGACCCCCGCCCGGATGAACAGCTCGTCGGCGCAGAAGAACCGCCGGGTGCCGAAGCGCCGCAGGTTCTCCTGTCCGAACTCCTCGGCGATGGCCAGGATGTTCCGGGCGCAGTCCCTGTCCACCGGCTTCAGGGGGGACAGGCCCTTGCGGTATTGGGTGATGCCCACCGGCACCAGCGAGCAGCTGGAGAACCGCCACTCCGTCAGGTCCCGCAGGGTGCGGCGCAATGCGTCGCCGTCGTTCCAGCCGGGGCAGATGACGATCTGGCCGTTCATGACGATGCCCGCCGCGCAGAACCGGCGGATGTAGTCCAGCGACCGCTCTGCGTCCTTATTGCCCAGCAGCGTACAGTGGAGCCGGGGGTCCGTGGCGTGGACGGACACGTTGATGGGGCTGATGTGCAGGTCGATGATCCGCTGGGCTTCCCGCTCGCTGAGGTTGGTCAGGGTGGTGTAGTTGCCCAGCAGGAAGCTGAGCCGCTCGTCGTCGTCCTTGATGTACAGAGACGGGCGCATATTGGGGGGCATCTGGTCCACGAAGCAGAACAGGCAGTGGTTGGCGCACCGGTGCATCTCGTCCATTAAATAGGTATTGAAATTCAGGCCCAGGTCCCGGCCCTCCTCCTTGCGGATGGTGACGGTGCGGCTGCGGCCGTCCTTTTCCAGAGTCAGCACAGTCTCCGGGTCATAGCCGTAGAAACGGTAGTCCAACACGTCCACAATGGGATGGCCGTTGATCTCCAAAAGCTTTTCCCCCACCGCCAGCCCGGCCTGCTCCGCCGGGGAATGGGGGTCGATGGAGGTGATAACGGTACTCATAAAAGCTGCCTCCTCGCAAAATGGCATACGGGTGCATGATAACCGTAACATTATACCGCCTTTTTCGCCGCTGTGCAAGACGAAAAGCAAATTTTGTACCGCTCCTTGACAGTATAGCCCACACCGGACAGAAAGTAAAACGCATGATTTTGATGATTGTCATGAAAAAATAGAGGGGAGCGGAGGGGCTTTGCGTCCGCCGCACGGTGAGCGGATGGGTACGGTGCTTGTGCGTAGGGGAGGGGTTCTACCCCTCCCGCCGCCGACGTAAGAGTGCCTTCAAAACCAAGATAGATGCTACGGCAGCATAGCTGCCGAGATCGACACTAAAAACATGCCACCGGCATGTTTTCTTAACGTGTCGACCCCGCCTCTACGCACGACCGCCATACCCATTCGTTTACCCCGCCGCAGCAAAAAAAGAACCGCCTTTTGAAAAAGGCGGTTCTTTTTATCAATCAAACGGGAAAGCGTCCCTCAGTCCTCTTCCCGGCGCAGCTTCCGCTCCAGCTCCCGGAGCCTGGCGCGGCGCTCCTTCATGGCGGCAGAGGCGGCGTCCAGACGGGCGGCAAGCTCCTCCATGGCCTCGCCGCTTCCGCGGCGGCGGGCCGTCTCGGCCACCAGCGCCTTCACGCGGCGCTGGGCCTCCTTGAAGTCCCGGCGGGCCTGCTTGGCCCGCTCCACCATGGCCTTGGGCCGTGCCTGCAATTCGGGATACGCCTGATGGATACGGCGCAGCAGCAGGTTCCGGTCGCGCAGCAGCTGGTGGACCCGGCGGCTGATCTCCTCGGTGCTGTCGCCCTCCTGGGCGTCGATCTCCTTGCGGACCAGATCCATCATCACGTGGGACACCACGCAGTCCGACACCAGCAGCGCCGCGATGGCGATGGCAGCAAAGTGCAGCCAGAAGGGGGGCAGCTTTTCGATGAGCCGGAAGTACACCGGGTCGATCCACACCACGATCACCACACTGGCCAGGCCGAACAGCATCAGATTGCCGATCCACACCCGGCCGTTCAGGTTCATGGGCTTGCGGCTGTAATCCCACCAGCGGGCATGGAACGCCTTCTCCATGTACCAGCTGATGAAGTATTCCAGTCCGCCGCAGATGAAGAAGCCCGCCAGGAAAATCTCACCCGGCGTACCGCCCCGGATGCCCACCAGGCCGCCCACCAGCACCGTCACCAGCACTACGCCGCTGCCGTAAATGGGGCAGTAGGGCCCGATGAGAAAGCCCCGGTTGATGAACCGGTGGTACTGGATGTATTTCAGCGTGACCTCCATCATCCAGCCCAGCACGGAGAACACGAAATACAGCACGATCAGTTGGCACAGCAGCGTCCAGTTCATAGAGGGCACCTCACGCGTCAGCAGTAGTGACATTATTATAGAGATACCGGGATATTTTGTCAAGAAATACAAAAAGGGTGTTGCTTTTTTGTTAAAAGATGTTATGATAGTTGGACTGATTAGGGGTGTTTCGCGCCCCGCAGAGCAACCCCGTACCCTTGCCTCCCTCTGTGAGGGAGGTGGCGCGAAGCGCCGGAGGGAGAGAATAAAAGACCTAAATTCTCTCCCCCAGTCTCGCTTGCGCTCGACAGCCCCCTCACAGAGGGGGCCAAGGGTGGACAGAGACGTCCGCCCCTACAACCGACTACCGAAAGAACGTTGTAGGGCGGGGCCCATGTGGCCCGCCGCACGACACCCGATGCACCATCGGCGGCGGGGCACACGGGCCCCGCCCTACAGAGTTTTACCATATCCATTCGTAGGGCGCGATGACCCTGTTGCGGTGCCCAAAATTTTGTTGCGGCATTTGGGCCGCCAAAAATTTGACCGCTGCCACTCACTCACCTCGCTGTATCTGCCACTGGCAGCGCTCGGTTCGTTCCCCACATCGCGCCGCCGTACAGCGATTTATTTTCTGCCGCCGCACCGCATCAGCGGCAGCGGCGCAAGAGGGACAGACGATGCGTCATACGCAACGATAACGGCTATTTTCCGCGAACGCGTGGTAAAAGGCCGCAAATTTGCCATGCAACACAGCGTGGGCGGATTCTTAAACCGCAGGTTTAAGTTGTCCTTTTGGGTACTTTTGGGACAACGGCCAAAAGTACCTCGCGCTCGGAAGCGCGAAACATCCCCTTCGCGCCGGGGCGCGAAACACCCCTATTAAAAATAAACAAAAGGAGGACACCCCCATGGCTCGTACCGGCCGCTATGAGATCGATATGTGCAGCGGCAAGCTGCTGCCGAAAATACTGACCTTCGCCCTGCCGCTGATGTGCTCCAGCGTATTGCAGCTTTTATTCAACGCGGCGGATATCGTGGTGGTGGGCAAATTCGCCGGGGACAACTCCCTGGCCGCCGTGGGCTCCAACGCCGCCCTCATCAACCTGATGGTCAACCTGTTCGTGGGCCTCTCCGTGGGCGCCAACATTCTGGCCGCCCGCTATACCGGCGCGGGAAACCGGGAGGGCCTGCGCCAGACGGTGCACACCTCCATGCTGCTGGCGCTTCTCAGCGGCATTCTGCTGGCGGTGGTGGGCGTTACCACCGCCCGGCCATTGCTGCACCTGATGCAGGTGCCGGACTCCATATTGCCGCTGGCGGCCCTTTACCTGCGCATCTACTTTCTGGGTATGCCCGCCGCCATGCTCTATAACTTCGGCGCGGCGCTGCTGCGCTCGGTGGGCGACACAAGGCGGCCCCTCTATTACCTGATCGCCGCCGGCGTTGTCAATGTGGCGCTGAACCTTCTGCTGGTGATCGTGTTCCGGCTGGACGTGGCGGGCGTGGGCATCGCCACCGTCATCAGCCAGTGCCTGTCGGCCTTTCTGGTGGTGCGCTGCCTGATGCACGAGGAGGGCGATATCCGCCTGGAGCTGCGTGAGCTGCGCATCACCCCCCAGCGGCTGGGGCAGATTCTGGAGATCGGCATTCCCTCCGGCATTCAGGGCGTGGCCTTCTCCCTGTCCAACGTCATTATTCAGGCGTCCATCAACGGCTTCGGCGAGACGGTGATCTCCGGCAACACCGCCGCCAGCAATATCGAGGGCTTCATCTACGTGGCCTGCAACGCCTTCTGTCAGGCCAACATGGCCTTCACCAGCCAGAACTACGGCGCGGGCAAGCTGGAGCGGCTGAAGCCCATCGCCCTGTGCTCCGCCGCCTGCTCGGCGTCGGTGGCGGTCATCGGCGGTATGCTGGGCTGGGTCTTCGGCCCCCAGCTGCTGCACATCTACTCCAACGGCAGCGACGTCATCGCCGCCGGTATGGCGCGCATCGCCATCATGTTCCCCCTGTACATCCTCTGCGGCCTGATGGACGTGATCGTGGGCTCCATCCGGGGCATCGGCTACTCCATCACCCCTATGATCGTCACGCTGCTGGGGGCCTGCGCCTTCCGGGTGGTGTGGATCGCCACCATTTTCTGTGTGCCGCAGTTCCACACGCCGGAGACCATCTACTGGTCCTACCCCATCTCGTGGGGATTGACGTTCCTGGCCCATCTGGTGTGTCTGGTGATCATGATGCGCCGCCTCTACCGCAGGGAGGGCGTGGTGTCCCGGCACCACCACCTGACCCACAAGCACGATTGACGCAAAAAGGCCCACCCGCCGGGGTGGGCCTTTTCCATGCCCCCGCCTTCCGGCAACAAAATCTTGCCATATCCGCCGGTATGTGCTATGCTGTATATTGTATTGGTATCGAAAGGGGGGAGCGCCATGGCGTCGCTGCGGGATAAGCGGCTTTTTCTGCTGGACATGGACGGCACCCTCTATCTGGACGACCTGCTTTTCGACAAGGTGCCGGAGTTTCTCTCCCTCATCCGCCGGCAGGGCGGGCGATACCTGTTTCTCACCAACAACTCCTCGCGGGGGGTGGAGGGCTACATCGCCAAGATGCGCCGTCTCGGCATCGAGACCGGGCCGGAGGACTACCTTACCTCCGCCGACGCGGCCCAGCACGCGCTGCTGACGGAGTTTCCGGGGCAGAAATGCTACGTCTCCGGCACGGCGTCGCTGAAAGCCCAGCTGGCCGGGGCGGGCGTTCCCATCACGGACACTCTGTCCGACGATATCGCGGTGCTGCTCAGCGGGTTTGACACGGAGCTGACCTTCCGGAAGCTGGAGGACAGCTGCATCCTGTTGAACCGGGGCGTGACGTGGCTGGCCACCAACCCGGACTGGGTGTGCCCCACGTGGTACGGCTCGGCGCCGGATTGCGGCAGCGTGTGCGAAATGCTGACGCGGGCCACGGGGAGGAAGCCCCGCTTTCTGGGCAAGCCCCAGCCGGAGATGGTGCAGCTGGCACTGCGGCGCACCGGGTTTGACCCCCGGCAGGCCGTCATCATCGGCGACCGGCTGTATACCGACGTGGCCTGCGGCGTCAACGCCGGGATCGACAGCATCTTCGTTCTCAGCGGCGAGGGCGTCATGGGCGACATCGTAAAATACCGCGTCAACCCCACGTGGGTCTATCAAGACATCGCAAAGCTCTATCACGACTTGAAGGAGAACCGCGTATGAAGCTGAACTACAAACGCACCATTCTGGTGGGCTTTGCCTTTTTTCTGATCTGCGCCTTCTGGCAGGCCTATGACAACACCATTCCCCTGATTTTGACCAACAAGTTCGGCATGAGCCAGACCTGGTCCGGCATCATCATGGCGGCGGACAATGTGCTGGCGCTGTTCCTGCTGCCCCTGTTCGGGGCCATCTCCGACAAGTGCAGCCACAAAAAGGGACGGCGGACGCCCTTTATCGTGCTGGGTACGCTGATCGCCGCCGTGGCGCTGATCTGTCTCAGCTTTATCGACAACGCCCAGCTGAAGCATCTGGGCGACGCCGCGCGGATCGACGATCCCGCCGCCCTGTCCGCCATCTATGAAAGTCAGGCGAACGAGCAGCTCATCACCCCTCACGGGGAGAAATTCGTGCTGTCGGAGCGGTTCACGGAGGAGGAATTCACCGCCATCCGCAGCCAGCTCACCGACGAGGACGGCACGGCCGTCACCAATCCTGACTACACCAACTACGTGACCCCGGCCCGTCAGGCCTACGCATGGCAGGTGACGGCGGCGCATCCCGCCACGCTGGGGTTCTTCATCGCCGTGCTGCTGGTGATCCTGGTGGCCATGGCTACCTTCCGCTCTCCGGCGGTGGCCCTGATGCCGGACGTGACCATGAAGCCCCTGCGCTCCAAGGCCAACGCGGTCATCAATCTGATGGGCAGCGCCGGCGGCATTCTGGTGCTGGCGCTGGGCATGGTGTTCGCCACCGCGTCGGTACACAACGCCCTCATGAGCTACACCGCCTATTTCGCGGTGATCGCCGCCATTATGCTGGCGGCGCTGGTGATCTTCCTGCTGACGGTCCGCGAGGTGGAGTGGGCCCAGCAGATGCAGCGTGACAGCGTGGAGTACGGCGTGGAGGAGGCGGCGGAGGACGGCGCGCCCCAGGAGGAGCGGAAGCTGACCCCCGGCGAGGTGAAGTCCCTCATCTTCATTCTGCTGAGTATCGTGCTGTGGTTCTTCGGCTATAATGCCGTCACCAGCAAGTATTCCGTGTACGCCAGCAACATCCTGCATAAAGACTATAACCTGACCCTCATCATCGCCCAGGCGGCGGCCATCGTGGCCTATCTGCCGGTGGGCGTCATCTCCAGCAGGGTGGGCCGCAAGCGGGCCATTCAGGCGGGCGTTGTCCTACTGGCCGTGGCCTTCGGCGTGGCGGGCTTCCTCCACGCGGAGAGTCCCACGCTGCTGATGAACGCCATGTTCGCCCTGGCGGGCATCGCGTGGGCCACCATCAACGTGAACTCCTTCCCCATGGTGGTGGAGCTGTCCAGCGGCGGCAATGTGGGCAAGTACACGGGCTTTTACTACACCGCCTCCATGGCGGCCCAGGTGGTCACCCCCATGTTGTCCGGCCTTCTGATGGACAAGTGGGGGATGCGGGTGCTGTTCCCCTATGCCACGGTGTTCGTGGCGCTGGCCTTCGTCACCATGCTGATGGTGCGCCACGGCGACAGCAAGCCCCAGATGAACCTGGGACTGGAAGCCATGCAAGATTTGGAGATGGATTGATATGACTGCTATCTGGATACTTTTGGGACTGTTCGTCCTCATTTTTCTGCTGTATCTTCTCTGCCTGCGGTGCAATAAGCGCCGGGACTGGAGCAAATTCCGGGGCCGCCGCTTCGCCCACCGGGGCTTCCACAACAAGCCGGATATCCCGGAGAACTCCCTTCCCGCCTTCCGGCGGGCGGTGCAGTGCGGCTTCGGCGCGGAGCTGGATGTGCATCTGATGAGGGACGGCCATCTGGCGGTGATCCACGACGCGTCGCTGAAGCGCACCGCCGGGGCGGACGTGCTGGTGGAGGATCTGACGGCGGAGGAGCTGCGGCAGTACAAGCTGGAGGGCACCGAGCACCACATCCCCCTGCTGGAGGAGGTGCTGCCCGTCTTCGCCGGAAAGGCCCCGCTGATCGTGGAGCTGAAGGCGGAGCGGGGCAACGCCGACGCCCTGGCGGCGGCTGCCTGCAAGCTGCTGGACAAGTATAAGGTGGACTACTGCGTGGAGTCCTTTGACCCCCGGTGTCTCATGTGGCTGTGGCAGAACCGGCCCGACGTGGTGCGGGGACAGCTCAGCGAGAATTTCACCCGCCACGGCGACGGAAAAGACCTGCCCGGCGCGGTGCGCTGGGTGCTGAGCAATCTGCTGCTGAACTGCCGCACAAGGCCGGACTTCATCGCCTACCGGTTCGAGGACCGGTCGGCGCTGTCGGTGAAGCTGTGCCGCGGCCTGTACGGCGCGCAGGAGTTCAGTTGGACCATCCGCAGCCGGGAGGACATGGCCGCCGCCGAGGAAGCCGGCGCGCTGCCCATCTTTGAATGCTTCGACCCAAGGGAGGGCGACAAATGAGAGTCATCACAGGTACTGCCAGAGGCAGACGCTTGAAGGAGCTGGAGGGCATGGAGACCCGCCCCACCACCGGCAAGGTGAAGGAGAGCCTGTTCTCCATCATCCAGTTTGATATCGAGGGGCGGCGGGTGCTGGACCTGTTCGCCGGCACCGGCCAGCTGGGCATCGAGGCCCTGAGCCGGGGCGCCAAGCAGTGCGTGTTCATCGACCAGCGCAGCGACGCGGTGAAGCTGATCCGGGAGAATTTACAGGTCTGCGGCCTGACGGACAGCGCCGTCGTGCGAAACGGCGACGCCATGGCCTATCTGAAAAGCGGCGAGAAGTTCGACCTGATCTTTCTGGACCCGCCCTACGCCTCCGGCCTGCTGGTGAAGGCGCTGGAGGACATCGCGGCATTTGACATTTGCCGCGAACATGGTATAATTGTGGCGGAAAGTGCCGTGGAGACGGAATTGCCGGACCTTGCGCCCCCCTATTTGCTGTATCGTCAGTACCGGTATGGCAAGATCAAGCTGAGCGTCTATCACCGCAGCGGAAATGAGGACACCCTATGAAGATCGCCATCTATCCCGGCAGCTTTGACCCCATCACACTGGGCCACCTGGACATTCTCAGCCGGGCCGCCCGGTGCTTTGACAAGGTCTATATGTGCGTGATGGTCAACTGCGACAAGAAGCAGCCCATGTTTTCCCAGGAAAAGCGGCTGGAGCTGATCCGGAAGTCCATCGCCCACATCCCCAACGCCCAGGCGGAGCTGTTCTCCGGCCTGCTGGCGGACTACGCACGGCAGAAAAACGCCCACATCATCGTCAAGGGCGTCCGCAATATGACGGATTTCGACTCGGAGATGCAGATGGCCCGCATCAACCAGGGCATCGAGCCGGAGCTGGAGACGCTGCTGCTGCCCGCACGGGCGGAGTTCGAGCACTTCAGCTCCACCATGGCGCGGGAGATGATCCGTTACGGCCAGCCCCTTACCAAATATGTACCCGCTCCGGTGGCGGAGGAATTGATGAAAGGATGTGACCACTGACATGGAGGAAAAGGACGTACAGCGATTGATCGATATGCTGTATACCATGATCGACGAGGCCAAGAGCGCCGCCTTCAGCGCGGAAAAATGCACCATCAACCGGGACGAGGCGCTGGATATCCTGGATGAGATGCGCTCCAAGCTGCCGCTGGAGCTGAAAAAGGCCAAGGAGCTCATCGCCGCCCGCAACGACTATGTGGCCGGGGCCAAGAAGGAAGTGGAGAAGATGATGCGCCAGGCGGAGCTGGACGCCAAGACCATCGTTTCCGAGAGCGAGGTCATTCAGCAGGCCCGCCAGAAGAGCGCCGACATCATCCACCGGGCCGAGGAGCGCAGCCGCGAGCTGTACCGCGTGGCCAACACCTATACCGAGGATGCCCTGCGCCGCACGGAGGAGGCCATTCAGGCCGCCTTGTCCGAGGTGCAGACCTCCCGTTCCCAGTTCCGCTCCGCCTCGCAGGAGCAGATGCAGGCCGCCCAGGACCATCTGAGGCAGGACGCCGCCCAGAAGCCCATCGAGAAATAACGCCCATGCGCAAAAGCGCTGCCCGCCGGGGCAGCGCTTTACTTTTGCCCAAAAGGGGTAAGGCGGTTCAAGGGCCGGTGCACCGGGAACGCCATCCCGTCTGGGAAGGGATTTGCTGACAAAATTCGACAAACGTGCTACCATATGCTAAGCAAGGGTAATACAAAAAGCGGGGCGGTTTTTGCCCGATCACCTTCTGGAAAGGAGGTGACGCGATGTTTTTAACGCTTACATTCCACATTGGACGGTTTTCCGTCTCGATCCGTGTAATGGAGTTAAAACGCGAAAACCGCCACTCTGCCAAGTGACGGTTTTCAAAGTAAAATTTGAAACACTAATTTGACGGGATAAACCGCTTCGCAGTATTACCCTTGCCTTTATTATACGCGAAAACAAAAATATGTCAAGGCCGAAAACCCTACTTGCCGTTTATTCATGACATTATCGTACACCGAACGGGGGGCATCTCAAGGGCAGTCATTCCGCTGCGCTCCACTGCGTGGGCATCGGCCCCTACGCATTTCCCAGCATATTCAGCGGGTCGTCCTGGGGCATGGCGGCCTGGCCGCCGCGGGGCGGCGCGATGGGCCGGGACATACAGAAATACCGGGTCTCGTCGGCGATGTGGTCCTCCTGGCGGGTGTCCACATCCTCGGCGTCGGTGTCGCTGTACAGCAGGGCGGGCACCGTCCGCAGGAAACCCCGGCAGGTGTCGAACACGTACATCCCCGGATAGCCCTCCGCGTCAAAGGCCAGGCGGTAGTGGAGCTGCATCCAGCCCGCCACACGGCGGTTGTCGCCCCGCTGGAAGTAGACGCGGTATTTCAGCGCCGTCTCGTAGATGCTCTCGCCCCGGCTGGCGTCCCAGATGGCCGGGTCCGCCACGCCGGTAATGTCCCGGCCCCGCAGGTAGGGGTGCTCGTTCTCGATGCGGCGTATCTCGGCGAACTGCCGGTCCGGCGTCCACAGTACGCCCTCGTTGGGGGTGGAGGTGCAGCCGTACAGCTCCAGGATGCGGTAGATGACGCCGTCGTGGTCCACCGCCCACCAGCCGCAGGAGAAGGGCTTGGCATAGCCGAAGTCGTAGCTGCGGTACACCCGCCAGGACCGGGGGATGTCGAAGGGCGGGATGACGTGGGTGAAGCGGCGGTCGGCGTAATGGGTGGGGTCGTCGGTGAACTCGCTGAACACCTGGCCCTGGAAGATATCCCACCGGCCCTCCAGCCATGCCTGACGGAGCCGCCGGGGCAGGGCCTCCAGCTGCTTGAGATAGTCCGGCTGGGCTTCCAGCAGCGCCTTGTTGTCGGTGACGCGGGCGGGGATGAACACATAGTCGCCGGGGTCCTCGCCGGGCTCGAAGCGCCGGTCGATGAACAGCCTTTTGATGTAGCTGTGGCCGGGCCCGCCGGGGTTGCAGGTGAAGTACATCCGCTTGGGAAAGTCGTTGACGCCCCGCAGGCAGGCGGAGAACTGCCGCATCCACTGCTCCTTCAGCTGGGTGCACTCGTCCAGGAAGATCACGTCGTACTCCGCGCCCTGATAGCGGTCCATGTCGCCGTCGGCGGCGCAGTAGCCGAACTCCAGGGTGGAGCCGTTGGGAAAGGTGAAGATGCGGTCGGTGGCCCGGTATTCGGCGATGCCGTGGAGCAGGGGCCGCAGGATGCGGATGTGGTTGTTCTCCAGCTCCTGATAGGTGCGCCGGACGATCAGCAGCCGGATGCCGTCGTAGCCCAGGGCCAGCAGGATGGCCTTGGTGCGGACGGCCCAGCTTTTGCCGCCGCCCCGCGCCCCGCCGAAGGCGGTGTACTTGACGGTGCTCTCCAGGAACCGCTGCTGCTTCTCGTTGGGGTAGGGAAGGACCAGGTCGATGGGCTCCGGCTCACGGTCCTCGTCGTCCCAGCCGCCGAACCAGCCGGGGCCGTCCTCGTCGAAGGCGACGGTCTCGCGGCCGTCGCCGGGCGTTCCGTCCTCGTCCGATTGGTCAAGACGGGGCTGGTCGAAAATACAGTCAAAGTCGGTCATAGATGTCTCCTTTCACGGTGATGAGGTGGGGTGGTCGTTTGCGCTCCGTGTCGGGGCCGGCCCGCCTGATACAGCACTTGATGCGTAGGGGAGGGGCTCTGCCCCTCCCGTTCGGTTTGCGGTGGCATTTTCGTTGAACGGCAGGCAGGGTAGAACCCCGCCCCTACCGTGTTCTTTCGCAAGGGCTGATGTCCCCGCCGGTCCGTCGTGAGTGGGTTTTCCACAGAGTTTTCCACAATTTTGTGCGTTGGTGTGCGGAATGGGGTTTGGGGCGTTTGGTTGAGAATGGCTCTGTTTTGTTTTTTTAGGTTTCGTTATGTTGGCATGGAGCGTATGCGTCCGCATCATCGGTTCCCTGCCAGCGGATCAGGGCGGCTCTGCGGGCGGCCTGCACACGGGACTGGTAGCGCTGGTCATCCGCGTCCAGACGGGCACGGATCAGCTCCCAGACACAGATCAGCGAGGGGTCAAGTCGTTCGGGGAGAAGGCCGTTGTCCGCGTAGTCCATCATGGCCAGCAGCAGAGCGCGGCAGTTTTCGCCGGACAGATGCGCAAAGACGCTGCGCAGCTCAAAATACAGGATCATACCGGGCCGTTTCTTATCGCTCATAAGAATTACCTCCATTATTTCCGGGCGGTCTGCCCTTTTACCCATAGCGGAACATTCCGGGCGGGTTGCCCGCAAAAGGGCAACAAAGACAAAAAAAGCTCCCTCTTACGAGGGAGTTTTTTGTTGAGAGAAAAGATAAGAGCGAAAAGCTGCGGTATGCCGCTACGCGGCATGATGGGAATGGCTCATTCCGCTGTGTCATCCCCCAGGGGGGAGCTGGCGGCAGGCGGTTTGGGGGGCGCGGCCATCACGTGGGTGGCCTGAGGATGGTGCAGCACCACGCCCGCGTAGTCATACTGAATCAGCTGGCGGGCATAGGAGTATTTGGCGTCCACCAGCGAGGACACGGTCTTCACGTAGTCGTCCGCCACGGTGATGCCGGGATTGGGGGTGAAGGTGCGGGTCTTGGCGTCGTAGGTCCCGGCGGCGGTGATCCAGCTGTACCCCCGGTTGGTGGGCAGGATCACCAGCGGCATACAGGTGCTGGCCTGGGCGGCGTTGTAGTTCTGGGCGAACACGTCGTGACCCGACATGAGCCGGGAGTCGAACTCAAGCCCGAACAGGTTGCTGACGGTGGGCAGAATGTCGATGGCGGAGCAGGGGGTGTTGACGGTGACGCTGCTCTCCATGCTGCCGCTCCACAGCAGCCACGTGTTCTTGTAGCGGGAGATATCCAGCTCGCTGTCCTGCTTGCCGCTGAGCTCCTGATAGTAGTCCACGTCATCGGTGACCAGGGCGTAGGGGTAGTGGTCGGCGGTCATGCAGATGACGGTGTCGTCGGCGATGCCGGCGGCCTCCAGCTGCTCCAGCAGGTAGGTGAGGGCGTATTCCAGCTCCAGATTGGCGGCGATGTAGCCCTGCACCGGCTGAGAGGCGTCGGGATAGGCGGCCACGGCGGCCTCCCGGTTCTTGGCGGACATGGCGTTGCCCCAGCCCCAGTTGGCGTGTCCGCTGACGGACATATAGTAGGCGTGGAAGGGCTTGCCGGTGTTCACGTAATCCTCGATATACGCCGGGGCGGTCAGCTCCATCATCTCCAGATCGGAGTAGGGCCAGCCGGGGACGGTGAGGGTCAGGCCGTTGCCCTGACCGTAGTAATCATAGCCCAGATTGGGGTGGGTCAGGTGGCGGTTGTAGTAGGTGTAGGAGTTGTTGTGATAGGCCACGGTGGTATAGCCCAGCGCCCGGAACTGGTTGCCCAGGGCGAAGGGCATATAGTCCTGATGGCTGGCGTAGAAGCTGAGATTGCCGTTGACCCACGTGGGGATGATGCCGGTCATGTGGGCGAACTCGCCGCCGGTGGTGGACTGTCCCCAGCCGGGCTGGTAGTAGTTGGTGAACACGAAGCCCTCGTGGGTCAGCTTATAGAGGGTGGGGGTCAGCTCCTTGCTGATGACGTAGGGGGAGAAGGCCTCGGCGGTGATTTGGATCAGGTTCTTGCCCTTGAACATACCGGTGTACTCGTTCTGCTGGCTGGCGGTCTTGCTGCTGAAGTAGTTGTGCATGTTCTCCAGCGTGGAGCCGCCCACCAGATCGGAGGTGGCGGTGAAGTCCAGCTCCATCTTGTTATAGTCGTAGACCACCGGCGCGTCCGGCACCGGTTCCGGCTCGTCCACCTGGATCACCGGGGCGTCCGGCAGACCGAAGACGGCGTACTGGGCCTCCAGCCGGATGGACGCCGCCAGACCGAACCGGGGCACGGCCCGGTCGGTGACGTAGTTGTAGGTGTAGTCGCCCCGGTCCTCGCCGGTATAGCACAGTGCGCTGCCCGCCGCCTGGCACACCAGGAACACCGCCAGGGCGATGACGCGGCAGCGGACGCTGAGGGCCTTCCCCGGCAGCAAATGGCGGCGGAAGATGATCAGAGCAATAAGCGGCACGAAGGCCAGCAGGATAAACACGATGCGGCTGAGGATGATCTCGATCATGGTGGAGAAGAAGTTGCCCACCACATTGCCGGTCATCTGAGTGATGAAGCTGAGACCCCAGTAGCTCTTGAAATAGCTCTTGCAGCACAGCTCAATGCACGTCAGCACCGTCCAGAACACGCACAGAACGTAGGTGACGATGTGGGCGGCCTTTTGGGGCAAAATATCCACCAGCGCCGACAGCAGAAAGCCGCCCGCCGCGGAGAACAGCAGGATATACGCCAGCGCCGTGTCCAGGAAGGGGACGGTGCGGTCGCAGGTCCGCAGCAGCAGCTCGTGATACAAAAGCGCCATGGGGAAAAAGAACAGCGGCCACAGGCTGCGCTTGGGGGGCGTTTCGGCCTGGGGCTGTTCCAGACGGGTGTGTTTCTCTTCCATAGAGGTCTCCTTTGTCAAGCGTCCCGGCGGGACGAAGGTCGTCAGAATATGCCGAAAACGGCAGTTTGAATATCATACCACGCTTCACTCCGTTTTGCAATAACCGCCGGGGGTACGGGGAAAAGTTTACAATTTGACGCTGTATGACATTGGGGGAGGCGGGGGACGCGGAGGGACAGGCCTGCGCTGCCGTCACGCTGCCGCTTTCCGCAAGCTGCTGATCGTCTCGTACAGCGCCTGCAGATCATAGACGTCAATGTACTCGTCGCCGTTCATGTCGGCGGCAAAGGTAAACACGCCGTCGTCCCGCGCACCCTCCGGCACGGCGTCCGTGGTCAGATACTCGTACAGCAGCTGCATATCCGTCACGTCGGCGTCGCCGCCGCCGTTGAGCTTGCCCCTTTCACCGGCCAGCGCCTCTGGCGAGAAATCCGCGCTGCCCAGAGGGTACCGGACCGTCATGGCCGCGTCCTCGTCGTCCAGCTGGTGATAGTCCAGGGTGGGCTTCAGGAACCAAGACCAGCCCTTGCGGCCCGCGTCCCAGGTGCTGTCGGCGAAGTACCAGTTGGGACCCATCCGCACCAGGTTCCAGCCGTGGGGCTGGCCCCTGCCGGTGCCCTTGACGATGCGGACGTCCAGACCCGCCATCAGCGACAGCCGGTACAGCAGCACGGCGTAGCCCTGACAGATGGCGGTCTTGTGTATCATGGCGGCGTAGGCCGAGCGCATGAGAAGGTACGTGTCGTCCGTCAGGTTTTCGTAGTCGTAGGTCACGTGGTCGCAGACCCAGCCGTAGATGGCCTTCAGCTTGCCGTAGTCCGTCATGCCCTTCACGCCCAGATAGTTCAGCAGCTCCGCCGTGGCCATGTCCAGCTCCGCCTCCTGCTGGGCGGTGGTGAAATAGGTGAAGGTGATGGTCACGCCGAAGACTCCGCCGTACCACGACGCGGAGTAGCGGACCTTGCTGTACTGATAGCGCATATAGTCGCCGCCGGTGGGGTCCTTGGGGTCGTGGCGGAAGGCCTCCGGCAGCAGCTGCTGCCGCACCAGTGTGGTCAGGTATCGGGTGAGCCGCCGCCGCTGGATGATATCCTGGTGGCTGGCGCCGCCGTCCACCAGCGCCTGCTCATTTTCTGTGTAGTTGGCGCTCTGGTCCACCTCATCCAGCGGGGCCAGGGGGCCGCCCTCCGGATAGCCGGTGTAGAAGAACAGCATCTGCTCCCGCGCCCGGAACTGCTGCCGCACATAGGCAGCGGCCTCCTCTATCGTGGCGAAGGTGCTGCCGTCGCCGATGGCGTCCTCCGCCGCCAGCGTGACCGCCTCCGGCGCGTCGTAGGAGACGCTCTCCTCCACGCCCAGCTCCGGGTACAGGGGGTTGCCGCAGGTGACGGAGGCGGACAGGAAGTCATCCTCCTCCGGGAGGGCGGCCGTCTCCGCCCAGACCCGGCCCGGCAGCAGTGTGAGGGCCATCGCCGCGGCGCACAGCAGCGCCGTCAGACGTTTTCCGCGTGTGATCATAGGTTCCGCCTCCCTCCGGCTGATCTTTTCCATATTGTACCAGCTCCGCCGGGACTTGACAAGACAAATCAAAAGAAAAAGCGTCCGCAAGGACGCTTTTTCCCATTGTTTTTACACGAGTCCGTTGACCATCTCGTACAGTAGCTGCAAATCGTAGACGTCGATGACGCCGTCCTTGTCGCCGTTGACATTGGCGTTTTGCAGGAAAGCATCCAACGACAGCGTTGTCTGGTCGTGGGGAACGGTGTCGGTGGTGAGATATTGATACAGCAGCTGCATGTCCGTAATGTCCACATTGCCGATTCCGTTCAACTCGCCAACAGGTGGCGGAACAAAGCTGCCCTTAAAGATCAGCACACATTCGTTTCCGGCAACGCCTCCCCCAAACGAGATATTCCCGGTAGCGCCGAGGGCATTGCAGATTGCTTTGAAGATGTTGTCCTTTATATACCAATTCAGAATTTCGGCGGCGTCGATGCCGTCCGCGTACAGGCGGGCTTCACCTTGATTGTACCGCAGTGTGGCTACGACCCGGTCCATAAGACCCTCCGGGGTGGTGACGATACTGTGGTTGACATTGTGATAAAACGCGTTGATGCTGTTACACTCCGGCAGCGGCACGTTTTCCGGCTGGCCAGAGAGGTCGTGATCCTGTGTCAGCATCTCCGTGGTGATGTTGAAGTAGGCGTAATGGGGAGAGTAGGGGGACTCGATGAGGTTTTGGTTTTCATCTTTCATCTGAGGGTCATCCCAGGTGAGGTCCACATAGTACCACTGGCCGCCGATCTTCGCCAGGTTCCAGGCATGGCCCTCGCCGTGGGATTTTCCCACCACGTAATAGCTCTCGATGCCCGCCCGCATCAGCAGGTACTGAAAGGCGTAGGCGTACCCGGCGCAGACGGCCCGTCCGTTCACCAGCGCGGAATAGGCGTTTTGTTCCTCAGCATAGTCCATGTCATAGATGACGTTTTTGATCAGCGTGTCATGGAGATACAGTTCCTTTTCATAGTCGCTGCCGTCGGGCATGCCCGCCAGAATGCCGTCCACGGCGGTCAGAAAGGCGTCCCGTTCGGTAAATACGTTTTCCTGGTGTTTGTTATAAACGATGGCTACAGCTGTACAGCGGTCACCGGCATCATTGATACCGTACATCGGCTCGGACCAGAACATTTCCGGATAGTCCGCGATAAAGGCGTGCATCGCCAGGGCGGCGTTGTCCGGGGAACAGTTGATGTCACTGTCGATAGAGTAGGGAATGAACCAGGCGTTGCTGGGGGCGTTGATGGTAGCCAGCGCCATGATGATATTATAGATATACCGTGCGTCGCTGTTGTCTTTTATCATTTCAAACCCATACCGGGGTACTGTCACCAGGTCGAAATACCGCTCGATCCACTCGTCATCTTCGCCCAGGCCGTCTTCGTTCAGCGTGGCGATATTCTGTCCAAGTATATCCTCCCAGGAAGTGGCCGCGTCCGCAGGCAGGTCGACCTCCACCAGCTCGTGGGTGGTGGGGTCGGAGCGCAGCCATACCGCCGTCTCAGGCACGGCGTCCTCCGGCTCCTCCTCGACCGCTTCCGCCGCGGTCGTTTCCTCCTCCACGGCCTGGACCTCCGCCGGAGCCTGGCTGGGCTCCTCTGCCGGAGCCGCGGTCAGCTCCTCCGCCCACACCTGGCCTGGCAGCAGCGCTGCTGCCATCACCACGGCGCACAGCGCTGCGGTGAAACGTTTCCTCAAGTTTTTCATGGTTTCTCTCTCCTGTCGTTTTTTCGATACTACCATGCTACCAGTATAGCCGCCATTTTGCAAGAGAAATGTCGGATATTTTTTATTTTCTACACGCCGCTTTCCAAACGCCCCCAAATACGGTATAATAGCCCCAAAGACCACCCCAAACGAAAGGAGGACACGCCTATGCTGTCCATCTGGGTCGGCCGCGCGGGCAGCGGCAAGTCGGCGCGGGTACTGGAGACCATGGAGCGGGAGCGGAGTAGCCGTCCCCAGGTCCTGCTGGTGCCGGAGCACACCTCCCACGAGGCGGAGCTGGACCTGTGCCGCGCCTGCGGTCCCACCGCCAGCCGCAGCGCCGAGGTGCTGACCTTCCAGAGCCTTGCCACCCGCGTGCTGGGCGAGACCGGCGGCCTGGCCGACGTGACGCTGGACAACGGCGGCAAGCTGCTGACCATGCGCCGGTGCTTACAGGAGCTGCACACCCAGCTGAAGGTATTCGGCCGCCCGTCTCAGCGCTCGGCGTTCCTGCACCAGCTGACCGCGCTGGCCGATGAGTTCTACGCCTATCAGATCGCGCCGGAGACCCTCTACCGCCATGTGGCGGACATGGAGGGGGCCATGGGCGACAAGCTGCGGGACGTGGCGCTGATCTTCGCCGCCTATGACGCCAAACTGCGCCACGGCGGCACCGACACCCGCTCCCGCGTGCAGAAGCTCCACGACAGCCTGCCCCAGTCCCGCTATCTGGACGGGAAGGACCTGTATCTGGACGGCTTCTCCTTCTTCAATAAGCAGGAGGAGAGCATCCTGGCCCAGGCCCTGCGGCGGTGCCGCAGCGTCACGGTGACGCTGCTGGGCGACAGGACCGGCCAGCAGTTCCAGAACGCCGCCGCCCAGAAGGAGCGGCTCATCCGCATGGCCCGCGAGGCGGGCGTGGAATGCCGCCTGACCTACCTGACCCGGCGGGACGACAGCCCGCTGGGCCACTTGGAGCGTTGCTTCTTCGGCGGAGACGACCCCTGGGAGGACGAGACCGACGCCGTGACCCTCTATCAGGCGGCCACCGCCTACACGGAGGTGGAGTACGCCGCCGCCCAAATTCGACGCCTGGCCCAGCAGGGCTACCGCTACCGGGACATGGCCGTGGCCACCCGCAGCATGGATATCTACGGCCCGCTGCTGGAGTCCGTCTTCCGGCGGGACGGCATCCCCGCCTACATCAGCCGCCGCAGCGACATTCTGGAAAAGCCGGTGATGACGCTGCTGCTGTCCGCCGTGGACGCGGTGACGGGCGGCTTCGAGTATGAGGATATGTTCCGCTATCTGAAAACCGGCATGACCGGCGTGACGGCAGCGGAGTGCGACCTGCTGGAGAACTACGTGATCCGCTGGGACATCCGGGGCAATATGTGGCTGCGGGACACCCCCTGGACCCTGAACCCCGACGGCTACGGCCTGGACCTGACCGACGAGCGGGCCGTCCGCCTGGCCGAGATCAACCGCATCCGGGAGAAGGTGCGCCTGCCGCTGCTGGCGCTGGCCACAGGCTTGAAGGAGCGGCCCGCCGCCCGCGACAAGGCCCGGACGCTGTACGAATTCGCGGCGGACGCCGGTGTGCCGGAGGCGCTGCGGGACAAGGCCGACGCCCTGCTGGCGGCGGGACAGGTGCAGCTGGCGGAGGAATACGCCCAGCTGTGGCAGATATTCTGCGGCGTGCTGGACCAGTTCGTGGAGATTCTGGCGGACACGGAGTTGGACGGCGAGGAGTTCGCCCGGCTGCTGCGTCTGGTGCTGACCCAGTACAGCGTGGGCACCATCCCCGCCACGCTGGATCAGGTGAAGGTCAGCGAGATCACCCGCAACGACCGCCACCGGGTCCGCGTCCTGTTCCTGCTGGGCGCCAACGACCACCTGCTGCCCCAGATCGACCGGGACGGCGGCGTACTGGACAGCGACGACCGGCAGGCGCTCCAACAGCGGGATATCCCCCTGTCCGACGCCACCTTCGACGCCCTGGACAACGAATTGCAGAACATCTATGCCTGTCTGGTCCAGCCCACGGAGCAGCTGCGCGTCTCGTGGAGCGTCACCGATGTGACCGGCGCGGAGCTGCGGCCCTCCTTTGTGGTGGAGCGCCTGACCCGGCTGTTCCCCCGGACAAGGATGCAGCGGGAGGACGGGGCCTACCGCCTGACCGTTCCCGCCACGGCCCTGTGCGCCGCGGGAGAGAACGCTCAGCTGTGGCGCTACTTTGCCCGGAGTCCCCGCTACGCCCCGGCCCTGTCCGCCATGGAGCGGGCGCGGCACATGGAGCGGGGCAGCCTGTCGCCGGAGGCGGTGCGCTCCCTGTACGGCCAGACCATCGTCATGTCCGCCAGCCGCATCGACCGGGTGAAGTCCTGCCACTTCGGCTACTTCATGGAGTACGGCCTGCGGGCGAAGGAGCGGAAAAAGGCGGGCTTCGAGGCCCTGGAGGTGGGCACCTTCCTCCACTATCTGCTGGAAAACGTCAACCGTGACGTGAAAGCGCAGGGCGGCTACGCCCAGGTGTCCGACGATGCGCTGCGGAGCATGGTGCGGGACTACGTGAACCGCTACGCCGACCAGCGTATCGACGACTATCCCAACAAGTCCGCCCGCTTCCGCTATCTCTTCACGCGGCTGCGGGAGACGGCCTATACCATTGTGGCCAGCATCGCCCAGGAGATGCGCCAGTCGGATTTTGCCCCCGTGTCCTTCGAGCTGAGCTTCGGCGGACGGGACGGCGACCTGCCCGCCATCACCGTCCGGCAGGACGGCGCGGCCCTGTCGGTGTCCGGCAAGGTGGACCGCGTGGACGGCTGGCTCCACGACGGCAGGCTCTATCTCCGAGTGGTGGACTACAAGACCGGCAAAAAGAGCTTCGACCTCAACGATGTCCGCTACGGTCTGGGCATCCAGATGCTGCTGTACCTCTTCACGCTGGAGCGGGAGGGCCAGCGGTATTTCGGCTATCCCATCGTCCCCTGCGGCGTACTGTACCAGCCTGCGCGGGACGTGATCCTGCGCCGGGAGCGCACCATCACCGACGAAAAGCTGCGGGCCGACCTGCAAAGCGCCCTGCGCCGCACGGGACTGGTGCTCAGCGACCCCCAGGTGCTGCGGGCCATGGAGCACAGCGCCCTGGAGAGCCCCTGCTACCTGCCCATCGGCGTGAAGAAGGACGGCAGCCTGTCCGGCGATTTGGCCACGGCGGCCCAGCTGGGCCATCTGGGCCGGTATGTGGACCGCCTGCTGCACCGGATCACCGGCGAGATCGCCCGCGGCAACATCGACGCCGACCCCTATGTCCGGGGCCCCCAGGACAGCGCCTGCACCCACTGTGCCTTTGCCTCCGCCTGCTATTTTGACGAGGGCCGGGACACGCGGCGGCAGATACGGAGAATGGACGAGGCGGCCCTGTGGGCCGCGCTGGAGACGGAAAACGGAGAGGAGGGAGCCCATGGCTGTTGAACTGACACTTGACCAGCGCACAGCGGTGGAAAACCGGGGCGGCAGCCTGCTGGTGTCCGCCGCCGCCGGTTCCGGAAAGACCAAGGTGCTGGTGGAGCGGCTGTTCCGCTACATCATGGAGGAGCAGTGCGCCGTGGACGACTTCCTCATCATCACCTATACCAAGGCCGCCGCCGCCGAGCTGCGGGGCAAGATCGCGGCAGAGCTTACCAAGCGGGTGGCGGAGCATCCGGAGGACGCCCATCTCCGCCGCCAGCTGTTCCGGGTCTATCAGGCGGACATCAAGACGGTGGATGCTTTCTGCGCCGCGCTGCTGCGGGAGAATGTGTACCGCCTGCCCCCCATCGACGGCCACGCCCTGACGCCGGACTTCCGCGTGCTGGACGAGCAGGAGGCCGCCATGGTGAAGGAGCGGGTGCTGGAGCGGGTGCTGGAGGACTTTTACGCCGGTATGGACGACCGGCGCCGCCAGCTGGCGGAGACCCTGGGCGCGGGCCGGGACGACCGGGCGCTGGAAAAGCTGGTGCTGGAGCTGCACCGCAAGCTCCAGAGCCATCCCTATCCCCTGGAATGGCTGGAGAAGGTGCGCCGGGATTGGGAGACCCTGCCGGAGGACCTGGACCGGTCCCCCTACGGCCGGGTCATCATGGAGGACGCCGCCGCCAAGGCGGATTTCTGGGCCGGACTGCTGGAAAAGTCAGCGGCGGACATCGCTGACGAGACGGTAGCCGCCGCCTATGCCGACCGCCTGGCAGAGACGGCGGGACAGCTGCGGGCCCTGGCCGCCGCCTGCGGCAGCTGGAAGGATATGGCCTTTCTGCGGCCCGCCTTCCGCCGCATGGGCGTCGTCAAGGGCGAAAACGAGGAGAAGGAGCGGCTGCAGGCCCTTGTCAAGCAGTGCAAGGCGGCGCTGAAGGCCATGACCGCCCCCTTTGAGATATCCCAGGCGGACCATCTGGCCGACCTGTCGGCCATGGCCCCCGCCATGCTGGCGTTGGCGGACCTGACGGCGGACTTCACCCGCCGCTACCAGGCGGAGAAGGCCCGCCGCAACGCCATGGACTTCTCCGACCAGGAGCACTACGCCATCCAGGTGCTGCTGACCGCCGACGGCCAGCCCACGGACCTGGCCCAGCAGGTGGCGGGCCGCTACCGGGAGATCATGGTGGACGAGTATCAGGACGCCAACGACGTGCAGAACTGCATCTTCTCCGCCGTCTCCCGCCGGGAGCAGAACCTGTTCACCGTGGGCGACGTGAAGCAGAGCATCTACCGCTTCCGTCTGGCGGACCCCACCATCTTCCTGCGGAAGTACAACGCCTACGTTTCCGCTGCTGAAGCGGAGGACGGCCAGCCCCGCAAGGTGCTGCTCAGCAAAAACTTCCGCTCCCGCCCCAGCGTACTGGACGGCTGCAACGCCATCTTCCGCAGCATCATGTCCCGCCGGATGGGCGAAATGGACTACGGGCCGGAGGAACGGCTCTATTTCGGCGCGGAGTACTATCCGCCCCACGGGGACACGGCGGCGGAGTTCCATCTCATCGACGTGGCCGACACCGAGGAGGAGCGCTTCGACCGCACGGCGGTGGAGGCCCGCTTCGTGGCCCGCCGCATCCGGGAGATGCTGGATGCAGGCTACGGCGTCACCGACGGGGACGGCCTGCGGCGCTGTACGCCGGAGGATTTCGTGATCCTGATGCGCTCGCCCCGCAGCCGCCTGAAGGCCTTCACGGCGGCGCTGGCGGCGGAGAACATCCCCTGCGCCGCCGACGAGAGCAGCGACTTCTTCTCCGCCGTGGAGATCGCCGTGGTGTGGTCGCTGCTGCAAGTCATCGACAACCCCCGGCAGGACGTGCCGCTGATCTCCGTGCTGCGCTCGCCCCTGTTCGGCTTCACGCCGGACCGGCTGGCGGCCATCCGCGCCCTGCAAAAGGACGGCGACTACTACGACGCCCTGCTGCTGGACGAAAGCCCCGATACCCAGGCGTTTCTGCACACGCTGGAGACCCTCCGCGCCGCCGCCTGCGACGAGACGGTGGACGACCTGCTGTGGCATATCTACGGGGCCTGCCACGTGATGGCGGTGTTCGGGGCCATGCCGGGCGGTCAGGCCCGGAAGGACAACCTGACGGCCCTGTATACCTACGCCCGCCAGATGGCCGGGGCGGGGAAGAAGAGCCTCTTCGACTTTACCGCCCACCTGCGGACGCTGCTGGAAAACGGCGACGCGCCGGACCTCTCCACCCGCCAGAGCGTGGGCGGCGTCCGCATCATGTCCATCCATAAGTCCAAGGGCCTGGAATTCCCCATCGTGTTCCTCTGCGACCTCAGCAAGCGGTTCGACCCCCGCGACACCCAGGAGCCGGTGCTGGTCCATCCCACCCTGGGGCTGGGCGTGGAGTGCGTGGACCGGGAGCGCAGCATCCGCTACGACACCGTCAGTAAGACCGCCGTGGCGCTGCAATTGCAGCGGGAGAGCAAATCCGAGGAGATGCGCATCCTCTACGTGGCCATGACCCGCGCCCAGGAGAAGATGATCGCCGTGGACTGCCTGCGCAACGCCCGCAAGCGGGTGGCCGATCTGGCGGGCGTGGCGGGAGACCCCACGCCGCCGGAGGCGGTGGCGGCAGGCAAATGTCTGGGGGACTGGGTGCTGCTGCCGCTGCTGTGTACCGCCCAGGGGGCCGGGCTGTGCCGGTGGGCGGGCGTTCCCACCCCGGCGCTGACCGCCGAGGACGGCGGATGGCGGGTCTTCCTGTGGGACAACCCCGCCGCCCTGAACGCCCCCGCTTCCCGGCCGGACGGCGTGGTGCTGCCGGACAGCGCCGCCGCGCCGCCGCCCTTCGACCCCGCGCCGCTGGAGTGGGTCTACGGCCATTCCCGCGCCGCCCTGACCCCCGGCAAGGTGACGGCCACCCAGCTGAAGGGCCGCGCCATCGACGAGGAGATCGCCCAGGGCGCGCCCACCCGCCGCCGCCCGGTGCTGTTTGAAAAGCCCCTGTTCCTGCGGGAGACCGCCGGTCTGACGGCGGCGGAAAAGGGCACCGCCGTCCACGCCGTCATGCAGTACATCGACTTCCGCACCCCCGCCACCCCTTCGGCGGTGGCGGCGGAGGTGGAAAAGCTGGCCGCCCGCCGTCTGCTGACGGCCCAGCAGGCCGCAGCGGTGGACTGCGCCATGGTGGCCCGGTTCCTGGCGTCCCCGCTGGCAGAGCGTATCCGCGGCGCGGACAAGGTGTGGCGGGAGTACCGCTTCACGCTGCTGACCGACGCCGCCCTGTACGACCCCCAGGCGGCGGGGGAGGAGCTGATGCTCCAGGGCGTGGTGGACTGCGCCTTTGAAACGCCGTCGGGGCTGGTGGTGGTGGACTTCAAGACCGACCGCGTCACCCCCCAGCAGCAATCCCAGCGGGCCGAGGGCTACCGTCCCCAGTTGGAGGCGTATGCCCTGGCCCTGGGCCAGGTGCTGGAAAAAGACGTGGCGGAAAAGCTTTTGTACTTCTTCCACACAAATTCCACGGTGAAATTGTAAAAAAGTGCTTGCAATTTGCCGCAAGGTGTGGTATTATCACAGTTGCGTTTATGGGTAAAACCGAACGACAAGTGTACCGGAAAGGGGTGAACCAGAGCAATGAAGGAAGGAATCCATCCCAATTATCAGCAGACTACTATCAAATGCGCCTGCGGTAATGTGATTGAGACAGGTTCTACGAAGAAGGATATTCGCGTGGAAGTCTGCTCTAAGTGTCACCCGTTCTTCACCGGCAAGCAGAAGCTTGTCGATACCGGCGGACGCGTTGCCAAGTTCAACAAGCGTTTCGGCCTGGAGGGCTAACAAGACACATGAAAGACCTGCATCCCATGGATGCAGGTCTTTTTTTGCGCAGAGGACCGCCGGTCAGTCGCCCGCGGGGGCCGTGAAAAGGGCAGGTCCGGAAGAACCTGCCCTTTGTCGTGCTGATGATGGATGCCCCTTTGCGGCGCGGTCACAGGGGGTTGATTCGGTTCACCGCCTCATACAGCCGCTGTAGGTCGTACACGTCGATCTCGCCGTCCTGGTTCACATCCGCGGCAAGCTCCTGCCGCGGGGTGTATTCGGTTTCGGCCTGTCCGACCAGATGGTCGTACAGCGACGCCACATCGGTGACATCCGGTGTGTCGCCGTCGGTAACGATCACGCCCAGCTTGACGTACTCGATGTTCACGCCGTCAGGAAGGCCGATATTTTGGCTCAGCGTATTCCACTGGGACTCTGTGCCGGAGAAGTAGATAGCGGACAGACGATCGTCGTTAAGAAACGCATTTGCGCCGATAGAAGTGACGGTGTTGGGGATCGTAACGTTGCGGAGAATATCGCATCTACGGAACGCGCTTTCACCAATGGAGGTGACGCTGCCGGGAATGGTGATGTCATCCACGTAGTGGCAGTATTTGAACGCCGTATCGCCAATGTGGGTCACGCCGTAGTTGATCTTGATCTCATGGATATACGGGGTCAAAAACGTTCCGTCGGCGGTAAAGGTCCACGGGGAGTTCGGTCCCTCCGGGGTATCATCCTCTGTGTCCTGATAGTCATACATTCTGCCGGTGCCGGAGATGGTCAGCAGACCGCTGCCGTCCAGCTCCCATGTCAGGTTATCGCCGCACTTGCCGCTGCCGAAGCCGCCACCCCTGCATTCCAATGTTACCACATGGAAGTTAAGACCGCTTCGCAGATCGAGCCACTGCTTGCCGCTGCCCTCAAAGAGGACTTCTTCCAGATTGCCGCATCCGACAAACACACCGTCGCCAAGCTTGATGTTGGCGGAAAGGTGGACGGCTTCCAGCGCGCTGCACTCCTCAAAAGCCATATCGCCCAGCGCCACGGCGCAGTTCTCGTCCATGTCCAGATACTTCAGTTTGGCGCAGCCAGCGAACGCCTCGACACCCACGGTTTTCAGGTTCCGGGGCAGGTACAGCTCCTCCATCTGGCATCCGGCGAAGGCCATTGTACCGATGGCGGTCAGGCTGTCCGGCAGCGTCACGCGGGTGATGGGCTGCCGGGTGAATGCGTGGTTGCAGAGAGAGGTGACGCCCTCAAAGACGACGACCTCGGTGACCGTTTCTTTCTGCCACGGTATCTGGGTCACAGCGCCGGAGCCGCCGATGGTCAGTACGCCGGTGCTGGTCAGCGACCACGTCACGCCAGCGCCGCAGCTGCCGCTGCCGACGACGGTGACATAGTTGATGGTGGCGGTGTCGGGCATACCGGAATCCTTGCCGCCGATGGCGTTCCACTGCTCCTGCGTGCCGTCAAAGTTGACGGTGGTCAGCAGCTCTTGATTATCGTCAAACGCATTTTTCCCGATGCTGGTCACACTGCCGGGGATGGATACGGTAGACAGGCCGATATAGGTGTCCGCCTTGGGCGGCCAAGCCCAGCAGTGAACAAAGGCCTCCTCTCCAATGGTGGTCACACCGTTGGGGATGGTCACGGTGGTCAGCCGCTTGCTCCACGAGAAAGCTTCCTTACCGATGCTTTTCAGCCCCGATTGCAGCGTCAGCTCCGCCAGATAGCGGTTGCCGTTGAAACCGTAGTCCCCGATGGCCGTTACGCTGCCGGGGATTGTCAGGCTGGTGATGTTGGTGTCCTCAAAGGCGTAGCTGCCGATACGGGTCACGCCGCTGCCGATCTCAATGCTGCGGATCATGGAGCGGTAATCCGCCCAGGGAGACGTGCGGATGTTGTTCTCAAAATCATGGGTGTAGTCGGACATATCGCCGGTGCCGGAAATGGTCAGCTTGCCGCTGCTGTCCAGCGTCCATGTCAGGTTGTTGCCGCACTTGCCGTTTCGAGACAGCGTACCGCTTGCGCAGACCACCTGAGTCTGAGCGGGGAAGGTGCTTTCGCCGCCGCCGCAGACCAGCCACTGTTCCATCGTGCCGCCGAAGTTGATGGTTTTCAGAGCATCGCACTCAATGAAGCAGATGCCGATATTCTGCAATCCGGCAGGCAGGGAGACGGTTTTCAGATTGTCGCAGCCGTTGAAGGCAAAATTATCAATGCACGTCACATTGTCCGGAACAATGATCTCTGTTCCGCCAAAACCGCAGAGTGCTGCCCGACCAATAGAGGTCAGACTGTCGGGCAGCGACAGCGCGGTGGCGTTGTCGGTGCAGTAGAAAGCATATGCGCCGATGTGGGTGATGCCCTCCGCTACCACAATGCGGGAAATTGCCTCATAGTAGTACTTCCAGGGAAGCGCCCAGTCCATCCACCAGCTGTCATCCTCGCTGGTGGGATAGTCCCACATCGCGCCGGAGCCATAGATGGTCAGCGTTCCGGTCTTGTCCAGCTTCCAGAAAGCGTTGGCGCCGCACTGGCCGCCGTCGATGATGTCGCCGGTGGCGCCGTTATAGTGGATGGTCACAACCATGGGGGCAGCGTCGCCACCGCCGGCGTCATACCACTGCTGCCTGCTGCCGCCATAGTAGATGTCGGTCAACTGCGTGTGATAGCTGCCGTCATAGTATTCTCCTGTGTCGAAGGCGTGGTTGCCGAGTTCTGTCGTGCTGGCGGGAACGGTGACGGTTTGCAGAGAGGTGCAGCGCCAGAACGCATTTTCGCCAATAGTCTTTACACCTTCCGGGATCACAACGGATGACAGGGGCGTCCCCATGAAAGCACGTCTTCCGATGGAGGTCACTGTGCTGGGAATCGTGACCTCCCCCACATTACAGAAGCTGAAAGCGAAATTACCGATAGAGGTCACGCCCTCCTCGATGACCACCTTGCGGATGGATTCGCGTTCGGAATGCCACGGGCGGTTGCTTTCATCGTTATCGGTATAGGTAAAGTTGGTCATGGGACCGGTTCCCCAAATGGTCAGCGTACCATTATCGTCCAGCGACCAATACACATCAGCGCCGCACTGGCCGCTGCTGGCCTCCACCCTGATCCCCTCGTCCTCGCCCTGGGTCTCATCCGCGGGCGTCTGGGGAACGGTGGGGACCTCCGGCTCCTCCGGTATGGCGGGGGTCTCCGGTGTCTCCGGTATTTCCGGCGCGGCGGGCTGTTCAGGCTCCACGGGAGCTTCCGGAGCTTCGGGCGTCTCCGGGGTTTCCGGTGCCGCAGGCTCCTGCTCCGCCGCGCCGCCATCCATGGCGGCAGCCGCCGTCTGCTCCGGGGCGTCGCCCTCGGCCCACACGGCGGTGGGCAGCAGGCTGGTCAGCATCAGCAGAGCCATCAACAGGCTTATGATGCGTTTCTTCATAAACTCTCCTCCTGTCGCAATGTTTTTGTGCATATTACAACAATTACACTATACCACTGTTGAAAAAAGAATACAATATGCTATGTGCATAGACACCCCGTTTTTTGCCCGTTTACAATCGCCGGAAAACCGTATATAATAGGTGCAAATTCATTTTTCATCTATTTTGACCGAGGGTATTATGGAACGTAAGACATTGGAAAACAACAAGGAATCCCGTGACCACGCCGTGCTGGTGGGTCTGCGCTCGCCGGTACTGGGCGACGACAGCGCCGACGAGGAGAGCCTGATGGAGCTGTCGGAGCTGGTGGACACCGCCGGCGGCGACACGGCGGGCATCATCCTGCAAAGCCGGGAGAAGCCCGACCCCCACAGCTTCATCGGCGAGGGCAAGGTGGAGGAGGTCAAGCGCATGGTGGACAACGAGCAGGCCACCATGGTCATCTTCGATAACGACCTGTCGCCGTCGCAGATCCGCGTCCTGACCGAGCTGCTGGGCGTGCAGGTCATCGACCGCAGCGGCCTGATCCTGGACATTTTCGCCCAGCGGGCCAGAACCAAGGAGGGCTGCTTGCAGGTGGAGCTGGCCCAGTACCAGTACCTGCTGCCCCGGCTGATCGGTATGTGGAGCCATCTGGAGCGGCAGGGCGGCACCGGCGGCTCCCCCATCGGCACCAAAGGCCCCGGCGAGACCCAGCTGGAGACCGACCGCCGCCACATCCGCCGCAAGATCGACAAGCTGAAGGCGGAGCTGGAGGAGGTGCGCCGTGTCCGCGCCACCCAGCGCCAGCGCCGCAGCAAGAACGAGATCCCCGTGGTGGCCATCGTGGGCTACACCAACGCGGGCAAGTCCACGCTGCTGAACGCCATCACCGGCGCGGATATCCCCGCCAACAACCGCCTGTTCGACACGCTGGACACCACCACCCGTCTGCTGACCGTCAGCGATACGCTGGACGTGGTGATCTCCGACACGGTGGGCTTCATCCGCAAGCTGCCCCACCAGCTGGTGGAGGCCTTCAAGGCCACACTGGAGGAGTTGGAGTACGCCGACCTGCTGCTGCACGTCATCGACTCGTCCAATCTCCAGTGGCGGCAGCAGGCGGAGACCGTGGACCGCCTGATCCGCGAGCTGGGGGCCGATACCATTCCCTGCATCCGGGTCTATAACAAGTCCGACCTCAGCTTCCCCGGCGACCGGGCCAAGGAGGAGGAGGCCGTAGCCATCTCCGCCAAAACAGGGGAGGGCATCCCCGGCCTGCTGGCGCTCATCGATAAAAAGCTGGACAAGGGCACCAAACGGGTGACGCTGCACCTGCCCTACGACAAGGCGGGCGCGCTGGACAGCCTGTACCGTGAGGCCAAGGTGGAGAGCGTGGAGTACGCCGCCACGGTGGACGTGGTGGCCGTGTGCAACCCCCGGCTGCTGGGCCAGCTGAAGGACTATATCGAGGGCTGGCAGCCGCCAAAGGAGGACTGGGAATGAGTGAGTTCAAGGTTCCCTTTCAGGCGGCGGACAGCGAGTTCATGGAAAAGCGCTCCCGCTTCATCAGCCACATCTGGCCGGTGGAGACGGAGGAGCAGGCTCAGCAGTACATCAAGGACATGAAGGCCAAGTACTACGACGCCCGCCACAACTGCTGGTGCTACCGCGTCGGCCCCACCACCGCCCGGTACAGCGACGACGGCGAGCCCCAGGGCACCGCCGGTCAGCCCATGCTGAAGGTGCTGGAGCGGGAGGAGGTCACCAACGTCTGCTGCGTGGTGACCCGGTATTTCGGCGGTATCCTGCTGGGAGCGGGCGGTCTGACCCGCGCCTATTCCAAGGGGGCCAAGGACGCGCTGATCGCCTCCGGCGTGGCGGTGATGGGCGCGTGGGCCAGAGTGGAGGTGCCCTGCACCTATCCCCTTTTCGAGCGGGTGAAGCTGGAGATCGAGGGCCAGTCCGGCGTCATCGACGACGTAGCCTACGGCGCGGACGTGGTGCTGTCCATCTCCCTGCCCGCCGAGAAAACAGAGAGCCTGCAAGGGCGGCTCACGGAGCTTTCCGCCGGGAGCATCGCCATCCGGGTGCTGGCGGAGGAGTACCGTCCGGGGCCAAGGGTGGAAGTGAAATAGCAAAAAAAGATTCCCTGACCCAAGTCAGGGAATCTTTTTTCACTTTCCTGCGCCCAGGTGCGCGTGGCGCTTGATGGCCTGGAACGATTCGTCGCTGATCACATGCTCCAGCTTGCAGGCATCCTCGGCGGCCACCTCCGGCGATACGCCCAGCCGGGTCAGATACTGCGTCAGCAGCGTGTGCCGCTCATAGATTATTTCGGCCACCTCGCGGCCCGGCTCCAGCAACGTGATGAAGCCATTCTCATCCACCTTGATATAGCCGCCGTTTTTCAAAAGTCCCATGGCGCGGCTGACGCTGGGCTTGGAATAGCCCATGTACTCGCCCACGTCGATGGCGCGGACGTGGGGCGACTGGCTGGTCAGCACCAGAATGGTTTCCAGATACATCTCGCCGGATTCCTGCAAATGCATGTTATCACTCCTTGCATATATTGCCAACCAGTATACCACAAGGCGGCGGAAAATGCAAGTTACTTTTGACTAACTGGGAAAATAAGGGAGAAATTACTTGCCCAGCGCGGCCTTCAGAGCCTCCACGCGGTCGGTCTTTTCCCATGCCACGCCCAGATCCTCGCGGCCCATGTGGCCGTAAGCGGCCAGCTGGCGGTAGATGGGCTTGCGCAGGTCGAGGTCGCGGATAATGGCGGTGGGACGCAGGTCGAACACCTTCTCCACAGCGGCTTCCAGCACATCGTCGGCCACCACGCCGGTGCCGAAGGTCTGCACCAAGACGCTGACGGGACGGGCCACGCCGATGGCGTAGGCCAGCTGCACCTGGCAGCGGCTGGCAAGACCGGCAGCCACCACGTTCTTGGCTACCCAGCGGGCAGCGTAGGCGGCGGAGCGGTCCACCTTGGTGGGATCCTTGCCGGAGAAAGCGCCGCCGCCGTGGGGCGCGCTGCCGCCGTAGGTGTCCACGATGATCTTACGGCCGGTCAGGCCGCTGTCACCCTGAGGACCGCCGATGACGAACCGGCCGGTGGGGTTGACGTAGAACTTGGTGTTCTCGTCCAGAAGCTCCGCGGGAACGGTGGGTTTGATGACCAGCTCGATGATATCCTTGCGGATCTGCTCCAGAGAGACGTCGGCAGCGTGCTGGGTGGAGACCACCACCGTGTCCACGCGGACGGGCTTGCCGCCTTCGTCATACTCCACGGTGACCTGAGTCTTGCCGTCGGGACGCAGATAGGTCACCAGACCCTGCTTGCGCACGTCGGTCAGGCGCTTGGCCATCTTGTGGGCCAGGGAGATGGCCAGGGGCATCAACTCAGGCGTCTCGTCGCAGGCGTAGCCGAACATCATGCCCTGATCGCCGGCGCCGTTGTCCAACTCGTCGTGGCCGGCCTCCTTGGATTCCAGAGACTTGTCCACGCCCAGCGCGATATCGCCGGACTGCTCGTCGATGTTGGTGATAACGGCGCAGGTGTTGCAGTCAAAGCCATAGGTGGCGTTGTCGTAGCCGATATCGCGGATCACCTCGCGGGCGATCTTGGGAATATCCACATAGCAGGAGGTGGTGATCTCGCCCATAATGTGGATCAGGCCCGTGGAAGCGGTGGTCTCACAGGCCACGCGGCCGTTGGGGTCCTGCTCGAAGATGGCGTCCAGAACGGCGTCGCTGATCTGGTCACAGATCTTATCGGGATGTCCCTCGGTAACGGATTCGGAAGTAAACAGATGCTTTGCCATGATTTTGTTCTCCTTTCATTTCTCGGAAATATGCAACAAAAAAGCGCCCTGCCGGAACCGACAGAGTGCTGAACTTTCTTGCGCTTTCCTCATCTTTCGATTCAACGTCGGATTTGGCACCTTGAAAAACAGGTTGCCGTGGCTTCATTGGGCCGTTCCCTCCGCCACTCTTGATAAGGTATGAAGTTGTCTGGGATATTAGCTAAGCTACATTCTACCATCTTTGTCAGAATTGTCAATAGGGAAGTGTGAATTTTTTGTAAAATCACGAAAAGGGGAAATTTTTGTGAACTGCCGATGCGCTATGAATGGTGTGTAGGGGAGGGGCTCTGCCCCTCCCGTTTGCCTATGCAGATATTTATAAAAAACGGCGGGCGGGGTTCTACCCCGCCCGCCTACGCACACAACCCAATATCTGATTCAAATGCCCCGGCCGGCCACTCTCCCGCTGCTCCACGCCCACTGCAGGTTATAGCCGCCGCAGTCGCCGTCGATGTCCAGCACCTCGCCGCAGGCGTAGAAGCCCGGCACAAGGCGGCTCTCCATGGTGCGGGGATCGAACTCATCGCACCGCAGGCCGCCCGCCGTCACCTGGGCCTGGTCGAAGCCGCACACGCCGGTGATGGGCAGCGCAAAGTCCTTTACCCGCGCCGCGATCCGCCGCAGGTCGCCGTCGCTGAGCGCGGCGGCGCTCTGGTTGGTGAAGCCCGCCGCCTTGCACACCATCTGGCCCAAGCGGCTGTGGAGGGCCCCGGTCAGCAACGTGCCCGCCTCGCGGCCTCCCGCGCTGCCGCGCCGCTGCCGCAGCCAGTCCAGCACCTCCCGCTGCTCCCAGTCCGGCAGCAGGTCCAGCGTCACCGTCAGTCCCTCGCCGCCGGTGGCCACGGAGCGGGAGATATCAAAGATCGCCGGGCCGCTGACGCCGTACTCGGTGAACAGCACCTCGCCCCGGTTTTGCGCCACGGTCTCGCCGCCCCGGCGGATGGTGACGTCCGCTTCGGCCTTCACACCTTTCAGTGCGCGGGGGTAGGTGGGCTCGGTCCTGATCTGCACCAGCGAGGGATACAGCGCCGTGCGGTGGTGCCCCAGCCCCTTTGCCAGCTGATAGCCGTCCATGACGCCGCCTACCTTGCCGCCTGCCGCGCCGCCCGCCGCCAGGATTACCCGGTCGGCGGTGAATTCCTCGCCGGATTCCGTGCGGACGGTGAAGGCGTCGCCTTTTTTCTTGATGGCCGTCGCCACGCAGCCGGTGTGTAAATCCACGGTGCTGTCCTCCAGCGCGAACCGCAGCACGTCCAGTACGCTGCCCGCCATGTTGCTGAAGGGATATACCCGTCCGCTGTCCTCTGCTGTGGTCAGCAGCCCCAGTCCGGCGAAGTACAGCAGCGTATTTCCCACGTCGAAGGCCTCCAGCGCGTGGCGGCAGAAGTCCGGCGTCTCCCCGTGATAGTGGGCGGGGGAGACGTGGTGGTTGGTGAGATTGCACCGGCCGTTGCCGGTGGCCATCAGCTTGCGGCCAACGCGCCCCTGCCGCTCCAGCAGCGTCACGGCGTGGCCGTTCTCCGCCGCCGTCAGCGCCGCCATCATTCCCGCGGCCCCGCCGCCGATCACCAGTACTCTCATGCCTGCTTCTCCAGTCGTTTCCGGGTCAGATAGCCCTCCAGCATCAGCGACGCCGCCACCGCGTCCACGGCCTTTTTCCGCTGCTTGCCGTTTTTGCCGTTGTTGAACAGGATGGCGTGGGCCTCCACGGTGCTGCGGCGCTCGTCCCATAACGCGACGCTCAGCCCCGTGGCCTCCCGCAGCGTCTCCGCATAGGCGGCGCACTTCTCGGCGCGGGGGCCCAGGGTGCCGTCCATATTCTTGGGATAGCCCAGCACCAGCTCCGTCACGCCGTGCTCCCGTATCAGGCGGCAGAGCTCCGCCGTCACCACGTCGGCCTTGCGGCTGTCGATGACCGTGGAGTACCCCGCCAGCGTACCGGTGGCGTCGGAGATGGCCACGCCGGTGTGAGCGTCGCCGTAGTCAATGGCCATGATCTTCATAAAAAACCTCCTGATGGGGGAAATATTCCCGTCTATCATACCGCGTTTTGCCCCGCGGCGCAACAGGGAAAAGGGGAGATAGGTGTTTGCATCTTGACATCTGCCGAAAAGCAGGTATAATAAAAGCAAGGGTACTACACCGCAGAGCGGTTTGACCCGGATTGTGAATTAATGTTTCTTATTCAAGAAAACCGTCACTTTGCCGAGTGGCGGTTTTCGCGTTTGATCTTCAATGTAAAGACGAATCCAAACAAATGGAAGGTCAACGTGACAGGCATGATATCACCTCCTTTCGGAGGAGATCAGGCCAACCGCCCCGCAATGTTTATGTAATACCCTTGCAGGAACAAGTGTAGCACATGGACGGAATTTTGTCAATGTGAAACACAGACCCCACTGCCCCTCAAAAATCCTCCAAAAATCCCGCAAAAAGTGGTTGACCTTCTCAGAAAACTATGCTATTATGGACATTACCTGTGAGTGGGTGTTTTCTTTTTGCGCGCTTTTTCGCTTTGGGCGCGGAGGAAGAACGGCCGCGACAACAGGGAGGCAAACGGGTAGCCCACAAGGGAATACCTAATCTAATAAGGAGGTGCCGTTACATGCGCGTGAAAATCACTCTCAGATGCAACGAGTGCAAGCAGAGAAACTACAACACGATGAAGAACAAGAAGAATACCCCTGACAAGCTTGAGCTGAACAAGTATTGCCCCTTCTGCAGAAAGCACACCGTCCACACCGAGACGAAGTAATCGGAAGGAGAAATTACGATGGCTGAAGAAAAGAAAGTCAAGGATCGCGGCCGCTGGTTCCGCGAAATGAAAAGCGAGCTGAAGAAGGTCGTGTGGCCCTCCGGCAAGGAGACCATGAAGAACACCGGCACGGTGCTGCTGTGCTCCCTGATCGTCGGCGCGTTCATTTGGATCTTCGACGCGGTCGCCGTTCTGGCGGTCAACACGCTGATCGGCCTGTTCTGAGGAAATCGGAAATGGCTGATAATGCGAAGTGGTATGTGATCCATACCTATTCCGGCTACGAAAACGCGGTCAAGGCCGCCATTGAAAAGTCCGTGACCAACCGCCATTGCGAGGACATGGTCCTGCGCATGGAGATTCCCATGGAGACCGTGACGGAAGTCACCGAAGCGGGCGTCATGAAGGAAGTGGAGCGCAAGGTGTTCCCCGGTTACGTGCTCATCAAGATGGTGCTGACCGACGAGACGTGGCACATCATCCGCAACATCCGCGGCGTCACCGGTTTTGTGGGCGAAGCCAACAAGGCCATCCCCCTCACCGATGAGGAAGTCCGCCAGATGTCGCTGGAAAAGCACGAGATCGTGGTGAAGTACAACGTGGGCGAGACCGTGAAGATCACGGACGGCCCGCTGGCCAGCTTTACCGG
>CAKTMW010000001.1 GCA_934574095.1 uncultured Oscillospiraceae bacterium | reverse complement strand
TACACCTCCTCCGGCAACCTGACGGCGCGGGCCTATGAGCTGCTGGACGAGCTGAGCCAGCATCTGGAGGATGCGGACTTCCAGGACTATCTGGCTCAGGAGACCGCCTATCGCCAGACGGTCTACGACAACTACCTGACCATTCCGGAGGACACCCAGAAGACGCTGGCGGCGCTGCTGGGGAAAGCCCCGGCGTCCATCACCTCCTACCAGGCCAAGAGCCGTGTTAGGGCCTGTCTGGCGGAGACGGTGGAGTATGACGAGGGCGCGGATACCTTCACGGGGGACGCCGACCCTGTCAGCTCCTTTTTGCAGGAGACGGGCCGGGGCAGCGCCGTGCAGTACGCCACGGCGGCGGTGATGATGCTGCGGTACTACGGCATCCCCGCCCGGTATGTGGAGGGCTATCTCATCACGCCGGACATGGTGTCCGGCAAGAGCGGCGAGACCACCCTGACCCTGACCGGCAACGACGCCCACGCCTGGGCGGAGTATTACGAAGACGGCGCGGGTTGGGTGCCCTTCGAGACGGCGCAGCCCTATCTGAACCTTATGGCGGAGTCCGACTGGCGGTGGTTCCAGCCGGACGAGAATGCCGACCTGACGGGGGCCCAGGCCCAGGAGGGCGACGGAAACCAGAACAACACCGTGCGCCACAGCACGGTGGAGACGGTGGACCGGCCCAACGACGAGCCCCAGGTGATCACCATCTGGAAGGAGTTCGCCAGCACGGTGCAGAGCGGCTTTTCCGCGCTGCACATGGGCCGGTGGCTAATTCTCTTACTGATTCTGGCGCTGGTATTGCTGGCGGTGCTGGTGATCCTGCGGCGCGGAAAGATATGCCGGAAGCGGCAGGTGGCCTTTGACGACCCCGACCCCAGGGAGGGCGCGGCGGCGCTGTTTGCCTACGCCATGGAGCTGATGTGGCGGGGCGGATTGAAACGGAAGAACCGCTCGCTGCTGACGGAGAGCGCGGCGGTGTCCGCCTGGGCGGGCGAGACGGTGGACATGGAAGCCCTGGCCTGGCTGAACGCCGAGGCCCGTTACAGCGCCCACCCCATCACCGAGACCCAGCGTCAGACCATGCGGCAGTTCGCCGCCGACACGCTGCGGCGCTTCCGCCAGAAATTGAAGCCCTGGCAGCGGTTTTATCAGAAATGGTTCCGATGCATGTACTAAGGAGGCAGAACGGATGAAGAAACGCATACTATCCCTGGTCCTGGCGCTGGTCATGACCCTGAGCCTGCTGCCTGCCACCGTGTGGGCCAGTCAGGACGCGGCGCAGACGGCGCAGACCGACGCGGCGGCGGAGACCGTCACAGGCGACGTGCCGCTGACGGAGGAGAAAGAAGAGCCGGAGGAGAAGGAAGAGACTACACCTCAGGAGAAGACGGCGCAGGAGGAGGGGCAGGATGAGCCCCAGCAGACGCCGGATGACACCGACGCCGACAGCAGTACCCCGCTGCTGAAGGAACTTCGGCTGGCAAGCAGAAACGATTGGGAAAACAGCTACCATTATTTGGAGAATACGGCGGAAAAAATTGCTTCCGGCGAAAAGGAGTTTTCCGCTTGGGTGGACGATGTTTACTCTACGGCTTACGCCTGGGCTTCCGCGGCGGAGGGTTGTTCCGTTAGGGTAAACGGCGAGCCCGTGAACAACGAGACCGCCACACTGGTTATTAAGGGTATGGATGGTTCTGCTGCCCACCAGCTGACGGTGGTGGTTACATCTCCAGACGGCACAGAGACAGAGACATACACCGTGACCTTTACCAGAAGGCTGACCCTGAAAAGAGTGGCGCTGACGGTAAACGGCAAGGCGGTCCTGAAGCCCACGTTCAAACGAGACATATACGCATATGAAGCAAACATCGAGGCCGGTACAAAGGAAATGACACTGGATGTCACGTCTTTTACCGGATATACCATCCTGCTGGATGGTCAGGAGATCACATCGCCCCATACGCTGACGCTGGATTCCACGAAAGCAGAGGAGACGTTCGTTCTTTCTGCCGGCAGCGGAGATGCGAAATCCTATCATTACACCGTTACGGTAAAAAAGAAGGGCCTGGTCCCTACCACTGTCAATGTGTCGCCTGTGGGTGCGCTGGTGGCCATCTATGACAGCCGGGACAATTCCCGTGTCTGGCCCGGCAGCGATGGAAAATTCCAGCTGATGGAGGGCGTCGACTACACCTACGTGGCCACCTGCGCCGGGTATGTGGGCAAGAGTGAGACCTTTACCGCAGCGGCGGACAGCCCGGAGCTGCCTATCACGCTGGCGGCGGCTGTCCCCAGTACGCCCGGCGGGAATGTATCGTCCCTGTGGCCCTCCTTCCGGGGCAATGACGAAAACAACGGCGTGGTGAGCTTCAAAACGCCCGTCAAGCGGGATGAGGCGGTCCTCAGCTGGGCCACCAAGATCGGCAATGGCTACGACAAAAGGGTGGCCGCCAGCTGTCCAATCCTCATTACGCAGGGTGACGCCGACTATCTCATCGTCTCCGGCGGCGACATACTGTATAAGGTGGACGCCCTTACCGGAAAGACGGTGGCCCAGAAAAAGATGTCCGGAGAACCCTCCTACGCCATCATTCCGCCCACCTATGGCGGCGGCATGCTGTTTGTGGCGCTGGACGGCGGCAAGGTAGAGGCCTTTGACGCGGCCACGCTGGAGTCCCTGTGGCTCTATACGGACCCGCTGGGCGGCCGGTACCAGTCCAACTGCCCCATTACCTATGACGACCAGGGGTATATCTACGTGGGCTTCTGGGAGAGCGAGACGGCGGAGGCCAACCTTGTGTGCCTGTCCGTCACCGATGAGGACCCCGCCAGAGCAGACGAGACAAAGCTGGCCCGCTGGACCTATACCACCAAGGGCGGCTACTACTGGGCGGGGGCCTACGTCAATGAGAAGTATGTGATGGTGGGAACCGACGACGGAGAAAGTGGTTACAAGAGTCCCACCGGCAAGCTGCTGGTGCTGGACAAGGCCACCGGCGCGCTGGTGGACGCCAAGACCGACTATGCCGGGGATATCCGCTCCAGCATTACCTATGTGGACGGCCGGATATACTTCACCTCCAAGGGTGGGTATTTGTACAGCGAGGTCGTCGGGGAAGACGGCAGGATCGACGCCGCCCAGTCCAAGGCCGTCCCCCTGGGCGGCATGAGCACCTCTACCCCGGTGGTATATAAGGGCCGGGCCTATGTGGGCGTGTCGGGAAGCAGCCAGTTTACCGCTTATTCCGGCCACAACATCACGGTGATCGACCTGACGAGCTGGAAGATTGCCTACCGGGTGGAGACGAAGGGTTATCCCCAGACCTCCGGCCTGCTGACCACGGCCTACGAAAACGTGGATGGATACACCTACGTCTATTTCATTGACAACTTTACGCCCGGTGTGCTGCGGGTGCTGAAGGACAAGCCGGGCCAGATGAGCGCGGAGCTGGAAAACCTGGATACCGAGGACGGCCACACCGTGGCTTATCCCCTGTTTACGCCGGCGGGCGCACATTCCGCGTATGCCATCTGCTCCCCCATCGCGGACCGGTACGGTACGCTGTACTTCAAGAACGATTCCGGCTATCTGATGGCACTGACCAGCGCGGTGACGAAGATGGAAGCAACAGCAAACCCGAAAAAGATGGTTTACGGCGCGGGTGAGACCTTTGACCCCACGGGCATGGAGCTGAAGGTGACCTACGCCAACGGCGTGAGCCGCACCATACCCGCCGGCAGCGTCGCCGACTGCGCCGAGTGGAGCACCGAGCCGCTGACGAGTAAATTCAACGCGAGGAAAATCACATACACACCGGTATTGTACTTCAACGGCCCGGAGAGTGCGGACCAGAGACCGGATGCGGATGCCGTTTCGGTGACGATAGGGTTGACTGTTCGGGGCGATGCCAATAACGACGGCGTGACGGATGTGTACGATTTGCAGCGGTTGTATGAACACTGCAATGAGATAGAAAAACTTTCGCCTGCGGAGATCAAGCAAGCTAACATGAATGAAAGCGGCAAGATAACGATCACGGATATGCAGAACCTATACAGTTATCTGACCGCCGGACGCTGGGATTCTTCGGAAAAGACCGCATAAGGGAGCGCCGCTATGAGCCGAATGAAACGATTGCTGCCGCTGCTGCTCCTGCTTCTGCTGCTGTCCGCCTGCGGCGGGCAGGCCCAACAGACGGCGGGAAGTTGCACCGTCTCCATCTCCTGCGCCACCATTCTGGACAATCTTGACCAGCTCAACGCCGCCAAGGCGGACTTCGTGCCCGATGACGGCGTGATCCTGCCGGAGACGGAGCTCTCCTTCACCGAGGGGGAGACGGCCTTCGACCTGCTCCAGCGCCTGTGCCGGGAGAACGGCATCGCCATGGAGTCCAGCTGGTCGCCCCTGTACAACAGCGCCTATATCGAGGGCATCGCCCAGCTCTATGAGTTCGACTGCGGGGAGCTGTCCGGCTGGATGTACAGCGTCAACGGGGAGTTCCCCAACTACGGCTGCTCCGGCTACACCTTGCAGGACGGCGATGTGATCTGCTGGGTCTATACCTGCGATCTGGGCGAGGACGTTGGCGGCGGCTACGCCGTCGGCGAATAAAGAACCTGTCCAGTGTGAGCGCACACGGAAATCCGAACGATGCCTCCCTCTGAGAGGGAGGTGGCGCGAAGCGCCGGAGGGAGAGAATAAAAAAATTGAATTCTCTCCCCCAGTCTCGCTTGCGCTCGACAGCCCCCTCACAGAGGGGGCCAAGTACGCAATGACAGGTCGTGCGGTACGTTGACCAAAACGTACCGCTTTCCTTTTTCCCCCGACCATGCTATACTGTCAGAAAAGAGGTGTTGCCCATGAACCGCGCCCACCTGCGCGAAAAACTCCATCTGTCCGGCATCGACAGCGCCGCCGCCCAGCTGGCCCGCCGCCATGCTCTGGGCTTTGAGGTCACGGCCTTCTGCATGGCGGCAGCGCTGGAGGACAGCGCCGCCGTGTCCGCTGCGGAAGCGGAAACGGCGGATATTGCCCGCCTGTGGCTCCACGCGCCCTTTGCCGAGCTGCATCCCAGCGCCATCGACCCGCTGGTGCGGGACATCGCGGTGAAGCGCTACCGCCAGACCATCGCCATGGCCCGGCGGCTGGGGATAAATCACGTTGTCATACACGACGGGTATGTCCCCTTCGTCTACTTTCCGGAGTGGTTCGTGGAGCAGTCGGTGCGCTTCTGGCGGGATTTTCTGCCGGAGGTGCCCCAAGACATGACCATTGCCCTGGAAAACGTCATGGACGACGGCCCGGACATGCTGGCGGCCATCATGGAGGGCGTAAACGATCCCCGTCTGGGGGTGTGCCTTGATGTGGGCCACGCCAACACCACCGTCAGCAAGACGCCGCCCATGGACTGGATCGCGCCGCTGGCGACCTGGCTGCGGCACGTCCACATCCACAACAACTTTGGCGACTGGGATCTGCACAACCCGCTGGGCGAGGGCAATATCCCCATGGAGCAGGCGCTGGACGCCCTGCTGACGGCCTGTCCCGCCGCCACCTTTACCATCGAAAACATGAACTGCGCCCCGTCCCTTGACTGGCTGGCGGCGCGGGGCTATCTGGGGGAGATCACACGATGACAGAACAGGAACTGCAAGCCTATATCGCGGCCATCCGCCCGGCGGATGAAGCCGCCATGACCGCCGCCCGCCGCCGTCAGGCGGAGCTGGCCAAGCCGCCGGGAAGTCTGGGCAAGCTGGAGGACATGGCCGTCCGCATGGCGGGCGTCACCGGTCAGGTCTGCCCGGAGGTGAAAAAGTGCCGCGTGGCGGTGTTCGCCGCCGACAACGGCGTGGTGGCGGAGGGCGTGTCCTGCGCGCCCCAGTCCGTCACGGTGCAGCAGGCCGTCAACATGACCCGCCGCAAGACCGGTATGTCGGCGCTGGCCCAGACCTTCGGCGACGACGTGACGGTGTACGATGTGGGTATCGCCGTGGACGTGCCCTGCCCCGCCGTGGTGAACCGCAAGGTGCGCTACGGCACCGCCAACATGGCGGCGGAGCCCGCCATGACCCGTGCCGAAGCGCTTCAGGCGCTGGCGGTGGGCATGGAGGCCGCCGCGCAGGCGAAAGCCGACGGTATTTCGGTGCTGGGCATCGGCGAAATGGGCATCGGCAACACCACCACCAGCGCCGCCGTGCTCTCGGTGCTGCTGGACGCGGCAGTGGAGACTGTCACCGGCCGGGGCGGCGGCCTCACCGACGAGGGCTTTGACCGGAAGAAGCAGGTGCTGCGCCGCGCTTTGGCGCTGCACCGTCCCGACAAAAACGACGTGCTGGACGTGCTCCACAAGGTGGGCGGGCTGGACATCGCCGCCATGACCGGCGCGTTTCTGGGCTGCGCCCACGAGGGGATCGCCGCCGCCGTGGACGGCTACATCTCCGTCGTCGCCGCTCTGTGCGCCGTGCATCTGTGCCCCGCCGCGGCGGATTACCTGTTCCTGTCCCACCAGTCCTACGAGCTGGGCTACGCCAGGGCGGCCCAGGCGCTGGGCCTGACGCCCTGCCTTGCGCTGGATATGCGTCTGGGGGAGGGCAGCGGCTGTCCCCTGCTGTTCCGGGTGCTGGAGGGCGCCTGCGGCGTGATGAAGAACATGGCGACATTCGCCGAGGCCGCCATTCAGGACGACTATCTGGAGCCCATCCGCTCCGGCGACAGCTTTACGGTGGAGGGCGCATGAGGATTTTACTGATCGGCGGCAGCAAGAGCGGCAAGAGCACCGCCGCCCAGCGCCTGTGCCGCCATCTGGCGGCGGGCGCTCCCATGTACTATTGGGCTACCATGACGCCGCGAGACGGCGAGGATCACCAGCGTGTCCTGCGGCACATTGCCGACCGGGAGGGCTGGGGCTTCCGGACCATCGAGCGCAGCACCGGCCTGGCCGCCGCCCTGCCGGACATCGACAGAAGCGGCGCGGTGCTGCTGGACAGCGTTACCGCCGCCTTGTCTGAGGCCATGTTCGGCCCGGAATTCGATGCGAATGCGGCGGAGACTGTGACGGCGGAGCTGCTGGCCGTCAGCCGCCACAGCGCCCACTTCGTCTGTGTCTGCGACGACCTGTGGCGGGGCGGCGAGGACGATCAAGACTGGACGGAGGTCTACGTCCGTGGCCTTGCCCAGGTGTGCCGCCATCTGGCGGCGGAATTTGACGTGGTGTGCGACATGGCGGCGGGCCTGCCCCGTGTGTGGAAGGGAGCGTGGCCCTTGTGAAGGATTGGATCTACGGCTTTTTCATGGCGTGGGGCATGTTTCTGGCCATCCCCTGCCCGCTGAAAATCTGGAACGAAAAGGCCCGCAGCAAAATGATCTGCTGTCTGCCCCTTGTGGGGCTGGTGGTGGGCGGTGTGTGGCTGCTGGCGGCGTATGTGGGGCGGTTTTTGCCCCAGAGCGCGGCGGGCCTGCTCATCGCCGCTGCCCCGTGGCTGGCGACAGGTTTTCTCCATCTGGACGGCTTCATGGACGTGTGCGACGCGGTGCTGAGCCGCCGCGACCTGCCCCGGCGGCAGGAGATTTTGAAGGACTCCCACTGCGGCGCGTTCGCCGTGATCTCCATGGTGCTGCTGGCGCTGAGCCAGTGGAGCTTCGCCATGGCGCGGGAGGAGTTGCCGTTGCTGCCCCTGCTGCTGATCCCGGCGGCCAGTCGTGCCTGCGCGGCGCTGGCGGTGCTGACGCTGCGGCCCATGACCACCAGCCAGTACGCCGCCATGACCGGCCGAAAGACCCCCTATGTGGTCTTTGCTGCCCTTGTGATGGCGGCGGCGATCATCGTGCCGCTGGCGCTGTGGGGCAGCTTCGCCCCCTTGGCGGCGGCCGTGGGCTATTGGCTGGCGGTGTGGTACGCTGACCGGCAGCTGGGCGGCATGTCCGGCGACGTGTCGGGCTTCGCCCTGACGCTGGGCGAGCTGTGGGGCCTTGCGGTATTGACTTTGGTGAGGTGACGAGTATGGAATTGGTGATCGGCGGCGCGTTTCAGGGCAAGCTGACCTGGGCGCTCCGGCATTACGGCCTGACCATGGCCGACGTATGCGATCTGGCGGCGGGCGATCCGGTGCCGGGAAAGAAATGTTATTGGCACCTGGAGGCCCTGACCCGCCGCTGCGATAACGCGGAGCAGTACCTGCCCCTTTTTGAAAACGCGGTGGTCATCACCCGGGAGGTGGGCGGCGGCATCGTCCCCATGGACGGCGCGGAGCGGGCGTGGCGAGAGGTACACGGCACGCTGGTGCAGCGTCTGGCCCGTGAGGCGGCCCATGTGACCCGGATATTATGCGGATTAACGGAGGAATTGAAATGATCTTGACCTTGATACGCCACGGCCAGACCGAAGGCAGCATCAACGACCTGTATTACGGCGCGGCGGATATCCCGGTGCTGCCGGAGTCTCTGGCGGAGCTGCATGCCCACGCCGCTCAGTACCCCACCGCGCCCCGGTATTTCACCAGCGGTCTGGTGCGGACGGAGCAGACCCTCCGGGCCATCTATGGCGACGTGCCCCACACGGCGCTGCCGGGGCTGCGGGAGATGGACTTCGGCGATTTCGAGATGCGCAGCTATGACCAGCTGAAGGACGATCCCGCCTTCCAGCACTGGATCACCGACAGCGAGCATCTCCCCTGCCCCAACGGCGAAAGTGCGCCCCAGACCACGGAGCGGAACCTGAAGGCCATGGAGACGGTACTGGCGGAGGACACCGATGCGGTGTGCGTCATCCACGGCGGCGTCATCGCCGGGTTCATGATGACGTGGTTCGGCGGGCTGCGGGTGGACTGGTACCGCAAGGCGGGCACCGGCTATCAGGTGACCTTTGAAAACGGCACGCCCGTCAAATGGGTGCGTGTGCCGGAGGACATATGATGGACATTTCCGTCCTGCTGGGTGTGGAACAGGGCGTCACCGCTCTCATCGGCGGCGGCGGTAAGACCACGCTTATGTATATGCTGGCGGAGGAGCTGCGCCGCCGCGGCACGGTGGTGGTCACCACCTCCACCCATATCCAAAGGCCGGAGCAATACCCCGTGCTGCTGTCCGGCGGCGCTGCCGCCGTGTCCGCCGCGCTGGCGGCCCGTGGCGTGGTGTGCGTGGCCAGCGAAACGGCGGAGGGCAAGCTGACCGCCCCGGCGCTGCCCTTTGCGGCGCTGGCGCAGCTGGCGGACTTCGTGCTGGTGGAGGCCGACGGCGCCAAGCGCCTGCCCCTGAAGGCTCACGCACCACACGAGCCGGTGATCCCGCCCAACGCCCGCCAGACTGTCTACGTGGTGGGAGCCGACGGCTTCGGCCACCCCATCCGTCAGGTCTGTCACCGCCCGGAGCGCTATGCCGCCCTGTGCGGCGCGGCGGAGGACGATGTGGTCACCCCTGCATTGGAAGCGGCGGTGCTCCGCGCCGAGGGCTACGCTGACGGCTGGGTCTACGTCAACAAGGTGGAAACGCCGCAGGACTGGCGCAATGCGGAAGCGCTGGTGGCCCTTCTCCCCGGCAAGGTAATAGCGGGGAGTTTGTGGGAGAAGCGGTATCGCACCATTTCGTAGGGCGGGCCCCGTGTGGCCCGCCGCACGATACCTGACGTACCATCAACGGCGGGGCACATTGGCCCCGCCCTACGGCGGTCTATCGATAGGCAGTTGTAGGGGCGGGGTTCTTCCCCGCCCTTATTGGGAGGTTTCGCCCTCCGGGGCGAAGGAATATTTCGTCCCTGCGGGGACGAGGTACTTTTGCCCACAGCGGCAAAAGTACCCAAAAACGCTGCTTAAACCTGCGGTTTAAGAATCCGCCACACGCTATCCCTTTTACCAATTATGATACCTTATACCACGCGTTTACAGAACACGGTAGTTATCGTTACGTGTGACGCATCGACTTTCTTCTTGCGCCGCTGCCGCTCACGTTATCAACGGTAGAACCAACAGTGCTGTTCATTATTGGCATCAGCGGCAGCGGCGCAGGAGTAAAGACGATCCTTTTGACGAAACGAAAAAAGAAAATCTTGCGTGAACGTGTGGTAAGTACTTACAATTCTATATGCACCATAGCGCGCAAGGAAGTGAAGAAACCATTGGTTTCTTCCGGCTCTTTTGCCCACTTTTCCAGCTGCTGGGAAAAGAGGGCCGCCGGAGGCCGCCCTCATCCCCGCAGGGGCGAAACACCCCTCGCGCCGGGGCGCGAAATACCCCATACGAAAAGACAGGCCGTCACGGCCTGTTTTCTTATCATCGCATAAAAATCCGACGATACCGAACAGGTCGTATTGCGCAAAGAAGAATAACGCTATACAATAGAATACTGAATCACTATGTAAAAAGGAGGGACACCCATGAGACAGACCATGCCCCGCACCGCAGCCGACCGCCGCGCCGCGCTGTGGCTCGCCGTTCTGGCGGCGGCGCTGCTGGCGCTGTTTCTGGCGTCCTTCGTGCTGGGGCGGTACGATGTGCCCATCCGGCAGGTGGTGCGCATCCTGCTGTCCAGGGTCGTTCCCCTGACCCAGACATGGACAGGCAACATGGAGATCGCCGTGCTGAACGTGCGGCTGCCCCGCATTCTGCTGGCCTGTCTGGTGGGATGCTCTCTGTCCGCCGCCGGAACGGCCTATCAATCGGTGTTCCGCAACCCCATGGCCGCGCCGGACATTCTGGGCGCGTCGTCGGGGGCCTGCTTCGGCGCGGCGCTGGCGATCTTGCTGGGGCTCCAGCGTCTCGGCGTCACGGCGGCGGCCTTCGCCGCCAGTCTTGCCACGGTGGCGCTGGTGTACGTGCTGGCCCGCGGCATCCGGGGCAATCAGGTGGTGAACCTGCTGCTGGCGGGCATCATGATCTCATCCTTGTTCTCCGCCGGAACCTCCTATATCAAGCTGGTGGCCGACCCCACCAATCAGCTGCCCGCCATCACCTATTGGCTCATGGGCAGTCTCAGCGGCACCCGGATGAAGGACGTGACCTTCGCCCTGCTGCCGATGGCGCTGGGCGCGGTGCCGCTTCTGCTGCTGCGCTGGCGCGTCAATCTGCTGACCCTCAGCGAGGAGGAGACCCGCTCCATGGGCGTCAACACCACGGCGCTACGGCTGGTGGTGATCCTGTGCGCCACGGTGCTGACCGCCGCCAGCGTCTCCGTCAGCGGTATGATCGGCTGGGTGGGTCTTGTGATCCCCCATCTCAGCCGCAAGCCGGTGGGCAGCGACTGCCGCCGCCTGCTACCGGCGGCCATGCTGCTGGGCGCGATCTTCCTGCTGCTGGTGGACAACGTGTCCCGCAATCTGCTGGCGGTGGAGATTCCCATCGGCATCCTGACGGCCTTTATCGGCGCGCCGTTCTTCATCTATCTTATGACCAGAAAGGAGCATGTGCTGTGAGCCTTTCTGTGGAAAACCTGTCCTTCGCCTATGGCGATACCCCGGTGCTGCGCGACGTGTCCTTCACGGCGGAAAAGGGTGAGCTGGTGTCCGTTCTCGGCCCCAACGGCGTGGGAAAAACCACCCTTTTCCGGTGCATTTTAAGTACATTAACGCCCCAAAGGGGGCACATAAAAATGGACGGTCAGGACCTTTCGGCCCTGCCGCCCCGTGAGCGGGCCAGACGCATCGCCTACATCCCCCAGATACACCCGCCCACCTTCGGCTACACGGTGCTGGACACGGTGCTGATGGGCGCGGCCCGTCAGCTGAACGCCTTCCAGCAGCCGGGCGCGGCCCAGATACGGCAGGCGGACGAGGCGCTGGAGCAGGTGGGCGCGGCCCATCTGCGGGAGCGGAACTTTGCCCATCTCTCCGGCGGCGAGCAGCAGCTGGTGCTGATCGCCCGTGCGCTGGCGCAAAAGGCAGAGGTGCTGATGATGGACGAGCCCACCTCGGCGCTGGACTACGGCAACCAGCTGCGGATATTGCAGATGGTGCGCCGTCTGGCGGCCCAGGGCTATACTGTGATCCTCAGTACCCACAACCCCCAGCACGCCCTGACCTTCGCCACCACCCTGCTGGCGCTGCACGGCGGGACCGCCGCCGCGTGGGGCCGTCCGGCCAATGTGCTGACGCCGGAGCTGATGGAAAGGCTGTACGGCGTCCGGGCGGAATTTCTGCAAACGGCGTCCGGCCCCGTGCTGGCGCCCTGTGTGGAGGACTGGTAATGTTTCAATGGAATGCGGAAAAGGTCCGCTTTATGGAGGACGCCGCCGCGTGGGGTGATTTCCACGCCCGTCTGGCGGCGGAGCTGGCCCCCTACCTGCCCCGGAACGGCCATGTGTGCGACGCGGGCTGCGGCACGGGGCATCTGGCGCTGGCGCTGTCGCCCTATGTGAAGCGGGTGACGGCGGTGGACGTCAGCGATCAGGCCCTGGCGCTTCTGGCGGAGAACTGCCGAAAGCGGGGCGTTGCCAACATCGACATCCGCTGCGGCGATATCGCCCGGCTGCCGCCGGAGAAGCCCTATGACGCCATGGTGTTCTGCTTTTTTGGCCATATCGAGGAGATTCTGGCCGTTTCGGCGGCCCAGTGCCGGGGCACGGTGCTGGCCGTCATGCGCAACGACGGCTGCCACCGGTTTTCCGCCGCACAGCCCGCCGTCCGCCACGGCGGCTATCCCCGCGGCGCGGCGGAGCTGACGGCACGGGGCATTCCCTTCCACGCGGTGGAACGGGAGCTGCCCATGGGGCAGCCCTTCCGCACCATAGACGACGCCCGGCGTTTTTTTCAGCTATATCGCCGCCCGGACGATACCACCCCCGTCACTGACGACTTCCTGCGCCAGCGGCTGACGGCTACGGGACGGGAGGATTTCCCTCTCTATCTGCCCCAGAACCGCCGCTTCGGCCTGCTGCGCTGGGAGACGTGTGAGATACCAAACCAGCGATAAGGAGACGACTGATGAAAAAGACCCAAAGACTGCTGGCCCTGCTGCTGGCGCTGCTGATGACCCTGAGTCTGGCCGCCTGCGGCGGACAGGCCAACACCCCGGCGGAGGACGACAACGCCGCCGATACTCCCGCCGAGACCCGTGTGTTCACCGATTCCACCGGCCGCGAGGTCACTGTGCCCGCCCAGATCGACAAGGTGGCCGTGTCCGGCCCGCTGGCTCAGATCGTACTGTTCGCCCTGTGCCCCGATAAGCTGGTGGGCGTGGCCAATGAGTGGGACGAGAGCGCCCAGCAGTTTCTGGACGAGAAGTACTATAATCTGCCCCTGCTGGGTCAGCTGTACGGCGGCAAGGGCGAGCTGAATCTGGAGACGCTGCTCTCCAGCGGCGCCCAGGTGGTCATCGACGTGGGCGAGGCCAAGAGCAGCATCGTGGAGGACATGAACGACCTGCAGGAACAGACCGGCATCCCCTTCCTCCACATCGACGCCAAGCTGGTCTCTATGGACGAGACCTATACCATGCTGGGCGACCTGCTGGGCATGACCGACGAGGCCAGGACGCTGGCCGACTACTGCCGCAGCACCTATGATAAGGCAACCGCCATCGCCGACGGCGCAGAGAAGGCGAACCTGCTGTACATCACCGGTGACACGGGCCTGAACGTCATTGCCCGGGGGTCCTATCACGCCGAGGTCATCGACCTCTTGAGCAACAATCTGGCCGTGGTGGACGAGCCCTCCAGCAAGGGCACCGGCAACGAGGTGGACATGGAGCAGATCCTCAACTGGAACCCCGACGTGATCCTGTTCGCGCCCGGCAGCATCTACGCCACCGTGGGTGAGGACGCTGCGTGGCAGAGCATCACCTCCATCCGGAACGGCGCGTATTACGAGGTCCCCATGGGCCCCTATAACTGGATGGGCTTCCCGCCCTCTGTGCAGCGCCTGCTGGGCATGCTGTGGATGGCCAAGGTGCTGTATCCCGACGCCGCCGACTATGACCTGTACACCGAAGCGGCCAACTACTTCCAGCTGTTCTATCACTGCGACCTGACCCAGGAGCAGTATAACGCGCAGGTGGCGAATTCTCTGCCCCAGCTGGACGCGGCCGCGTCGGGGCGTTAAGAAAACATGCCGGTGTCGACACGTTAAGAAAATATGCCAGTGGCATATTTTTAGTGTCGATCTCAGCGGCTATGCCGCTGTAGCATCTATCTTGGTTTGCACCGCACCATCTTTTAGCCTCCGATCTCGGCGGCTATGCCGCCGTAGCATCCATCTTGAATTTGAAAGCACTCTCTTACGTCGTCAGGGCCGAAAGAGTCATCGGCCCCTACAGCCAATCACTAAAAACGCTATATGGGCCGATGTAGGATTGATCCGTCCCCTCATACCCCACCCCCGAAAGGAGTACCCCATGAACAACATTTTCACCACCCTGCTCTATCAAATGGAAAAGCACCATGATACGGTGCTGTGCACCATCATTGCCGACAACGGCTCCACTCCCCGCGGGAGAGGCGCCCAGATGCTGGTGGGTCAGGCGGGCCTGCTGTGCGGCACCATCGGCGGCGGCGCGGTAGAGGGTCAGACCATTGAACTGGGCAAAAAGCTTTTGCAGGAGCGCCGCAGCGCCGTCCACGAGTACCGGCTCCACCGGAACAAGGTGGAGGATATCGGCATGGTCTGCGGCGGCGATGTGACGGTGCACCTGCAATTCATCGCCGCCGACGACCCCGTGTGGAAAACGCTGGCGGGCGACGTGCTGCGCCGCGTAGCACTGCGGCAGCCGGGCTGGCTGACGCTGGCGCTGGACGGCGGTGCGCCTGCGGTGCAGGACACCGCAGAATGCGACGACGCTCACTTTACCCACCCGCTGCCCATCGGCGAGCGGGCCATCCTGTTCGGCGCGGGCCATTGCTCCGTGGCGCTGTGCCCGCTGCTGACCACCGTGGGCTTCCGCGTCACGGTGGTGGACAACCGCCCGGAGCTGGCCACCAGGGAGCGCTTTCCCGCCGCCGACGCGGTGCTGTGCTGCGATCTGGCTCACATCAACGACGCCGTGACCATCGGCGATGACGATTACGTGGTCATCATGACCAACGGCCACCGCCACGACTTCGTGGTGGAGGAGCAGGTGCTGCGGGGCCAGTACGCCTACATCGGCGTCATCGGTTCCCGCACCAAGACCGCCAGCGTCAATGCGCTGCTGCGGCAGGCCGGTATCAGCGAGGAGGCCATCGCCGCCGTCCACACCCCCATCGGCACCGCCATCAAGGCGGTGACGCCGGAGGAGATCGCCGTGTCCATCGCCGGTGAGATGATCTGTGTGCGAGCCACCCGCCGGGAGGACGCCGGAATAAAACTCCACGGCTGCCCCATGCACTGAGGGCGCGGACATGACGAAGCATCTGTTTTTGACCGGGCGCAAGGGGGTGGGCAAGTCCACCCTGATCCGCGGCCTGCTGGCGGCGGAGAGCGGCCCGCTGGGCGGTTTTTTCACCGTGAAGTATCAGGGCGGTGTCTACCTGCTGCCCGCCGCCGGAGAGGGGGCGTTCACCCCGGAGAACCTCCTGTTTTACTGTGGTCACGGCGGCGATCCCCGCCGCTTTGACGATCTGGGCTGCGCCGCGCTGGCCGATACCGCCGGGTGCGGCCTGCTGGTGATGGACGAGCTGGGGCCCCACGAGGCCGAGGCCGTCCGGTTTCAGGCGGCGGTGTTCCGTGCGCTGGAGGGGGATATCCCCATCCTCGGCGTTTTGCAGCAGGCGGAGAGCACATTCCTCCACCGCATCGCCCGGCACCCGCAGGTCACGGTGCTGACCGTCACCGAGGAAAACCGCGACGCCCTGTTGCCGGAGCTGCGGCGGTGGCGGGAAGGCCAATAATAAAAAAGTGCATAAAAGAAGCGCTGTGCGATGAACAGCGCTTCTTTTTTCGTTATTCAGGGGATGCGTTACATGATCTTCTCGCCGGCGGCTTCCTTGGCGGCGATCTCCTTCATGGCGTCCTTGTGAGACAGGTTCCAGCGGCCCTTCTCGTCGATCTCCATGAACTTGACCCACATCATGTCGCCCACCTTGCAGGCGTCTTCCACCTTCTCGATGCGCTTTTCAGCCAGCTTGGAGATGTGCACCAAGCCGTCCTTGCCGGGGGCGATCTCCACGAAGGCGCCGAAGGTCATCAGGCGCACGACGCGGCCGTAGTACAGCTTGCCCACTTCGGGGACGAACACGATGTCGTCGATGAACTTCTTGGCCTTCTCGCAGCTCTCGGCGTCGGGGGAGGCGATGTGGATGGTGCCGTCGTCGTCGATGTCCACCTTGGCGCCGGACTCGGCCACGATCTTCTGGATCACGCTGCCGCCCTTGCCGATGACCTCGCGGATGCGGTCGGGATCAATGTGCATGGTGATCATCTTGGGGGCATACTTGCTGACCTCGGGCCGAGGCTCGCTGATGACGGGCAGCATCACCTGGTCCAGGATCTGGCAGCGGGCGTCATAGGTGATATCCAGCGCGTTGCGGATGATCTCCATGGTCAGACCGTCGTTCTTCAAATCCATCTGGATGGCGGTGATACCCTTCTTGGTACCGGCCACCTTGAAGTCCATCTCGCCGTGGAAGTCCTCCACGCCCTGAATGTCGATGAAGGTGGTGAAGCCGCCCTCGTCGTCCTGAATCAGGCCGCAGGAGATACCGGCAACAGGCGCGGAGATGGGCACACCGGCGTCCATCAGTGCCAGCGTGGAGCCGCAGATGGAGCCCTGAGAGGTGGAGCCGTTGGAGCTGACCACCTCAGACACCACGCGGATGGCGTAGGGGAACTCCTCCACAGGAGGAATGACGGGCAGCAGGGCGCGTTCCGCCAGGGCGCCGTGGCCGATCTCGCGGCGGCCGGGGCTGCGGGCAGGCTTGGCCTCGCCCACGGAGTAGCCGGGGAAGTTATAGTGGTGCATGTAGCGCTTCTCGGTCTCCTCCCAGATGGTGTCCAGCTTCTGGTTGGCGGACAGAGTGTCCAGGGTGCAGACGGACAGCACCTGGGTCTGGCCGCGGGTGAACAGGCCGGAGCCGTGAACGCGGGGCAGTACGCCCACCTCGGCGTCCAGGGGACGAATTTCGTTCTTCTGGCGGCCGTCCACGCGGTGGCCCTCCAGCAGCCATGCCTTCACGATCTTCTTCTGGAACTTATAGGTGATCTCGTCCAGATACTGATCCATGTTGGGATATTCCTCCAGGAACAGCTCGTGCCACTTCTCAATCAGCTGGTTCCAGCGGGCCTCGCGGACGTTCTTGTCGTCGGTGTCCATGGCGGCCTTGGCGTCGTCCATGGTGGCGGCCACGATCTTGTCAAACAGCTCCTGATCGAAGTCGGCGTGGGGATAGTCGAACTTGGGCTTGCCGATCTCGCTGACCATCTGGTTGATGAGGGCGATCTGCTTCTGGTTCTCCTTGTGAGCCATCTTGATGGCCTCGAACATGGTGTCGTTGCTCACCTGATTGGCGCCCGCCTCGATCATGACCACCTTCTTGCCGGTGGACACCACGGTCACGTCCAGGTCGGAGACCTTGCGCTGCTCGCTGTCGGGGTTGAGGACCAGCTTGCCGTCCACCAGACCCACCTTCAGAGCGCCCACGGGGCCGTTCCAGGGAATGTCGGAGATGGCCAGCGCGGCGGAGGTGCCGATGAGGGCGGCGATCTCAGGGGAGCAGTCGTGATCCACGGCCATGACCGTGCACATGACGGACACGTCGTTGCGGAAGTCGTAGGGGAACAGGGGGCGGATGGGACGGTCGATGACGCGGGAGGTCAGGATGCCCTTCTCGCCGGGGCGGCCCTCGCGGCGGTTGAAGCTGCCGGGGATGCGGCCCACAGAGTACATCTTCTCCTCAAAGTCCACGCTCAGGGGGAAGAAGTCGATGCCGTCGCGGGGACGGGCGGACGCGGTGACGCAGCACAGCACACGGGTGTCGCCGTAGCCCACCATGACGGCGGCGTTGGCCAGCTCGGCCAGCTTGCCCACCTCCAGCGTCAGAGGACGGCCGGCCAGGTCCATGGTGTACTTGTGATACTGGGGGAATTGGCGATGAGTGATGATAGTCGACATGTCGTTTCTCCTTTTTGTAAAAATATGGCTTCGCCCTCCATGCCGCCACCACCGTTTAGCACTTGAAACCACGTCGAAAAACGGTGCTTCGGCGCGTTTTCAACTGCTAAAGGCCAGTCTTGGCACAGACGGCAAAACGTGAAAGAAGGGTGATGCGCGGCGCACATCACCCTGTTTCAACAAATTACTTACGCAGACCCAGCTTGGCGATCAGGGCACGATAACGCTCGATGTCCTTCTTGGCCAGGTAGTCCAGCAGACGGCGGCGCTTACCGATCATCATCTGCATACCGCGGCGGCTGTGGAAGTCATGGGGATGCACCTTCAGGTGAGCGGTCAGCTGGTTGATACGCTCGGTCAGAATGGCGACCTGCACCTCGGGGGAGCCGGTGTCGGTAGCGTGGGTGCGGTTGTTCTCGATAATAGCGGTCTTCTGGTCTTTCAGCATCATGGTTGTATATCCACCTTTCTTGAATTTTGCCGCGCCGCTGCGTCGTGGGACAGGTGAATGATCCGCATAACGAAGCCGGACGGCCATAATCACGCACATTAACGTGCCTAAATAGGATACCACAGAAAATCAAACTTGTAAAGCATTATTTTGCGGGAGTTGGGATTGTTTCGCTCTGCGGAGCGCCCTACTTTTGTCCGTGGTGACAAAAGTAGGAAAAAAAACCACTTAAACCTGCGGTTTAAGAATCCGCCCGCACTATGCCATAATACAAATTTGTGGCCTCATACCACGCGTTTGCAGAACACGGATGATTTCGTTGTGTATGACGTATTGATTTTCGTTTTGCGCCGCTGCCGCTCATATTTTCAACGGTAGAACCTATTGCGTTGTTCGGCGTAGGCATCAGCGGCAGCGGCGCTGGAGCAGAGACGATCCTTTTAACGAAACGATAAAGAAAATTTTATGTGAACGTGAGGAAAATACTCACAGCTTTGTATGCGGCATAGCGCGCTGAGGAAATGCAAAAACGTAGTTTTTGCTGGCGTTCTTTCCCCCTTTCTTTCGCTATTGAAAGAAAGGGGCCGCCGGAGGCAAAAACATATAGAAAATATCCCACGGCAGAGCCGTGGGATATATATCTACCCCCGAATCTCAATGGCCCCTGTGGGGCAACTGTCGGCGGCCTCCTGGGCCGTCAGGCGGCAGTCCTCCGGCACGGCGTCGGTGATAGCGTGAGCGGGCGCGCCGTCGTCCAGCGAAAATACCTCCGGACAGATGCTGGGACACAGCCCGCACTGGATGCAGGCCTTCTGGTTCACGTTTGCGTACATAGCAGCACACTCCTTTATTCAATATGGAATGCTCACAGTATGTCCGCCTGAACGGGAAATTATTCCGGCAGCGGCAGTCCGTGCATCATTACCCGGCCGAAGCAGGTCAGGCTGCGGCCGCTGCCCCGGTGGAACACCACGTCCATGTCGGCGCGCCGCCGGTTCAAGGAGAAGAGATACACCATGCCCAGCGGGTCGCGGGAATACTGCTTGCACAGCATATCGCCGTCCACGCAGAAAATGCCCACGTCGCCGCTTTGCAGCGGGTCGTGGTTCACGTACACCACCGAGCCGTCGGCGATCCACGGAGCCATGGAGTCGCCCTGGATCCGCACGGCCAGCTCGGCCCCGCGGGGTACGTCCCCGGTGACGGGGATCAGGTCGTAATCCTCCTGAAATACCGGCGCGGCAAAGCCTGCGGCGGCGGGCGAGGCGTACAGCGGAATGGTGCGGATATCCTCCTCCGGCGCGACCTGCTGCCACTCCTGCCGCAGGTCGGACAGGCCGTCCAGCACGATGTGGACCAGCTGGCGGGCGGTCAGGGGAAGTGTGCGGTATTTCTCCACCATCCGCCGCTCCTCGTCGGTACAGATAAAGGCGTAGCGGAAGCTGCCCTGGTACAGATAGTTGGGGTCGATCTGCAGCGCGTCGAAGAGCCGCAGCAGCACGTCCTCCTTGGGGGTGCTGACGCCGGTCTCGTAGTTGCCGATGGCGGAGCGGCTGACGCCCAGCCGCTCCGCTAGCGTGTCCCGGCTCATGCCCAATTCTTCCCGCCGCTTCCGCAGCTGCTCACCAAAGCTCATGGCAGGGCCTCCTTTCACAAGGTTCTTGGTTATTTACCTTTATTTTACAGGAGAAGGCAGGGAATGTCAAGGAGCGGGAACAAGAATCTTGAGAATTTGTGCTTGACAAAGCAAGAAGCTTGTGATACAGTAGAGACAATCTCAAGATTCTTGTGCACAGGAGAGGAAAGGGGGGATACAACGGCGGAGCATATCGGCCCGTGTAATAAACGGTGCGTAGGGGCGACCTATTCATAGGGAGCGGCGCGATGCCGCAGGCATCTTGTTCCCGTGCGTAGGGGAGGGGTTCTACCCTTCCCACTGGTAGACGTAGGTACTTCCGTTATGCGGCGGGCGGGGCAGAGCCCCGCCCCTACGGAGTTCTATCGCACCTGCTCGTAGGGGGGCGTCCTCAATGCCCCGTGCAAAAGAAAACCGCCCGGAGGGCGGTCACGGCTGACGGCTTTTGGCGGTGTTCAGAGAGGCGATGAGGAGACGTTTGATCTCATCGGCCAGTGAAAGGAGGGGGTCAAAATCGTATTCCATCAGCCGGGTACGTTTCAGCAGGGTAAGCCAATAGATACTTTCGCCGGTTTCCTTCAGTGCAATATGCAATTTGGAGATAAAGTCCGCTTTGCTGTTGCCGTAAACCGCTTCATTAATATTAGCGCCAATGGGGGTGGCGGAACGCAAAAGTTGCTTGGTGATCGTGGTGTCTTTTTTGGTTTTGGAAAACGCTTCGTAAAACAGAACGATCTGCGTTGCGAAATCAAGAGATTTATCTAAAAGGGGACTGGCCATATGAATCACATCAACAAAGAGCATATCACAAAGAACATGCCGATTCAACGCAATTCTTCACTTTTCACTCTTCATTTTTCACTGGAAAAAGTCGCAAAGAAAGAGAAGAGAGAAAAGATAAGAACGAAGAGCGAAGAGAACAAAAAGAAAAAGCCACACTGCGTGCGACTTTTTCTTTTTGGTGGGGGATGGTGGATTCGAACCACCGAAGGCGTTGCCAGCAGATTTACAGTCTGTCCCCTTTGGCCACTCGGGAAATCCCCCATATGAAATTGGAGCTGGTGGACGGATTCGAACCCCCGACCTGCTGATTACAAATCAGCTGCTCTACCAGCTGAGCTACACCAGCATTTGCTACCAGCGAAGATTATATTAGCAGAAGTCACTTTATTTGTCAACAACAATATTCACAAAAAGACATATTTTTGCGGGATATTTTTTGGAAAATATCCAATAAGGAGGGAAAAGTTTCATGACGCTATCGCAATTATCCGAGAGCTACGCCTATTCGGCGGACCTGCTGTCCCGCCGCCTGGCCCAGCTGCGGCAGGAACAGCGGGAGACAAGGGACCCGGACCGGCGCTTTGCGCTGCGCCGGAGAGAACTGGCGCTGATGCCGCTGCTGCGGCAATGCCGTCAGCTGCGTCAGCTGACAGCCCACTACTACGACAGGAGCTATTACCGGGATGAACGATTTACAGTTTGATTTTGCCCAGCTGGCCCAGTGGCGGCAGGGGGACGGGGACAACAGTGAGCGGCTGCGCCGCCTGCGCCGCCGTCTGCCGGAGGCCATCGCGGAGCTGACGCCCCGCCAGCGGCAAATGATCGAGATGCGGTTTCAGGAGGGGCTGAAAGGTGCGGAGATCGCCCGGCGGCTGGGGGTCAACAAATCCACGGTGTGCCGCTGCCTGCGGCGGGCAAGGCAGCGGATGTACAGCCGCCTGCGGTACACGTTGTAAAAAAGTGGAAAGTCTTGACAAGCCAGGGGGGATATATTATAATCGCCTCGCAAAAGACGAAAAAACCGTATTTTTATAGAAGGAAAGCGAGGTCCCGGCGTATGTTACAAAAGGTGCAGCAGAACAGGTGGCTGCGGCTGTGCGTGGGTATCCTGGGTGGTATCCTGATGGCGGCGGGCATCAACCTGATCATCGTGCCGCAGGGGATGTACAGCGGCGGACTGTACGGCCTGTGCCAGGTGATCCGTACCCTGATCGTCACCAATCTGGGCGTGGAGCCCACGGTGGACCTGGCGGGTATTTTCTACCTGCTGGTGAATATCCCCCTGATCGTGCTGGCATGGCGGACCTTGGGCCGGGAGTTCGTGGTGGGCATGACCGCCGTGACGGTCATCAACTCCATTGCGCTGGCGGTGATCCCCTCCCCTGCCACCCCCATTATCGCCGATAAGCTGACCTCCTGCCTGCTGGGCGGCATCGTCAGCGGCTTTTCCAGCGGACTGATCCTGACCTGCGGCTGCTCCACCGGCGGACTGGATGTGCTGGGCCTATACCTCAGCAAGCTGGGGAAGGGCTTTACCGTGGGCCGGTTTTCCATCACCTTCAACACAGCGCTGTATGTGCTGTGCGCCGTGCTGTTTGATTTAAGCACCGCCATCTATTCCGCCATCTACGTGGTGTTCCAGGCTCTGTTCCTGGACCGGGTGCATCAGCAGAACATCTCCGTGCAGATGCTGATCTTCACCAAGGAGGACCCGGAGCGGCTGAACCAGACCATTCTGGAGAAGCTGGACCGCAGCTTCACCCTGTGGGAGGGCCGGGGCGGCTATTCCCACGAGCAGGTCCACGTGCTGTGTGTGTGCCTGAGCAAATATGAGGTGGTTTCGGTGCAGATGGCGCTCAGCGAGATCGACCCCCACGCCTTCACCATCATTCAGGAGGGCATCCGGGTAGGCGGCAACTTCGGCCGGCACCTGTCGTCCTGAATCCAACACCCCATCGTCCGGATAGACGATGGGGTGATTTTTTGCGGGGGCATTGAGTCACATTTATGCACCGACCACCGATAGAATTTCTGTAGGGCGGGGTCAATGTGCCCCGCCGTCGTTGCTGCGGAGAATATCGTGCGGCGGGCCACACGGGGCCGCACAATATGCCATAACACCGCACCGCGTCATCCTTACAAAGCCTTGCATCCTCCCCCTATTTCAGGTACAATAGGGAAAAACACAGCCACAGGGAGGAACGATATATGGAGAAGATCGCGCTTGTCACCGGCTCCAGCCGGGGCATTGGCCGGGCGGTGGCCCGTGAGTTGGCCCGTCAGGGCTGGAGAGTCTGCGTCAACTACCGGGTGCGGCAGGACTGCGCCGAATCGCTGGCGGCGGAGCTGACGGCGGAGGGCTGTCAAGTCATGACGTATCAGGCGGACGTGTCCCAGCGGCAGCAGGTACAGGCTATGGTGCGGGCCATTCAGGAGAAATGGGGCCCGGTGTCGCTGCTGGTGAACAACGCCGGCGTGGCGGGACAGGCGCTGTTTCAGGACGTGACCGACGAGATGTGGCACCGGTACTTCTCCACCAACGTGGACGGCGCGTACCACGCCATTCAGGCGGTGCTGCCCGCCATGCTCCACGCCCACGAGGGCTGTATTCTCAACATCTCCTCCATCTGGGGCCAGCGGGGCGCCAGCTGCGAGGTGACGTATTCCTGCACCAAGGCGGCGCTGATCGGCCTGACCCGTTCGCTGGCGTCGGAGCTGGCGCCCACCCATATCCGGGTCAACTGCATCGCGCCCGGCGTCATCAAAACCGATATGCTGGACGCGCTGCCGCCGGAGGTACTGCCCCAGCTGGCGGAGGAAACGCCTCTGCGGCGTCTGGGTACGCCGGAGGATATCGCCCACGCGGCGGCGTTTTTGGCGTCGGAGAAGGCGGACTTCATCACCGGCCAGGTGCTGACGGTGGACGGCGGGTTTATCCTGTGAATAAAGAAAGGAGAAGAACATGAAGAGCGAAAAAAAGACAGATATCTTTGGAAATGAAAAGACGGTCCATATTGACGACGCGGGCCGCGTGGTTGGCGAAACCGTAATGGAAAAGGATCTTTTTGGCAACGAATACGCCGTCCACCGTGACGCCGCCGGTCGTGAGACCGGAAGGAGCTACGTCAAGAAATCATTTTTCGGAGACGAAAAGATCGAACATGTTGACGCATATGGAAGAGTATGCGGAGAGAGCCGCGAGGAACAGCCGCTTTTCGGTCAGAAGAAGGTCGTCCACCGTGACGCGAATGGCAGAGAGATCGGAACGAGCTATGAAAAGTCTCCGTTGTTCGGCGGCGACTATGTAGAGACGCAGGGTACATTCGCTGGCTATTACCCCAAGAGCGGGGCGGACGGTTCCTCCGGCGGAGATCCCGCGAACGGCGACTCCGGTTTCGCTGGCGGAGGGGCTGTGGGCGCCGCTGGCGGCGCGGCCGGCGCTGTTGTCATGATCGTTGAGCTTGCCATCGCCATTGCGCTTTATCTGGTGTACTGCTTCATGATCCGGCACAATCTGCAGATCGTCGAGATCATTCGCAGTCTCGTGTGCGTCGGCCTTTGCCCGCTTCTTTCCCTTTTGTGCATCCTGAAGAACCGCGCCAACAGGGACGCCACCGCCGCCCAGCGCAAAGCAAGAAATAGTATGCTCACCGCCACCACCACGCTTTTCCTTCTGTTGGAGATTTGCTTCCTTTTGTACACCGATCCGAAAGCGGAGGGCGACGCAGTCCTCGCGTTTGTGCTGTTCCTGTGCTGCTGGATCCCCAAGGTGATATATTCCATCTGGGGCGGCGTGGTTGTGCGCAAGAGCGACATTCCCGCCACCCGTGAGGCTTGCGATAAGATATTCTGCTTTGCGTCCAAGGCCTTTGCCGCGACGGTATGTCTTATGGAGCTTGTGAATGTTCTTGCCGGCGAAACCTCGGAGAGTATCTTCCGCATCATTATTGTGGTGGTTCCCGGCATTGTGATCCTGTGGCTCGTGATCTCTCTCCTGACCGTGCTTACGGACAAGCTCTACAGGAAAATAGCGGGGTAAAGCGTCAGGGTGAGCTTTTCACAAAAAAAACGGGTATCCGGTTTCCCCGGATACCCGTTTTCTTTTGCTGTCATCCCGTGTGCGCGGGATCATATCGCCGCGTAGTACATGGCGCCGATGGCCTGGCCGAATTGCGCCACCGTCACGCCGTGGGAGGGCAGCTGGCGCATCAGCGCCGTGCAGGTGAGCTCCTCGTCCGCCGCCTCCAGCCGGAGATCGGGTACGATCTCCCGGCAGCCCTCCTGCAGCAGCCGGAAGCAGGCCGGGTGCTTCACAAACCGCCCAAACAGATACCGCACGTCTGTCCGGGGCCACATCAGGAAGCGCATCTCCCGGCTGATCTGGCCCACATTGCGGCCGATCTGGCGGAACACGGATTGAGCCGCGCCATTTCCCGCCGCCGCCTGCTCCATCAGGTGGGCAAGACAGGGCTTGCGCATATCCTCCGGAGTCTGACGGATGGCGATGACGCCGTTCCGTTCCTCGATAAAGCCCTCCAGCAGCGCCGGGTCGGTGTCATAGGCCAGCCGGAAGGCCGCCGCCTGCCCCAGATACCGCCGTGCGCCGGGCAGCCCAGAGTTTTCGTTGCGGGTGGAGCGCAGATCCTCCGGCGGCAGCTGCCGCTGGGGAAAGCTGCCCATATCCAGCAGAAAGTCGTACAGTTCCACCGGCATTTCCGGGATGCTGCCGTCGCTGTCCAGATAGCCCACGCCGAAGTCGGTGCCCAGGGCGTGGGCGATGACGCCGCCGCTGAAATCCGGCGCTCCGCCGCTGAAGGCCAGCTCCGCCGCCGCCGTAAAGGCGGCGATGTGGCCGTCGTTGGTCATGTGGAGGGCGGCGCCCTCCCGACACAGCGGCCGCAGCTGATCCACCAAACCGCCCAGACCGGCGAAGGCCGTCTCGTAGTCGATGGCGGGATTTTCCCGCATACCCTTGGTTTTGGGGCTTTCGCCGCCCACGATCCGGTCGCGGATCACCACGTCCGGAAAGCTGACGCCCAGCACGTCCAGCGGCACGCTGGCGCTCTGGGCCACGGCGCGGGCCATCTCCTCGTCGCCGGCGTCCTTGTCCAGCGCCGCCTGAAGCGCCGGGGTCAGCCCGGCGGCGCAGCAGGCCATCAGCTGCACCAGCAACACGATGGGGCCGGTGATCCCCTCGGCCACGGGGCTGGCGGCGGGGTTCCAGTCGTACTCCTTCACGCACACCAGCCGCCCGTCCACCGCCACCGCCGCCTTGATGTCGGTACCGCCGATGTCGATGCCGCAGCATACGCCGCGGCCGCAGCGCTCCACCGCCTGCCGCAGCCGGGGCAGCAGATCGCCGCTGCGGGATACCTCCGGCGGGGCGGGAACGTAAGCGCTCCGGTCACGGACAGCAAAGGAGAACGTGCCGCCGCCAAAGGCGCGGCACAGGCGGTTGGCGATATTGACCACCTTGCCGTAGCCGCTGCGGGCGGTCTGCCGCACCTGAAAAATGTCGTCCAATTCGCCCAGCAGGGCGACGGTCTCCATTTCCCGCAAGTCCAGATAGAAGGTCATTTCCCGACCGCTGAGAGCAGACAGGGTATTGAACACAAAGGCGGTGACGTACTGCTGCACGAACCGCCGCTGTTCCCCGTCCGCCCAGCGGGGGATGGGCAGGGAGAAGTCCCGCCGCACGCCGTCGCACAGCGTCAGCTGCACGGTGACGGCCACGTGCTCCGGCAGCGCTTCGCAGCCCTCACGCACGTCGCTGAGCCAGACGCTCCGTCCGTTCCGGGCCTGCTGTAACCATTGAGAAAGCATAGAAGTTCCTCCTGAAAGAAAGGAACGCCGCCGAAATGGCGGCGCTCCGGGATTTGGCTGTCATTGTCATTGCGAGGAGGGCGCAAGCCCGACGCGGCAATCCGTTTCTTGGCCCCCTCTGAGAGGGGGCTGTCAGCGGAGCTGACTGGGGGAGAGAATAAAAACCTTAAATTCTCTCCCTCCGTCTCGGCTTACGCCGAGCCACCTCCCTCACAGAGGGAGGCTTTATGGCTGCAAACCCTTTTGGCAGCAAAATCGCAAGATTTTGCGCCAGTTTACAGGACATGGACCTCCTCCGGGTCGAACACCAGCTGGCACGCCTCGCCCACCTGATAGATGCGCTTGTTCTTGGGATTGTGCTCCGCCAGCTTCACCAGCGTGTCGCCCACCATCACGTGATAGTTCTGGTAGCTGCCCATGAAGCAGGACACGATCACCTTGCAGGGCAGGCCGCCCTGATCCGCCAGATGGCCGGACTCAGGCCGCAGCACCACGGTATAGGTCTCGCCCTTCTTCAGATCGTCCCGTCCGGCGATGGGCATTTCGTGCCCCTCGATGGTCAGCAGGGCGTGAGCGCCGTTGTGGCCGGTCATGACGCCCTTCAGGAAGTTGGCCTCGCCGATGAAGTCCGCCACGAACTCGTTGACCGGGTGGTAGTAAATTTCCTGCGGGCTGCCCATCTGCTCCACCACGCCGTTTTTCATGATGATGATGTTGTCGGAAAGGGCCATGGCCTCGGATTGGTCGTGGGTCACGTAGATGGCGGTGATGCCCACTTCCTGCTGGATGCGGCGAATTTCGGTCCGCATGGAGACGCGCAGCTTGGCGTCCAGGTTGCTGAGGGGCTCGTCAAACAGCAGCACGGACGGCTCGATCACCAGGGCGCGGGCCAGCGCCACACGCTGCTGCTGTCCGCCGGACAGCTGGTTGGTCATGCGGCCCTCCATGCCGGTCAGCTCCACCAGATCAAGAATCTTCATGACCCGTTCCTTGATCTCGTCCTTGGGGACCTTCCGCAGCTTCAGGCCGTAGGCCACGTTGTCGAATACGTTATAGTGGGGCAGCAGGGCGTAGCTCTGGAACACCATGGCGGTGTCCCGCTTGTTGGGGGTCAGGGCGTTGATGGCCTCGTCGCCCAGATAGATTTCGCCCTCGTCGGGGCTTTCAAAGCCGGCGATCATACGCAGCGTGGTGGTCTTGCCGCAGCCGGAGGGACCCAGCAGCGTCACGAAGCTGCCCGGCTCGATGGTCAGGGAGGTGTCCTTTACCGCGTAGAAGTCCTTGCCGGTCTTGGGGTCCTGATAAATCTTGGAGATATGCTCCAGACGGACGCCTTTTTTCACTTTATCCATTTACTTGTCCTCCTTGAGCTTTCTGCTGGTGCCGAAGTACTTCATGAACAGGTTCATCAGCAGCACCGCGCCGTAGGTGATGACGATCAGGATGGTGGCGAAGGCGCAGGCCAGGCTGTAAGAGCCTTTTTCGGCGAATTCGTTGATCTGCACGGTGATGAGCAGGAACTGCGGCGTCACCAGCAGGATGATGGCGGAGATAGCGGTGATGCTGCGGACGAAGGCCGTCACCAGACCGCTGAGGAAGGAATCCTTGATGAGCGGCAGCGTCACGGTCATAAACACCTTGAAGCTGTCCGCGCCCATGTCATAGGCGGATTCCTCGATGGATTTGTCGATCTGCCGCAGGGCGGAGATACCGCTTCGCGTGCCGGTGGGCAGCGAGCGCACCACAAACACGATAATGAGGATCAGTCCCGTACCGTACAGGCCCTGCAGGAAACCGCTGCCGAACACGCCGCTGGAGAAGCCGCGGATATAGCCCACGCCCAGCACCGTACCGGGCACAGCCATGGCCAGCATGGAGACCGCCTCGATAAAGCCCTTGGACTTGAACTTCCGCTTCACCACCAGATAGGAGATGATCATACTCAGCAGCGCCGTGATGGGCGCGGAGATCAGGCTTAGCACGAAGGAGTCACGGAAGGCCTGGAAGCCGTGATAGCGGGAGAATACCAGACCGAACCACTTGCCCGTCAGCGGGAAGAACTTGAAGCCCCAGGTGGGGAAGAACGCGCCGATGGGTACGCACAGGTACATGAGGATGACGAAGCTGGCGGCCAGTGCGCACAGCACAGTCAGGGGGATCTTGACGCTCTTGTCCTCGATCAGCATACGGGCGCGGGACGCCTTACCGGTGAGGGTGGCGGCGGTCTTGCGCTCCAGATAGTACTTCTGCACGATGAACATGGCCAGTGTGATGCACAGCAGCACCACGGCCATGGCCGCCGCGCCGGGCTTGTCGTAGGAGCCGGTGATCTGCAAATAGATGGTGGTGGCCAGCGTGTCGTAGGAACCGCCGATGATCATGGGGTTGGCGAAGTCGGCGATGGATTCGATGAACGTCACCAGAAACGCGTTGCCAAGACCCGGCAGCATCAGGGGCAGCGTCACGCTGGTGAACACCTTCCAGCGGGAGGCTCCCATATCGCGGGCGGCCTCCTCCAGAGAGGGGTCGATGTTCTTCAGCAATCCCTTCAGCATCATATAGCACACGGGGAAGAAGGTCAGCGTCTGGACGATGACGATGCCCCAGAAGCCGTACACGCTGTTGTCATAGATGCCCAGCAGGAAGCGGGTGATGATGCCTGCCTTGCCGAACAGCATGATCATGGACAGCGACAGCACGAAGGGCGGGGAGACCACGGGCAGCATGGAAACCACCTTGAACAGGCCGCCCACGAATTTGCCCATGCGGACATAGACCTCCACATAGGCGAACAGCAAGCCGATCAGGGCAGACAGAATGCCCACCAGAAAGCCCACCTTCAGCGTGTTGGTGATGGCTCTGGTAAAGGTCGGCATGGCGAAAATGCGCTGGAAGATGGACACGCCGAAGGTGCCGTCTCCCACAAAACTATCCACCAGCAGAATGGCCAGCGGGTAGAGGATAAACAAAGTCAGAAATGCAATCAGCACGACGATGGTGGTCACCATGATGGGATCGGCCATCAGCTTTTTCCGGTCCAGCGCCGCGCTTTGGGTCCTTGCCATAGACAGCTCCTTTCTCATCCCGAAAGGAATGGTAAGTTAAAATTGAAAACAGGAAAAACGGGGCGGCGGCACATGCCGCCGCCCCGTAAAGGTTGCTGGGTAAGAAAACCGTTATAAACCGTCAGTCAGATCACTCGGTCTGGAAACGGCCGGTATCCTCGGTGTTGGCGCCGGAAACGGCCAGAGCCTTCATGACTTCCTCCACATAGGTGGTGGTGTTGGCCTTGGCGTCCTCGAAGTCATAAGCCATGACGTTGTTGGGGTCCAGACCGAACTCGGAAGCCTGAGAGGGCTGCTCGGCGTTGTCGATGACCAGGAACTGATAGGAGCCGTTCTGGGCAGCCAGCTCAACGCACTCGGGGGACAGAGCGTACTCGATCCACAGCTTGGCGGCGTTGGAGTGGGCAGCGCCCTTGAAGATGGCGGTAGCGCCCACCTCGAAGGAGGTGCCGCTGGAGGGGATGATCAGGCTCACGTTGGTGTAGCCGTTGTCCACGATCTGGGTGATGCCGTCATGCAGGAAGCCGATGCCGATCACGCACTCGCCGGTGCCCACATTCTTGCTGGGGCCGGAGCCGGACTTGGTGTAGACCTCGATGTTCTTGTCCAGGTCGACCAGGTACTGGATGCCCTCGTCGTGGCCGTACTTCTGGATCATGGTGTTGACCACCAGCTTAGCGGTGCCGGCGGTGTTGTAATTGGACAGCCAGACCAGGCCCTTGTACTCGTCCTTCAGCAGGTCGGTCCAATCCTGGGGAGCTTCCAGACCCAGACGGGTCAGCTCGTCGGTGTTGACCATGAAGCCCAGAATGCCCTTGTAAATGCCGTACCAGTTGCCGTCGGCATCCTTGTACATATCGTCGATCAGGTGGGAAGCGTTGACAGCCGCATAGGGCTCCAGCAGACCTTCGGCAGCGCAGACGTTGTACGGATCGGTGGTGCCGCCGAACCAGACGTCAGCAGAGGGGTTGCCGTTCTCTTCCTCGATCTTGGCCTGCACCTCGCCGGTGGACAGCCGCTGTGCGTTGACCTTGATGCCGAACAGCTCCTCAAAGTGCTGGCAGGCAGCGGTCAGATACTCCTCCTCGCAGGAACCGTAGACGGTCAGCTCGCCCTCGGCCTGTGCCGCGGCGATCAGATCCTCCATGCCGGCGAAATACTCAGGATACTGAGAATCGCCATTTCCGCCCTGCTGATGATCAGCAGGAGCCTTGTCGCCGCCACAGGCGACAAGGCTAAGAGCCATCACCAGGGCAAGCAGAAGCGCAAAAAACTTCTTCATACAATGATCCTCCATGTAAAATTTCCTCGTCCGGCGCATATACCGGATGGAATAGCAATTATTATAGTCACGTCACTTTTGTTTGTCAACAATACCGACAGGAAAAACGGAAACGTTTTCGGCGTTTTTTACATATCTGCCAAAAATGCCGCGCCGAATATGGCGAAATGACCAGCGCGGTAAGAAAAGAGTGTTGCAATCTCGCGCGAGCGTGGTAAAATAGCATAACACTTCACAACCTGTCAGTAAGGAGGAATGACGATGTTGTCTGGTTTGAGCACGTATCTGCCGGAGAGTACGCTGACACTGTTTGACAATCTGGAATTTCTGATCCGGCTGCTGCTGTCGGCGGGGCTGGGCGCGCTGGTGGGACTGGAGCGCAGCAAGCGGCAGAAGGAGGCGGGCGTCCGCACCCACTGCATCATCGCCTGCACCTCGGCGCTGTTTATGATCCTGTCCAAGTACGCCTTTATCGACGTGACCGCCATCGACGGCCTGCGGGGCGCCGACCCGGCCCGTATCGCGGCCCAGGTGGTCAGCGGCATTTCCTTTCTGGGCGCCGGGGTCATCTTCAAAAACGGCAACTCCATCCGGGGCCTGACCACCGCCGCCGGTATGTGGGGCACCGCCGCCATCGGCATGGCGGTGGGCGCGGGTATGTACTGGCTGGGCTTGATCGAGGCCGCCATCCTGGTGGCCATCCAGATCATCCTGCACCGCTTCCCCGTGGGGGCCGACGCGCTGACCACCCAGGAGATCGTGGTGGAGATGGAGGACACCGAGGAATTGCAGCAGCAGTTCGACGCGCTGCTGCAAGCCCACCACGGTCAGGTGATGGACAGCAGTCTCAGCCGGGACGGGGGCTATCTCCGCATGGAGATCACCGCCAAGCTGGAGCCGCCCATTACCCACGACGAGGCGTTGGCCTTTATGAAGGCCAACGGCGGCGTCCGGCGCGTGTCGGTGTAAAAGGTCGAAATTTTCTTGTCACGATACAATATATAATAGTATAGAGGGAGGAAATCAAGATGAAGCGTTCTGAGATCAACCGCGCCCTGCGGGAGCTGGAGGCCATGGTGGCGGAATACCGGTTCTCCCTGCCGCCCTTCTGCCGCTTTACGCCGGAGGAATGGGCGGACAAGGGCCACGAGTATGACGAGATACGCCACAATATGCTGGGCTGGGACATCACCGATTACGGTCTGGGAAAGTTCGATCAGGTGGGCTTCTCCCTGATCACCTTGCGCAACGGCAACCTGGCCATGGCGGACAAATACCCCAAGACCTACGCCGAAAAGCTGCTGTTCCTCAAGGAGGGGCAGTATTCCCCCAACCACTTCCACTGGCACAAGATGGAGGACATCATCAACCGGGGCGGCGGGACCCTGCTGATCCGGGTGTATAACTCCCTGCCGGACGAGGAGATCGACCGGGTCAGCGACGTGACCGTCCACATGGACGGCGTCACCCGCACGGTGCCCGCCGGAACCCAGCTGCGGCTGGAGCCGGGCATGAGCATCTCCATCCAGCCCTATCTCTATCACGATTTCGAGGTGGAGCCGGGCACCGGCAATATCCTCATCGGCGAGGTCAGCCAGTGCAACGACGATAACACCGACAACCGCTTCAACCCGCCGGTGGGCCGCTTCCCCGCCATCGAGGAGGACGAGCCGCCCTACCGCCTGCTGTGCAACGAGTATCCGGAGGCCAAAGAATGAGCGCCCGGTACGATATCGCGGCGCTGGGGGAGCTGCTGATCGACTTTACCGACAGCGGCGTGTCCCCTAGCGGCATGCGGCTTTTCGAGCGCAATCCCGGCGGAGCGCCCGCCAATGTGCTGACCGCCGCCGCCCGCTTCGGCCGGCGGACGGCCTTTCTGGGCAAGGTGGGCGACGATATGCACGGCCAGTTTCTGCGGCAGACGCTGCTTGACGCGGGTATCGACGTGTCGGGGCTGGTGCTGGCGGCGGACGTGTTCACTACGCTGGCCTTCGTGGCGCTGAATGACAAGGGAGAGCGGAGCTTTTCCTTCGCCCGGAAGCCCGGCGCGGACACCTGCCTGCGGCCGGAGGAGCTGAACGCCGCCGTGCTGGACAGCACCCGTGTGCTGCACGTAGGCTCTCTGTCCCTGACGGACGAACCGGCCCGCAGCGCCACCTTTGCCGCGGTGGAGCGGGCGAAAGCCTCCGGCGCGGTGATCTCCTACGACCCCAACTACCGCGCCGCCCTGTGGCCGGACGCGGAAACGGCGGCGGGGCATATGCGCAGCATGGTGCCCTATGTGGATGTGATGAAGCTGTCGGACGAGGAGACGGCTCTCCTGACCGGCGAGTCCGACCCCGCCGCGGCGGCAGCGGTGCTGCTGTCCCGCGGCGTAAAGTGTGCGGCGGTGACGCTGGGCGCGGAGGGTGCGCTGGTGGCCGCGGCGGATGGAATGCGCCGTGTGCCGGGCTTTGCTGTAAACGCGGTGGACACCACCGGCGCGGGAGATGCCTTCTGGGGCGGTTTCCTCCACCGGATGCTGGCGCTGGACAAAGAGCCTGACCAGCTGACCGTCGATGACGCCGCAGACTGCGCCCGGTGGGGCAACGCCACGGCGGCGGTATGCGTTACCCGGCGGGGTGCGATCCCGGCCATGCCGTCACCGGCAGAGGCGGAAGCCCTGCTGGCGGAGTAGGGCCCATTGGGCATATCGCCGAGACGGCGGGGCGTGTTTTTGGCGGAAAGGCCGAAAATTTTCCTCCCGCGCAAAAGAGCGATTGACACGAAACATACCCTGTGCTAAATTGAAAGCACAACAACTGAAAAGGGAACTCATCGGACGATGGGATCGGGAGAGACCGCCTTGCGCGGCGCCGAAGGGGAACGCAGAAGCTCTCAGGCAAAAGGACCGGTTCCGGACGATACTCCGAAAAGGCCGGGCGGCGACACCCGACCACCGAAGGTGCAACTCTTTCCATGGGAAAGGGGAATCTCTCAGGTAACTCAACGGGGGCACAAAGCTGGCTTAACAGCAGCTTTGTGCCCTTTTTTGCTGCCTAAAATGGAATATTTTAAGGAGGAAAAACCAATGAGCGAACTGAAGCGTACCCAACTGTATGACATCCATGTGGCCGCCGGCGCGGAGCTGGTGGACTTCGGCGGATGGGAAATGCCCATCCAGTACCCCAGCGGCATCATTGCCGAGCATCTGTACACCCGTCAGGTGTGCAGCCTGTTCGACGTGTCCCACATGGGCCGGTTGAAGATCACCGGACCGGAGCGCAAGGCGTTTTTGCAGCACGTGCTGTCCAGCAACGTCAGCGCACTGGACCTGAACATGGCCCAGTACTGCATCATCCCCAATGAAAACGGCGGCGCGGTGGACGACGCGTACCTGTATCTTTTTGAGGAGGACAGCTATCTGCTGGTGGTCAACGCCGCCAACACCGACAAGGACCTCAAGCACCTGTATGAAGCGCTGAAGGGCTTCGACTGCCAGATCGAGAACATCACCAGTCAGTGGGCCGCCATCGCGGTGCAGGGCCCCAAGTGCAAGGAGATGCTGACGGCAATGGCCGGCGGCGCGCAGCTGACCGAGCCCATGAAGAACGCCCTGGGCACCGTATCGCTGGAGGGCCACACCGCCCGCGTGGCCAAGACCGGCTACACCGGCGAGCCTTTGGGCTATGAGGTCTACGTCCGCAGCGAGGACGCCGCGTGGCTGTGGAACCGCCTGATCCAGCTGGGCGCACGTCCCGCGGGCCTGGGCGCCCGCGACACCCTGCGTCTGGAGGCCGCCCTGCCCCTGTACGGCCACGAGATGGGCAACGCCCCCGACGGCAGCGAAATTCCCATTTTCGCCGTGCCCCTGTCCAAGTTCGCCGTCAGCTTTGCCGCCGAAAAGGGCGGCTTCATCGGCCGCAAGGCGCTGGAAAAGCAGCATGAGTCCTTCGTCAGGCACATGGATCGTGACTTCAGCGACCTGAGCGTCCTGCCCCGGAAGATCGCGCCTATCGCGCTGCTGGATCGCGGCGTCATGCGTGCCGGGATGGAGATCTATCAGGGCGACAAGCTGGTGGGCTGGGTCACCAGCGGCACCATGGTCCCCTACTTCAAGAGCGAGGGCGAGGGTCTTGAGACCGTCATTCTGGAGGCCAGCGGCAAGCGCGCCATCGGCCTGTGCTACATCAACAGCGACATTCTGGAGGACGACACCGTGGAGGTAGACGTTCGCGGCAAGCGGCTGAAGGCCGTCATCCCCGCCCGCCACATGAGCGTGGCCGCACCTCCCTACGCCCGTCCCCTCATCTACGGCATGCAGGAGGAGGAACACAAGGTGGGCAGCGGCGACCGCGCTCCCAAGGCGCTGGAGCTGCTGACCAAGGCGCTGGAGAACCACCAGTGGCGGCAGGAGCAGTGCATCAACCTGATCCCCTCCGAGAATACCCCCAGCCGCGCCGTCCGCATCCTGTCCGGCAGCGACCCCTGCTGCCGCTACGCCGAGCACAAGAAGGTGCTGGCCTTCTACGATAAGGATATCTTCTACTATCAGGGCACGGAGTTCATCGACAAGGTGGAGCAGCTGCTGGTGGAGGAGATGCGGGCCTACTTCGGCTGCACCGAGGTGGAGACCCGTACCCTCAGCGGCCAGATGTCCAACATGGCGGTGTTCTCATCCCTGATGGACTGGAAGAACCGCTTTGACCGCAAGCTGGAGGCCAAGCGCCTTGGCTACGTGATGAACAACCACATCATCAAGGGCGGTCACCTGTCCGCTCAGCCCATGGGTGCGCTGCATGACTACATCGCCATCGACCCCGTCACCGAAAAGCCCGCCGTGGTGAACTTCCCCGTCTGCGCCGACAACCCCTATAAGATGGACGTGGAGGAGACCAAGAAGCTCATCGAGCGCTACCGCCCGGAGTTGATCATCTTCGGCAAGAGCATGGTGCTGCACAAGGAGCCGGTGGCCGCCATCCGGCAGTTTGTGGATGAGCAGAAGATACCCACCACCATTATGTACGATATGGCCCACGTGCTGGGCCTCATCGGCGACCACTTCCAGAACCCCTTTGCCGAGGGCGCGGAGATCGTCACCGGCTCCACCCACAAGACCTTCTTCGGCCCGCAGCGCGGCGTCATCGGCGTCAACTATAAGGAAGAGGATCTGAAGTACGGCCTGTGGAAGACCATCGAGACCCGCACCTTCCCCGGCAGCGTGTCCAACCACCATCTGGGCACTCAGGTGGGTATGCTGATGGCCGCCTATGAGATGAACCAGTTCAAGAACGAATACCAGAAGGCCGTCATCCAGAACGCCAAGTCCTTCGCCCGCAGTTTGAAGGCCGAGGGTCTGGACGTGATGGGCGACCCCGCCATCGACTATACCGAGACCCATCAGGTCATCGTCTCCGTGGGCTACGGCGAGGGCGCCGAGATCGCGGGCCGTCTGGAGCGCAACAACGTCATCGTCAACTATCAGGCCACCCCGGACGAGGAGGGCTTCACCGCCTCCGGCGCGCTGCGTATGGGCGTCAGCGAAATGACCCGCTTCGGCTTCGGCGAGAAGGAATTCGCCCAGCTGGCCAGCCTGATGGCGGACTGCATCCTGCGGGGCAAGGAGATCGGCCCCGACGTGGCCAGGCTCCGCGCCCAGCATCTGGAGATGGGCTACTGCTTCAACGACGAGCAGTTCGAGGATGCGCTGGAGAAGCTGGCGGAAAAGACTGGACTTTAAGAAAAACATAACCTGTCATTGCGAGCCAGTCCACAGACTGGCGTGGCAATCCGTTTCTTTTTCCTGAGCAGAGGGGACGGATTCCCGAGCCAGTGACATCGGTCACTGGCTCGGAATGACACGAACGACAGAGCATTCAACTTAACATAAAATTTGGAGGTAAAGTATCATGTTGTTTCCCGCTGAAATGAAGTATTCCAAGGATCACGAGTGGATGAAGGAAGAGGACGGCGTTGCGGTGATCGGCATTTCCGACTTCGCGCAGGACGCGCTGGGCGACGTGGTGTTCGTGAACCTGCCCGGCGAGGGGGATGAGGTCACCGCAGGCGAGGCCTTCGGCGATGTGGAGTCCGTGAAGGCTGTGTCCGATCTGGTGTCCCCCGTGTCCGGCACCGTCTGCGCCGTCAACGAGGACCTGCTGGACGAGCCGGAGCAGCTGAACAAGGCACCCTATGACGCGTGGCTCATCAAGGTGGAGAACGTGTCCGACACCGAGGAGCTGCTGGACGCCGCCGCTTACGAGGCCTTCTGCGCGCAGGAGGGCTGATATGGGCAGCTACATCCCCTCTACGCCCCAGCAGCGGCAGGAGATGCTGCAGGCCATCGGTCAGTCCTCCTTCCGTGAGCTGTACGGCGATGTGCCGGCGGAGATGTATCTGGACCGGCCGCTGAATATTCCCTCCGGCATGAGCGAGCTGGAGGTAGGCCGGGCCGTCCGCGCCATGGCGGACAGGAACCGCGTGTACGACGTGATCCTGCGCGGCGCAGGCGCTTATGACCACTACATCCCCAGCATCGTCAAGTATATCCCCGCCAAGGAAGAATTCCTGACGGCCTACACCCCCTATCAGGCGGAGATGAGTCAGGGCCTTTTGCAGTCCATCTTCGAGTATCAGACCATGATCTGCATGCTGACGGGCATGGACGTGTCCAACGCCTCCGTCTATGACGGCGCTACCGCCGCCGCCGAGGCCGCCGCCATGTGCCGCGACCGCAAGCGCCGGGTGACGCTGGTGTCCGCCGCCGCCCACCCCGATACCATCAACACCATCCGCACCTACTGCTATGGCACCGGCGACGAGCTGCGCATCGTCCCTGAAAAAGACGGCAGGACCGACCTTGACGCCCTGCGGGAGATGCTGACGCCCGACGTTGCCAGCTTCTATGTGCAGCAGCCCAACTTCCACGGTCTCTTTGAGGACGCGGAGGCCCTGGGCGCGGCCGTTCACGAGGCGGGCGCGCTGTACGTCATGGGCTGCAATCCCATGGCGCTGGCCATCATGAAAACGCCCCGTGACTGCGGCGCGGATATCGCCGTGGGCGAGGGTCAGCCCCTCGGCCTGCCGCTGGCGGCGGGCGGCCCCTATCTGGGCTATATGGCCACCACCGAAAAGCATATGCGCAAGCTGCCCGGCCGCATCGTGGGCGAGACCACGGATGCCCAGGGCCGCCGCGCCTATGTGCTGAGCCTTCAGGCCCGCGAGCAGCATATCCGCCGGGAGAAGGCCAGCAGCAACATCTGCTCCAACGAAGCCCTGTGCGCCCTGACGGCGGGCCTTTATATGGCCGCCATGGGCCCTGACGGCATGGCGCAAGCGGCGGAGCAGTCCATGGCCAAGGCTCACTATCTGGCGGACGCCCTGTGCGCCGTGGACGGCGTGAATCTGCGCTATGACGGCGAGTTCTTCCACGAGTTCGTCACCGATATGCCCAAAACGGAGGAAGTCCTCTCCGCCCTGTCCGAAGCCGGTATTCTGGGCGGTTTGCCGGTGGACGGCGGCATCCTGTGGTGTGCCACCGAAAAGGTGACGAAGGACGCCATGGACAAGACCGCCGCCATCGTGAAGGAGGTGCTGGCAAAATGAAGCTGATTTTTGAAAAGAGCGTTCCCGGCCGTCATTGCAGTCTTTTGCCCGCCTGTGACGTGCCTGAGGTCAAGCTGCCCGCATCCCTGCGGCGCGAGAGCAAGCCCGCCCTGCCGGAAATGAGCGAGACCGATATCTCCCGCCACTATACCGAGCTTTGCCAGCAAGTCCACGGCGTCAACTGCGGCTTCTATCCCCTGGGCTCCTGCACCATGAAGTATAACCCCCGCATCGACGAGGAGGTGGCCGCGCTGGAGGGCTTTACCGCCGTCCACCCGTTGGCTCCCGCCGCCGACCAGCAGGGTGTGCAGCAGGTGCTGGATACCGCCAGGTCCTACCTGTGCGAGATCACCGGCATGGACGACATGACCTTCCAGCCTGCCGCCGGCGCTCACGGCGAGTTCACCGGCGTACTGCTGATCAAGCAGTACCACGACGCACGGGGCGACCATAAGCGCACCAAGATCATCGTGCCCGACAGCGCCCACGGCACCAACCCCGCCACTGCCGCCATGTGCGGCTATCAGGTGGTGAACATCGCCTCCGGCCCTGACGGCTGCGTGGATCTGGACGCGCTCCGTGCCGTGCTGGGCGAGGATACCGCCGGTCTGATGCTGACCAACCCCAACACCGTGGGCATTTTTGACCACAACATTCTGGAGATCACCCGCCTTGTCCACGAGGCCGGCGGCCTGTGCTACTACGACGGCGCGAACCTGAACGCCGTCATGGGCGTTGTCCGTCCCGGCGATATGGGCTTTGACTGCATCCACATGAACCTACACAAGACCTTCGCCACGCCTCACGGCGGCGGCGGCCCCGGCGCAGGTGCGGTGGGCTGCAAGAGCTTCCTGTCCCCCTATCTGCCCCACAGCGCCACGGCGGAGGAGCCGGGCCACATTCAGGTGCGGGGCTTCCGGGGCAACTTCCTGGTGGTGGTCCGGGCGCTGGCCTATCTGCTGACGCTGGGCCGCGAGGGCATCCCCGAAGCCGCCCGGAACGCGGTGCTGAACGCCAACTACCTCATGCATCTGCTGAAGGGTACCTACACCCCCGCCTATGACCGCATCTGTATGCATGAGTTCGTGCTGGACCTCAGCGACCTGAAAAAAACCACCGGCGTCACGGCGCTGGACGTGTCCAAGTCCCTCATCGACGAGGGCATCCATCCGCCTACGATGTACTTCCCGCTGATCGTCCACGAAGCGCTGATGCTGGAGCCCACCGAGACGGAGGGCCCCGAAACGCTGGAACACGCCGCCGCTGTGCTGCGGGCGCTGTATCAGAAGGCCCATGACGACGCGGAGACCATGCATACCGCGCCCCACCACATGCCCATCGGCCGTCCCGACGAGGTGAAGGCCGCCCGTCATCCCGTGGTGCGCTGGCAGCCGGAGGAATAACAATGGATTATCAACTGATCGTCATCGGCGCAGGCCCCGGCGGCTATACCGCAGCGCTGCGGGCCGCCGCGCTGGGTCTGCACACCGCCGTGGTGGAGTGCCGCGAAGTGGGCGGCACCTGCCTGAACCGGGGCTGCATCCCCACCAAGACGCTGCTCCACGCCTCCCAGGTCTACCGGGACGCGGTGGACGGCGCGTCCATGGGCGTTCACGCGGCGAACGCCACCTTCGACATAAGCGAGATCTTCGCCTATAAGCGCGGCGTGTCGGAAAAGCTCCGCAGCGGCATCCATGGGCTTCTCAAGTCCGCAAAGGTCGATCTTATCGAGGGCGTGGGCCGCATCGCCGCGCCCGGTCAGGTGGATGTTACCGCCGCCGACGGCACGGTGAACCGCTATACCGCTGAGCGTATCCTCATCGCCACCGGCTCCGTCAACGTCCGGCCCCCCATCCCCGGGTTGGATCTCCCCGGCGTCATGACCTCCGACGAGCTGCTGGAGGGCTGCGGCCGGCTCTATGACTCGCTGGTCATTATCGGCGGCGGCGTCATCGGCGTGGAGTTCGCCACCTTTTACCGGAATCTGGGCTGCGCCGTCACGCTGGTGGAAGGCATGGACCGCCTGCTGCCCAACATGGACCGTGAGCTGGGCCAAAATCTCCAGCAGATCATGAAGAAGCAGGGTGTCGACGTGCTGACGGGCGCCATGGTGCAGTCGCTGGAGGAGACGGAGATCGGCCTTGCCGTCCACGTGCTGCAAAAGGGCGCGGAAAAGACCGTCACCGGCGAAAAGGTGCTGTGCGCCATCGGCCGCCGCGCCTATTGGGACGGCGTGTTCGCCGAGGGTATGGACCCGGAGACGCGGGGCAAGAGCCTGAAAGTGGACGAGAATTTCCAGACCAGCATTCCCGGCGTGTACGCCATCGGCGATGCCTCCTCCCCGGTGCAGCTGGCCCACGTGGCCGCCGCCCAGGGCACCGCCTGTGTGGAGCGGATGTGCGGCGTTCAGGACCACGTTGACCTGAACGTGATCCCCAGCTGCATTTACAGCACACCGGAGATCGCCGTGGTGGGCATCACCGAGGCCGAGGCCAAGGAGCGGGGCATTCCCGCCGCCGTGGGCAAGTGCACCATGTTCGGCAACGCCCGCACCGTTATCGAGGACCCGGGCCGCTGCTTCATGAAGATCGTGGCCCACGCCGAGACCCGTGAGATTCTGGGCGCGTCCCTCATGTGCCAGCACGCCAGCGACATGATCTCTCAGATCAGCGCCGCCATGGTGAACCGCCAGACGGCGGAGGAGCTGCGCCGCGTCATGCGGCCCCACCCCTCCTTCGAGGAGGCCATGACCGAGGCGCTGGACGCCCTGACCGCCAAGCTGACCTGAACGCGGAAAAAAGAAGAGCCGGACGGCGGGGCGTCCGGCTCTTCTTCTGCCGATGGGCCGCCGAGACGCCACAGACACCCTGGTGGAGGTAGCCGCACGGGCCAACGGCTACCAGACCGTGATCGGCGAGAGCGGCGCGTCCTTCTCCGGCGGACAGAAGCCGCCGGCTGTCCCGCCTCCCGCGCCGGACCTATTTGGCTACCGGCGCGTCGGGCCAGTAGATGACGTAGCACTCCCGCATCTCTCCCATGAAAAAGAAGATGTTTTCGCCCATTTCGATGTGCTCGCCAAAGGCCAGGTCCGGAACGAACAGCCGTCCGCTGGTGCGCTTGGGGCCTTTGATGGTAAAGCCCTCCGCTGTGGGGCGCTGCCGCAGCGCGTTGGCCGCCTCCGCCAGACCGGGGAAGCGCAGCGTCCGCTCCAGCTCCGTCAGCTGTGTCTCGCCGTTGATGTAGATGAGATGGTTCTCGTCCTTAAACCAGTTGATGCGCATGGAAAGACCTCCTTGTGGATGGATATGGTTTGTCCGAGAGGGCGCAAAACCGCACCCGGCCACGGGCGGGTGGCCGGGTGCGATCCGAGGGGAGGATGCCCTCATTATGGAAAAGATTGGGTACAGATAGGGGGATCATCTGACTCGCAGCCGGGGATAGCGGCGTCGCAGCGCCGCCAGCTCCGTACTGTCACCGCCCAGGGAAAGGGCCTGGTCGATGCAGGCCAACTCCGCGTCGGACATGGGATGGTCGCCGCGGGCGCCGCAGGAAACGCAGCAGTAGCGTCCGTTCCGGTATGCCACATTGCTGCTGCCGCACAGGGCGCAGCGGATGGTCTTCGCAGGCGCGGCCATGGTTCACATCCTCCGTTTCGTAAGCTGTACATAGGATAGCACGGAAGCTCGCATTTGTAAAACGCATCTTTGCTATTGATTTCATGAGCGGTCGTCATGTATAATAGCCGCATAGACGACAGCGAGGTGCATCTCATGAGTATTTCCAAGTATCAGGTGTTTTTGAAGGTGGTGTCCTGCGGCACCTTTACCAAGGCGGCGGAGGCGCTGAACTTCACCCAGTCCGGCATCAGTCACGCCATCACGTCGCTGGAGAGCGAGCTGGGCATCACGCTCCTCAGCCGCAACCGGGGCGGCGTGGTGCTGACGGCGGACGGCCGGGCGGTGCTGCCCAAGATCGAGAAGCTGTGCGCCGCCCACCACGCCCTGATGCAGACGGTGGAGGGTCTGAAGGACATGGATAGCGGCCTGGTGAAGATCGCCACCTTTTCCAGCGTGTCGGCCCAGTGGCTGCCCCGCATCCTGAAGAGCTTCGGCAAGCTGTACCCCAATATTGAATTCGAGGTGGTCACCGGCGATTTCTACGACCAGATCGAGAACTGGATCGTCACCGGCGCGGTGGACTGCGGCTTTCTGCGGCTGCCGTCGGTGAAGCGCTTGCAGACCTACGCCCTGCACCGGGACGAATTGCAGGTCATCGTGCCCTGCGACCACCCTTACGCGGGCAGCGAGACCTTTCCCAAGGAGCTGCTGGCGTCGGAGCCCTTTATCCAGCTGGAGGAGGGCGACGACTATGAGATCATGGCGGCCTTTGACGAGATGGGCATCCGGCCCAACGTGAAGTATGTGGCCCGTGAGGACCGGACGATTTTGTCCATGGTGTCGGAAGGGCTGGGCATCAGTCTGCTGCCGGAGCTGATGGTGCGCCACAGTCCCGCGCCCATTACCGCCTGCCGTCCGCCCATGACCTTCCACCGCACCATCGGTATCGGCGTGAAGGACGAGAAGGCATTGTCCAACTCCACCCGCCTGTTCGTGGACTATGTGCGGACATGGGTGGCGGAGAACGGAGATCAATAACGGCAGAAGCCGCAAAGCGGCTTTTGGCAGCGCGATGATATGCCGCTGCAGCGATGCGGAGGTACACATGATCTTGCGGCGCAAGTCCGCTTAAAAAGCGTCCGCCTTTTGTGGACGAAAAGCGTCCCCTATGCTATACTTGATGAAAAAGAGTCGGCAGAGCGGAAGCGTAAAGGAGGGCGAGCGGTATGACAGGGCCAGACCCCAACAGCATCTATCCCAATAAGGCCATCAAGCAGGTGGTTTACATCAAAAATGTGATCACCCGCCCCAATATCGTGGTGGGAGATTACACCTATTACGACGACGTGGACGGCGCGGAACGGTTCCAGGAGCACGTGACCCATCACTACGAATTCCTGGGTGACAAGCTTATCATCGGCAAATTCTGCGCCATCGCCAGAGGGATCGAGTTTGTGATGAACGGTGCGAATCACCGCATGAACAGCGTGACCACCTATCCCTTCAACATTATGGGCGGCGGCTGGGAGCGGTTTGCGCCCACCCTTGAGGAGCTGCCGCTGAAGGGCGATACGGTCGTGGGGAACGATGTGTGGATCGGTCAGAACGTGACGGTGATGCCGGGCGTTCATATCGGTGACGGCGCCATCATCGCAGCGGATTCCGTCGTGGTGAAGGATATTCCTGCCTACTGCGTGGCGGGCGGCAATCCCTGCCGGGTGATCCGCCGCCGGTTCGATGAGACCTTGACGGAATACCTTTTGAAGCTCCGGTGGTGGGACTGGGACGCGGAAAAGATATTCCGGAATATGGACGCCCTGTGCAGCGGGGATATGGAGAAGATCAGGCACATCAAGGATTAGCGTATATCGTGCCGTTTGCCCTGTTAGGGCAAACGGCACGGTACTTTTTACGCCGCCATCGGCTCACACGCTGACGCATCTCGCGGCGGCAGCGGCGCTATTCCTCTTCACCATGTCAGCGAGAATTCCACCAGCTCCGGCGTTTCCGGCTTGCCGATGAGGGGTTCGCGCCTGTCCAGCGCGGTCAGCTGCGCCATTTCGGCGGCAGTTAGGGAAAGACCGTTTATTCTCACTTTATATGGCGCTTCAGGCATATTTGCCTTGCAAAAATGCCTGAAGCGCGCTATGCTATTCTTGAGGTGATTCTATGGAACTGCGGGTGCTGCGCTACTTTCTCGCTGTGGCGCGGGAGGAAAATATCACAAAAGCGGCGGCGCTGCTCCGTGTGACGCAGCCCACCCTCTCCCGCCAGCTGATGCAGCTGGAGGACGAATTGGGCGTCAAGCTGTTCCACCGCAGCCAGTACCGGGTCGTCCTGACGGAGGACGGGATGCTGCTGCGCCGCAGAGCGCAGGAGATCGTGGAGCTGGCGGACAAGGCGGAGCGGGAATTGCAGCATCACGAGGAGGAGCTGACCGGCGAGGTCGCCATCGGCTGCGGCGAGACCGCCGCCATGACGTTTCTTTCGGAGCATATCCGGACATTCCGCAGGCAGCATCCGCTGGTGCAGTTCCGCATTTACAGCGCCATCGCCGACGATGTGAAGGAGCGCATCGAAAAGGGCCTGCTGGACATGGGATTGCTGGCCGAGCCGGTGGACATCGGCCGGTACGCGTTTTTGCGGATGCCGCAAAAGGACCGCTGGGGCGTACTGGTCCCCAAGACCCATCCCTTGGCACGAAAAGACGCCGTCACGCCCAACGATCTGATCGGCGTTCCGCTGCTCATCAGCGGCCGCGAGACGGTTCGCAATGAGCTGGCGGGCTGGTTTGGCGACGCCTATGAGAAGATCGAGGTGGCTGCCGCCTTCAACCTGATCCTGAACGCCGCCAACATGGTAAAAAACGGTGTCGGCGCGGCGCTGTGCTATGATTTCGGCAGTCTTTCCGACGCGCTGACCTTCGTGCCCCTCTCCCCCACGCTGGAAACGGGCACGGTGCTGGCGTGGAAGAAGGATCAGGCCTATTCTCCGGCGGCGAAGCAGTTTCTGGATGGCATCAAAAATACGCTTTAGGCATTTCTGCGTCCTCAAACCAGGTATTCGACATATGGCCTAAGAGAGTATACAATACAGGTATCCACAGAGGATGCCTGTATTTTACTTTAGGAGTGATGGCCATGACAAAGGACGAGGCCAGCCAGCGCTACCGTATCCCGCCCCATATTCTGGACGAGTATGAAAGCTGGGGACTGTGCGGCGCGGTGAAAAAGGTAATGGGCGCTTGGCAGTACGATGACGAGAACCTGGAACGGCTCAGCACCATCATGACGCTGCATGACATCGGTTTTACCGCCGAGGAGGTGGAGATCTATATGCGTCTCCTGCTGGAGCAGCCGGACAGCGGCAGGCAGCGGCTGCGGATGATGGAGGAAAAACGGAAGGAAACCTTAGACGAAATTCACTTCCGTGAGCGCCAGCTTCAGCGGCTGGACTATCTGCGCCATGAGATACAAAAAGAAAAAGGAGTGTGACCACATGAAGAAACTGTTTTCCCTGCTGCTGGCGGCAGCCATGGTGCTAACGCTGGCGGCCTGCGGCGTGACCAACGCCGACAGCAATGCGGCGGACGAGCCGAAAAACAATGCTGCCGCGGATGCCGCCGATCCCGCTCCCACTGAGGAAACGCCGGAAAGCACCGGCAGCAAGGTGCTGGTGGCCTATTTCTCCGCCACCGGCCATACCAAAACCATCGCGGAATATCTGCAAGCAGCGCTGGACGCCGACCTTTACGAGATCGTGCCCCAGGAGCCTTACACCGACGCCGATCTGGACTATAACACCGACGGCTGCCGGGCCAATCAGGAGCAGAACGACGATGCCGCCCGCCCCGCCATCTCCGGCAGTGTGGACAATATGGACGGGTATGACGTGGTGTTCATCGGCCATCCCATCTGGTGGGGACAGGCACCGAAGATCGTCTATACGTTTCTGGAGAGCTACGACTTCTCCGGCAAGACCGTCATTCCCTTTGCCACCTCCGGCGGCAGCGGCATTGACGGAAGCCTCGGCGGCCTTGATTCGCTGGCTCCTGATGCCGATTGGCTGGCGGGACAGCGGTTCTCCGCCGGCACCGGCGCGGCGGATGTACAGAGCTGGGCGGATAGCTTGGGATTATAAAAGAACCATCAATATAATAAAAGGAGTGTGTGCAGTATGAAAACAATGGAGAAAGAAGTCTTTGCACAGCAGGACGCCTTCGGCATCGGTGCGCCCAACGACGCGTATGCTCAGTATTTTATCGGGCAGTCTTATCTGAAACCCCTGACGCAGCCGGGCGCTTCCGCCGTGTTTCTGGCCAACGTGACCTTTGAGCCGGGCTGCCGGAACAACTGGCACATCCACCACGCCGCCAAGGGCGGCGGCCAGCTGCTGATCTGCACCGCCGGTGAGGGCTGGTATCAGGAGGAGGGCAAGGAGGCCGTCAGCCTGACCCCCGGCACGGTCATCACCATTCCGCCGGAGGTGAAGCACTGGCACGGAGCAAAGGCCGATTCCTGGTTCAGTCACATCGCCGTGGAGGTTCCCGGTGAGAACACCAGCAACGAGTGGTGCCAGCCGGTCACGGACGCGGAATACGCCAAGCTGAAATAACCGCAGGCCGCCGGAGGGAGGGAGCGCAGGAGCCCGCCGGACGATTTTCCGGCGGATGCTGTGAGAGACAAAAGGAGACAGAATCGCTTTTGCGATCCTGTCTCCTTTTTTGACAGCGGAAGTCACGGCTGCGGCTTGATCTCCACCGTCCTGCCGCCGAGGCTTTCATAGACCCGGTGGGACACGGAGAGAACGGTACGCCCTCTGGAGGCCTGGCGCAGCGCTTCCAGCACCTGCTCCTCGGTCTCCGCGTCCAGATTGGCGGTGATCTCGTCCAGCAGCAGCACGGCGGGATCGGCCGCCGCGGCGCGGGCGATGGACAGCAGCTGCCACTCGCCCTGGGAGAACATGCCGTCCGCACACACCGTGTCGTAGCCCTCCGGCAGCGCCTGAATGGCATCGTCGATCCCCGCCAGCTTCGCCGCGTTTCGCGCCATTCTCTCGGTGATCTGCGGGTCGTTCAGAGTGATCTGCTCCAGCACCGTCCCCGGCACACGGGCAAAATGCTGCTCCACGCAGCTGATGCAGGTGCGCCGCTGCCCGTCCGGAATAGCCGAAACGTCCACGCCGCCGATGGTGACCGTGCCGCTTTGGGGCGAATACAGTCCCGGCAGCAGCTTGAACACCGTGCTTTTTCCCGCACCCGTCCGGCCCACCAGCGTGACCTGCTCCCCCTGCTTTACGGTCAGGGAGAAGTCCTTCAGCACCGGCTTTTCCCCATAGCCGAAGGTCACATGGGAGAGCGCCACATCGCCCCGCGCCGCCTTTTCCCACTCCTGCGGAACGGTGCGCTCCGGCTGGGCGAGGAATGCGTCGATGCGCTTGACGCCCGCCATGGCGGACTGGATGGTCTGGATCTCCATGCCAAGGCTCTCGATGGGGGCGAAAATCCGGGAGATATAGTTGATGACCGCCACCGAGGTGCCCACCGACATGCCGAACAGGGTCGGTATCTCCGCCTTTCCGGAGGCGGAGAGCAGCATGACGACGCCCACCACAACAGCGTTCAGCAGCAGCACCACCGGCGAATAGACCGCATCATAGAAGTTGGTGCGCTCCATGGCGGCGTAGCTGTCGCCGATACACCGGTCATAGCGGCGCTCCATATAGTCCTCGATGCCCAGCGCCCGGATGGTGCGGATGTTGTGCAGCGTCTCCGGCACCTGACCGGACACGGCGGCAACGGCGCGGCGGTTGTCCAGCTGCGCCGCCAGCATCCGCTTCTGCACATGGCGGGTAAAGACCGCGAACAGCGGCAGCACCAGCAGCAGGACCAGCGCAAGGCCGGTATTTTTCACCGCGATCACCGCCAGAATGGAGACGATGCGGCAGGCGTCCGCCACCATACTGATGATGCCGGAGGTAAACAGCGCCTCTACCGTGTCCACATCGCCGGAAAAGTGGGCCGCCACCTCGCCGGGGTTCTGGCCCGCCAGCGTACCGGCAGGCAGACGCGTCAGCTTTTGGGACATTTCCGAGCGCAGCGCGTGGGTCATTTTCTGGCCGAACAGCACCAACAGGCTCTCCTGCGCTGAGGAGAATACCCCCTCCAGCGCAAGACTGCCGAAGTACAGCAGCACCGCCAGAACCGTCAGCGGCAGGCCAACCGTCAGCCGGTCGATCACCCGCCCCAGCAGCAGCGGCGGCAGCAGCGACGCCGCTACCGACGCCGCCACGCACAGCAGCGTCCCCACCGTCAGCAGGCGGTGTGTGTTTGCCGCCATCCCGATGGCGGCAAACACGCCGTGTTGCTTTTTCTTCATGCCGGCTCACCTCCCGTCTGGCTCTCATACAGCTGGCGGTACACCGGCTCGGACGCCATCAGCCCCGCGTGGGTGCCCACGGTGGTTTTGCCGTCCTCCATGAAGATCACCCGTTGCAGCTGCAGAAAATGATACAGCCGGTGGGAGATCAGGAACACCACCTTATCCTTGGCGCAGCTCTGCAAATTGGCAAACACCGCATCCTCCGTGCCGCGATCCAGGGCGGAGAAGGGATCGTCCAGCACCAGCACCGGCCGGGGATGGGCCAGCGTCCGGGCCAGCGCCAGCCGCTGGGCCTGCCCGCCGGACAGGCGGGTTCCGCCGCTGCCGATGACGGTATCGGGGCCGTCTTCCATGGCCCGCACCTCCCCTTGCAGCGCCACAGCGGCCAGATATGGCGCGGCGTCCTGCTCGTCGCCGCAGAGGACGTTGTTTTGGATGGTATCGGCGCTCAGCTCCGGGTCGTGACCCAGATAGCCCACTGTCGCAGCGATCTGCCGGGGCGTCAGGGAGGAAAACTCCCTCGCCCCGAATTTCGCCGAGCCGCCGTAGGGCGATTCGCACAGGAACACCCGCCCCGGGCTGGACTTGCCGCAGGCCACCGGGCCGGTGATGCCGATAATATCGCCGGGATGGGCCGTCAGCGTCAGACCGGAGAAAACCGGCGTGTCCCCATAAGCGAAGGACAGGTTTTCCAGCGTCACATCGGCAGGCGCCGGAACCGCCAGCGGCGACAGCTCCTCCGGCGTTTTCATCAGCGGCTTGATGCGCTTCCACGACACCTCCGCCTTCTGCACCGCGTTGAACAGCTTGGCCACCTTGGAGGATTTCACCGTCAGCTTGGTAAAGCAGGAGAGGAACGTGGTGAACGCCGCGATGTCCCACGCGTTCCAGCCGGTTCCCAGCGCGTTTTTTGCGCCGAACCACAGAATGAATAGTGTGCCCGCTCCCGACACCGCCAGATACAGCGGCGGCAGCGCCGACTGCATACATTGCTGCGGACGGCGGTCGTTTCGTAGTCGCGCAGCGCGTCCTCGTACCGTTCCTCGCGGGCGCTCTCGCAGCCGTAGATACGGTAGGTCACGGCGTTCTGGGCACGATCCAGCGTGGCGGCGCTGAGGGCGCCCGCCGCCTTTTTATAGGCGGCGCCTGCCCGTTGCACCGGCTTTTTCATCCACGCCGCGCAGGCGTAGGACACCGGTGTGAACAGCAGGCTCAGCAGCGCCAGCCGCCAGTCGTACACCAGCAGCATCACCGCGTAACCGGCCAGCGCCACGCCGGTATCGAAGACCTCAGTGGTGAACTTCCGCATGCCCTCCACGCAGTCGTCCACGTCGGAGATGGCCTTGGTCATCAGCTCGCCCGCGCCCTCCTGCTCCAGAGCGGCACGGCTCTGCCGCACCAGATTGGCGTACAGGGCACCCTTCATCCGGCGGTTGATGTTGTTGGCAAAGCGGCGGACATAGAACCGCTTGATGAACCGCGCCGCCTGCACCAGCAGCGTCACCGCGATATAGGCCAGCACCAGCACCGCCATTTGGGCGGCGGTCTTATTGCCCCCCAGAATATCCGCAAGGCACTGGGCCAGCCGCCCCTCAAACCACGGCGTGGCCAGCAGACCCACGTTATAGATCAGCCCGGAGACCGTCACAAGGGCCAGCGAAAGCCACTCCATGCGGAAATAGGAGCCGATCCGGTCCGGGCGGAACGTCTTACTCTTCCGCATCGTCCGCTTCACCACCCGTCATCTTCTGAAAGTGCGGAAAGCCCGCACGGCTCTCCTTTTTGGACGCGGTGTACAGCTTGTCCAGCGCCGCCGCGAAGGCGGCGGCCTCCTCCGGTGTCAAGACGCCGGTCAGGTATTCGTAAAAGGACGCTTCGATCTCCGCCGTGCCCACGTCCTCTTCCCGCAGCGTCCGCAGCACCAGCGTTTCCGCCTTGCGGGCGATTTTTGTGATCTTCCGCTCTGTAATATCCATGAGCACCTCCGGTTTTCAAAAGAAGTTGCAGCTACATCGTTGTATGTACAACCATTATACAACGTCCTTCCTTTTTGCCAACATAAACAAATAAGGCGTAAGTCTCTTTCGTAAGACTCACGCCTTATTTTCGGTCTGTCAAAAAAGGCTATGTCTTTTTTGACAAGCTAAAGTATCAAGCTCGTGGCAGGGTGATATCGGCGCGGAACAGGTCGCCGTCGATGGACAGGCCGAACGTGCCGCCCATCAGCTGCACCAGACTTCCGGCGATGGACAGGCCCAGACCGCTACCCTCGGTATGGCGGGACGCGTCGCCCCGGACAAAGCGCTCCATCAGCTCGTCGGGAGAGATGTTCAGCTCGTCGCGGGAGACGTTCTTGAAGCTGATGGTGACGGTCTCCGCGTCGCAGGAGGCTGCGACGTAAACGCGGGTGTCCTCCAGCGCGTATTTGCAGATGTTGCCCACCAGATTGTCCATGACGCGGCTGAGGAGCTTGCCGTCGGCCCGGACGGAGACGGGCTTCTCCGGCGGGCGGGCCACCAGCGTCAGGCGGCAGCCGGCCAGCCGCTCCTGATACTCGCCCACAATCTGGTCGAACAGCACCGCCACGTCCGTAGGCTGTACGTCCACCGGCAGCGCGCCGGAGGACGCCTTGGACGCCTCCACCAGGTCCTCCGTCAGCTTTTTCAGCCGTCGGCTCTGGCGGTCCAGCACGGCGATGTACTCCCGCGCCGTCTCCGGCTGGACGTCCACCTTTTGCAGCAGGTCTACATAGTTGACGATGGAGGTCAGGGGGGTCTTGATGTCGTGGGATACGTTGGTGATGAGTTCAGTTTTCATGCGCTCGGCCTTGGTCTGCTCCCGCACCGCCCGCTCCATGCCGGTGCGCAGCTCATTCATCCGCTGGCCGTAGCGCTTGAAGTCGCCGATGAGCGGTTTGGTATCGATGGGAGCGGAGAAATCTCCGTCCGCCAGCTTTTCGCCGCCTTTCTGCAAAATGCGCAGGTTCAGGGCAAAATACAGAATGACAGGAAACTCCACCAGCTTCGCCATCACAAAGATGCCGTCCACGGAGCCGTAGCCCGCCGCCAGCAGGATCATCTCGACGAAGAACAGCGCCAGCGTCACCAGCGCGGTCTTCCACAGCAGGGGCAGACCCGCGGCGATGCGGTACAGGCCGCGGGCCACAGCCTTGAGAATGCGCCACAGCAGACGGAGAAAACGTGCGGTCAGTGAGCCCCGCAGCAGCGTCCCCGCCTTGCACTGGGCGCTGAACACGCACAGGAACAGCAGCAGGAAGGGCGCCAGCAGAGCGACAAAGACCAACTGTGTTTCCGCGTCATAACGGAAGCTGTCCCAGCCGATGAAGAAGGCGCATACCAGCGCCAGCAGCCACACGTCCGCCGGAATTTTGTCCAGCCACGTCAGGTGGATGCCCTCCCGGCCTGCCCAGTGTCCGGCGGAGGCCATGGAAAAGCAGAAGCAGAACAGCGCCAGCAGCAGAAACAGCGCCGTCAGGAACACAGTCAGTCCGATGTGCTCCAGCAGCCACACGCCCAACAGATAGGAATAGCTGGGGATATCATCCGTAGGCAGCAGGTCGGCGATGATGGTAAACTCCTCCGTGTGCCCATCGGCAAAGGGGAAAGAAAAAGTCTCCTGCGCGGAATACAGCGGCTTGTCGCTGTCCGTCAGCGCAAAGTTTTCAAAGGTGATCTCGCCGGTATCCTTGTTGGCAACCGCCAGATGGCAGGAGGTGTCCTCGCGGGGAAATCTTCCGGCGAATGCGCCGGGCAGGTCGTTTATTGCCTGCTGCAGCTCCCCGGAGGTGATATCTGCGCTGTGGGTAGTGCTGTTGTCCGCGCCGGACGTGTCGTCGGCCAGCGATTCCTCATTGACCAGCAGATCGCGCAGATAGTTGCGGGCGCTGTAAATGGCGTCTATACACTGAGACTCGTACAGTGTCTGGCGCAGGTGCGTACCGCCGTCCAGAAACGCGTCGTAGCTGGCGAGAATGCCGACGCCGATACCGCTCAGAACCGTCAGCGCGAGGAATACCAGCGTCAGGAAAAAGGCTGTCAGCTTGGCCCAGGTCTTATCCAGAAGTCGTTTCATGAAAGGGTTCCCTCCATTTTATAGCCCTTGCCCCAGACCACCTTGATATACCGGGGCTCCGAGGGGTTGATCTCCAGCTTTTCCCGCAGATGCCGGATGTGCACGGCGATAGCGCCTGTGGCGTTCAGCGGCACGTCGTCCCACACCCGGCGGTAGATCTCGCTGGGGGAGAACACCGTCCCGGCATTCTGCATGAGGAAGCGGAGAATATCGTATTCTTTCGGTGTCAGCGCCACCGGGTCGCCGTCCACGGTGACGGCCTTGGCGTTGTCGTCCAGACAGATGCCGCCGATGACCAGCGTGCTGGGCCGCACCTGCCCGCCGCCCAGCTGCAAATACCGCCGCAGCTGGGAGCGTACCCGCGCCAGCATCTCCACCGGATTAAAGGGCTTGGTGATGTAGTCGTCCGCCCCTACGTTCAGGCCCAGCACCTTGTCGGTGTCCTCACCCTTGGCGGTCAGCAGGATCACGGGGACGTTGCTGGTCTGCCGCAGCTGGGCCATGGCGGTCAGGCCGTCCATGACGGGCATCATGATATCCATGAGGATCAGGTGCACATCCTCACGGGCGGCCACGGACAGAGCCTCTTTGCCGTTGCCGGCGGACAGCACCCGGTAGCCCTCGGCCTTCAGGTATATTTCAAGGGCGGAAACGATATCCTTTTCGTCATCAACCACCAGAATCGTGTACATAGTGTGTCCTCCTGCGGCAGTAAGTTTGGTCTATCTCTATCATACCCCCTCCCGCCCGATTGCACAAGGTCAATTCTTGGCGGCGGGATAGGGCAGCGAGGACAGGTTCACGCTGTGGTGGATGGGCTTCCACTCCACCTTCATGAACAGCGCCGCCATGGAGATGGGGAGATACGTCAGCATGAACAGCGGGAACGTCAGGGTATAGGCGATCTTCTTCCACGCTGGGGCATGGATGCGCTTCCACTCGGTGGCCACGGTAATGCCGCCCAACACCAGCAGCGTGGCCAGGATACTGCCCATACACTCCAGCAGCGACCGCATGGCGAACCACACCCCGTCGCCCTGCATCAGCCCCAGCACCGACAAGGTGATGTTGGCCAGCAGGCACAGCGCCGTCAGAATGAAGGCCGGCAGGATGGACATGGACATGTCGAAGCAGCTCCAGCTGCCCTTGACTGCGCCCTTCAGCAGCTCAGCGCCGTACCGGCGGAACACCTGGATATACCCCTTGGCCCAGCGCAGCCGCTGCCGTACGGACTGGCGGAAATCGGTGGGCTGCTCATCGTACAGCACGGCGTCCTCGCAAATGGCGATTTTTTCGCCCCGGAGAATGTGGTACACAGAGAACTCGATATCCTCGGTCAGCAGATAGAAGCGCCAGCCGCGGCTCTCGTCCAGCACCCTCTGGGAGAACAGAAAGCCCGTACCGCCCACGGCGGCGCTGCTGCCCAGACGGGTGCGGGCCCCGTTGAGGTAGCGGCTCTCCCGCAGGAACCACAGAGCGTAGCCCGCGCTGATCCAGTTGCCGCCGAAGTTTTTGCTGTTGCGGTAGCTGGTGACGATCTGGTGGCCGTTGGAGAACATCCCGTTCATCCGCTCTATGTAGTCCGGGGCCAGCAGATTGTCGGCGTCAAACACGAAATAGCCGTCAAAGCCCTCCGGATAGTCCGCGCCGATGTTCTGGAGCAGGAAGTCCAGCGCGTAGCCCTTGCCCACGTTCAGCTGGTTGAACCGCTCATACACCACCGCGCCGTGGGCGCGGGCGATGGCGGCGGTACGGTCGGTGCAGTTGTCCGCCGCCACGAATACCGTCACCAGGGACATGTCGTAGGTCTGCGCCCGGAGACTGTCCAGCAGACCGGAGATGACGTTCTCCTCGTTCCGGGCGGCGATCAGCACCGCGTAGCGGTGAGGTCTGGCCGGTGCGGTAAGGGGCTTGGGCTTTTTTGCCAGCACCAGCGGGATATAGAGAAACTGATAGGTATAGCAGATAAAAAACAGCGCCGAGATAACGGCGTTGATGGTGCGCAGCGTGGTCTCCATAAAGGCACATCCTTTCTTCTCTTTCTGCCCTTATGGTAGCAAACGCCGGATTAAGAAACAATCAGGGGGAGGTTTAAGGTTTTATTAAGACGTAGGCTGTACCTGATAAAAAAGTTTAAGTTGACAGATATTTATGAAATACGTATAATATAAATATGAAGGTGGTGGAACAATGACCTTTGAATGGGATGAAAACAAAAACCACATCAACCAGCGCAAGCATGGAATATCCTTTGACGAAGCACAAACCGTATTCGAGGACACATATGCTATTTTGTTTGACGATCCTGACCATTCGGACGAGGAAGAACGATTTTTGATTATCGGTATGACGAGCAAAAAGGGCGTCTGTATTGTCAGCCATTGCTACCGCGGCGCGGATGAAAAGATACGGATCATATCGGCAAGAAAGGCAACCAGAACCGAGCGGAGCGTCTATGACGAACAGTTTTAGGAGGTATCTCTCATGCGAGAAGAATATGATATCAAAAACCTCAATCCGAGGAAAAATCCCTATGCAAAATCCTTGAAGAAGCCTGTGACCATCAACCTTGACGAAAGCGTGATCGGCTATTTCAAGAAAGAGTCCGACTGCGTGGGGGTTCCCTATCAGACCCTCATCAATTTGTACCTGAGAGACTGCATGACGCATGAGCGTCATTTGGATCTGACGTGGAAGTAACGACGAAAAACAAACGGGAGACTGCCGCAGTACGGCAGTCTCCCGTTTACACATATAATCCAATTCAGTCCGCGAACAGCGGGGTGGAGAGATAGCGGTCGCCGGTGTCGGGCAGCAGCGCCACAATGGTCTTGCCCTTGTTCTCCGGGCGCTTTGCCAGCTGGATGGCGGCCCACACGGCGGCGCCGGAGGAAATGCCCACCAGCACGCCCTCCTTCTTGCCGATCAGCTTGCCGGTAGCGAAGGCGTCCTCGTTCTCCACGGCGATGATCTCGTCATACACCTTGGTGTCCAGCACGTCGGGCACAAAGCCTGCGCCGATGCCCTGGATCTTGTGGCTGCCCGCCACGCCCTTGCTCAGCACGGGAGAGGAGGCAGGCTCCACGGCCACCACCTTCACGTTGGGGTTCTGGCTCTTCAGATATTCACCGGTGCCGGTGACGGTGCCGCCGGTGCCGACGCCCGCCACGAAGATATCCACCTTACCGTCGGTGTCCTCCCAGATCTCCGGGCCGGTGGTAGCCTTGTGGACGGCAGGGTTGGCGGGGTTCACGAACTGGCCGGGGATGAAGCTGTTGGGAATCTCCTTGGCCAGCTCGTCGGCCTTGGCGATGGCGCCCTTCATGCCCTTGGCGCCCTCGGTCAGCACCAGTTCCGCGCCGTAGGCCTTCATCAGCTGGCGGCGCTCCACGCTCATGGTCTCCGGCATGACGATGATGATACGGTAGCCGCGGGCGGCGGCCACGGATGCCAGACCGATGCCGGTATTGCCGGAGGTAGGCTCGATGATGACGGAATCGGGCTTCAGCAGGCCCTTCTGCTCCGCGTCGTCGATCATGGCCTTGGCAATACGGTCCTTCACGCTGCCGGCGGGATTGAAGTATTCCAGCTTGCCCAGCACCTTGGCCTCTAGGCCCTCTTCCTTCTCAATATGGGTCAGTTCCAGCAGCGGGGTCTTGCCGATCAGCTGGTCAGCGGATGTATAAATCTTGCTCATAATGATATTCCTCCTAAAATGATGTTGTGGTGGTTCGTGTTTGTGTTTCCTGTGTTATATGTCACCGCGGCAACATCGGAGGTGCAGGTCGTATTTCATGTTAATACCAACCTTTATTGTAGGTTAGTGTGATTATAGCGCCGCCGCGTCCGTTTGTCAAGGACTTTCCGCAAAATTTTACATTGATTTTCCTACTAACCATGTTGTATAATGGGTTTATACCGGAATAGGAGGGATCGTATGCTGGTTTCCACCAAGGGACGCTATGCGCTGCGGGTCATGGTCGACCTGGCCGAGCATCAGTCGGACGGTTTTATTCCCCTGAAGGTCATTGCGCAGCGGCAGGAGATATCTGAAAAATACTTAGAGAACATCATTAAGCTGCTGGTAAAGGCAAAGCTGCTGACCGGCGTAAGGGGGAAAGGCGGCGGATATCAGTTGGCAAAAGCGCCTGAGCAGTACACTGTGGAAAGCATTCTGCGCATCACAGAAGATTCTATGACGCCTGTTTCCTGCCTTGATCCCGGCGCTGACGTTTGTCCCCGCTCCGCTGAATGCCGCACACTTCCCATGTGGAAGGGACTGGATAAACTCATTACGGAATACTTTGAGAATATCACCCTTGCGGATATGATGCACAATGACCCTGACGGGTATGACTATGTGATATGATCTGTACTTCGCGCGAAAAAAGATGTCCGCCAACATAGGCGGACATCTTTTTTGTTCCGTAAGCTGCTTTTTCAGAAATGCAATCCGTTTCGGCCGCTGTAAGACGGTAATCGGCAAAGAAGCGAAGCCGGTCTCCCAATCAGGTAAACAGCGGCATGATCTTTTGAATAAGTTCTACGCAGCCGTCCTCACCCAGCTGCTCAGAATCCAGCGACAAGTCGTACCCTGCGGCGTCCCGCCATTCCTCGCCGGTATAGTAGCGGTAATAGGCGGCGCGGCGCTTATCCTCGGTGCGGACATACTTTGCCACCTTGCGGCCGCTCCAGGCCAGGGAATAGGACGCCACACGGGCCAGACGTGCCTCCAGCGGCGCGTGGACAAACAGCCGCAGCAGCTTGACATTGGGCTGATCCATCAGAAGATAGTTGGCGCACCGGCCCAGAATAATGCAGTCTTCCGTGGTGGCCAGCTCCTTGATGATCTTCGCCTGAAAGCTGAACAGGTTCCGGGTGGAGATAAAATCGTTGCTGTCCGGCGGTAGGATCTCGCCGGTATAGACCTTCTCCGCGGCGGAGAGCATCTCCTTCCAGCCGATGCGCTCGTCCGCTACGCCGAAAAGGCGCTCGTGGATGCCGCTGACCTCCGAGGCCTTGCGCAGCAGGTCACGGTCATAATAGGGGATATTCAGCTGCTGGGACAGCTTGCGGGTAATGTCGTGGCCGCCGCTGCCGGTCTCCCGCGCAACCGTAATGACAAAATGATCCATATATGTTCTTCCCTTACGCGCCCAGATAGGCTTTGCGGACCCGGTCGTCCTCCGCCAGCTCCGACGCCGCGCCTTCCATGGAGATGGTGCCGGTCTCCAGCACATAGGCCCGGTCGCTGACGACCAGCGTCATCTTGGCGTTCTGCTCCACCAGCAGAATGGTGATGCCGCTTTTATGCAGCTCCTCAATGATGGCGAAGATTTCCTTCACCAGCAGGGGGCTCAGACCCATGGAGGGCTCGTCCATCAGCACGATACGGGGGTTGGTCATCAGCGCCCGGCCCGTGGCCAGCATCTGCTGTTCACCGCCGGAGAGCGTGCCCGCCAGCTGGCGGCGGCGCTCCTTCAGCCGGGGGAAATGGCCGTAGACCCGCTCCATGTTCTCCGCCACACGCTTGGCATCCGAAATGGAATAGGCGTCCATTTTCAGGTTTTCCTCCACGGTCATCTGGGCGAACACATGACGGCCCTCCGGCAGATGGGCCAGCCCCATCCGGATGATGGAGTTGGCGGGTACGGACTGAAGGTCCGTGCCGTCCAGCGTGATGGAGCCGGAGGCGGCCTGCAGCAGGCCGGAGATGGTGTGCAGCGTGGTGGTCTTGCCCGCGCCGTTGGCGTCAATCAGGGATATGAATGGATATGCAGCCCAGCGGCGGAGTGACAGCCGTCCCGTGATGAGCGGTGTACGCTTCTACCGGCAGCAGCTCTACTGTGTGGATGGCCAGCGTCTGGCCGTCTGTGCAAACGATGCCATGACCGTGGATAAGACCTTCGTTGTTCCCGCGGACACCATGTGGATCTTGAAAGCCTTTGGCGATCAAAATGTGTCCGTTCAGGTGGGCACCCGGTATGTCCGTTTCGCGGCAGATGGGCTTTGCGCCTATGTCCGCCGCTTGGAAACCTGCGACACGCTGACGCCGGAGGTCGTCATTCCCCACAGCGAACGGGAGAGCTATGTGGTTGACCGCAAAGAATTTCTGCAAAGGCTGACCTATCTGAAGGAATGTGCTTTCCCTGCGAAAACCACACCTGTGGTCTATTTTGAAAAAGGGTGTCTGTCGCTGCAAACACCATCCGCGCGGTATCGGGCGGCAATCGAGCTGCCCGTCCGCAGCGAGGTCGCGTTTGCCTTTAACCTCTCCTATATGTGGGACGCCTTACAGCAGTTTTCTGGTCATGAGAAGGTGTGCCTCCATGTGCTCAGCCCTGTTTCGCCTGTCACCATCACCGCAGAGGGTACAGATGATGTGGCACTGGTACTGCCCGTCAGATACCGTGCCGCCGCATGAACAAATAAAGGCATACCCCCCTGCCAGCAAGCCGGAAAGGTGTTGGAAGATTCAGTAATATACGGCATCGCTAAGCATGACCCCTTGTTTTTTGCCATACGCATTTAAAATAATTTCTTGTGTTACACCGTGTTCAGCGATATAATGCGGTTATGTATCACAAGGCGTTATTGAAAGGAGAACGCCACATGGCAACAAAAGCAAAGAAAAAATATACTTACCTGACAAAAGCAATTCAACTTCCAGATGGAACGCGAAAATACATCCGCGGGAAAGACCAGAAGGAACTGGAAGAAAAGGTGTTAAAGGCGCAGATCATGGTCAATGCCGGAGTGGATATTTGCAGCGAGGAGACCTTCGGACATTTTGCCCAGATGTGGTATGACATCTATAAAAAGCCGTACCTCCGGGAAAACAGCCAAAATGCCATCAAGTATGTTATGAACCAGCACATACTTCCGTATATCGGTGGCTATCGTCTGCGGGATATCTCTCCCATGCAGATTCAATCCATCATGGCAGCCCTTTCTGACAAGAGCAATTCTCTCCAGTCAAAGGTGCTGATTGCGCTGAGAAGCATTTTTAAGGCGGCGCAGGAAAATGGCTTGGTTGCAAAATCTCCAGTCAGCAGTATGCTGAAGCCAAGTGGAAAAAGGATCGCCGAAAAAGACGCATTGACTCCGCAGGAAAGTGACTTGCTCCTCCAGCGGGTCAAAAATGAGCGGGCCTATACATTTCTCCTGATTGCACTCCAAACCGGAATGCGTCGAGGTGAGATCGTCGGTCTGCAATGGAGCGATATTGATTTCGAGAGAAGAATGATCTGCGTTCGCCATAACGCCGTATTGGGCCGCTACGAAACAACCGTCAGTGAACTTATGAAAACCAAAGCTGGCAGACGGGATATTCCTATGTCAAATGAGGTCGAAGCATGGTTACGCAAGCAAAGAGACCGCAGTTCCTCAAAATTTGTTTTGTCCCTGAAAAACAAAAAAGTGATGACGCTGTCCTCCTTCCGTAGTATGTGGAAGCTAATTGAGCGTGAGCTGCCGGAAACCCATATAACTGCCCATATTCTCCGCCACACGTACATCACCCGTCTTTTTGAAGCTGGATTGGACGTAAAGGAGATCCAGTATTTGGCTGGACACAGCACGATGGACATGACGCTGAGTGTTTATACTCACTATGATCGTAAAAATCGGGAGCAGCAAACTGCGGAGAAGGTCCGGCGGGCATTCTGCAAGGAAGCTTTCTAAAAAGTTTGCAACAAACGACTCTGCCTAAAAAGCCGCAAACCCTTGTGGCACAACGGATAGAGGACCGAAAAAATTTGCAACACTTTTGCAACAAGAAGCCCCGAAATTGCCCGAAAATACCCCAAAATACCGCAAGCAGAGAGGCTCTTTTCTTCCAGAAAAAGGCAAAGAAAAACCTCGGAACCATTGTGATTCCAAGGTTTTCTCGTGGTGGAGACTGCTGGACTCGAACCAGTGACCTCCTGCGTGTGAAGCAGGCGCTCTAACCAGCTGAGCTAAGCCTCCATATTCGGCAGCCCGAGACGGATTGCCGAAGTGGTGACCCGTACGGGACTCGAACCCATGTTACAGCCGTGAAAGGGCCGTGTCTTAACCACTTGACCAACGGGCCATAACCCTGTCGAAGGGTGCGGGAGAGATGTTTCCATCTCTCCCGCGATGGTAGCGGCGACTGGATTCGAACCGGTGACACTGCGGGTATGAACCGCATGCTCTAGCCAACTGAGCTACGCCGCCATGTGCTCTCGACAGGCACAAACTACTATATCATTACCATCTGATTTTGTCAATACTTTTTTGAAAAAATTTGGGAAAGGGAAGTTTTTCCGCCTATTTGGCCGCTGACGGCGAAGCGTGGCGGAAGGCGGCGAAAAGTTGGGGGTGTACAAATGGGGAAAAGTGTGCTATAATTTGTACACAATGCAGAAAATTTCTGCTGTTTTTTGGTTGTTTCGCAGGGCGGCGTCGCTCTGCGGTGATATAAAGCCCGCCGGTGCGGCGGGCCGATATAGCACAATTCAACACACGGTCATCCGGGGCGAACGCTCCGATGCTCTCCCGGCGATGCAGGGCCGGCGGGACATCGGGCCGCCTTTGTTTTGCTGCGCGCTTTTCCGGGTACGTTTTTTAGGGGGGTTATTATGCCCTTTTATGTACCATTTTTGCCCCCATAAAGCCGTGTAATGTACCAATTACGACACGTATCAAAGGAGTTATTATGGCTGAAAAATTCAAGATCATCCCCCTTGGCGGTCTCAACGAGATCGGCAAGAACATGACCGCCTATGAGTATGGCGGCGAGATCATCGTGGTGGACTGCGGCATGGCGTTCCCCGGCGATGATATGTACGGCATCGACTGCGTGATCCCCGACGTGACCTATCTGGTGAAGAACCACAACCGGCTCCGGGGCCTGTTCATCACCCACGGACACGAGGATCACATCGGCGCCATCCCCTACGTGCTGAAGCAGATCAATATGCCCATCTACTGCACCCGGCTGACGGCGGGGCTGATCAAGCTGAAATTGCAGGAGCACGGCCTGCTGCAATCCACCAAGCTCATCACCGTGGAGGCAGGCGAGACCATCCGGGCGGGCAAGTTTCAGGTGGAATTCATCCACGTGAACCACTCCATCGCCGACTCGGTGGCCTTTGCCATCCATACCCGGATGGGCACGGTGGTACACACCGGCGACTTCAAGATCGACTCCACGCCTATCGACGGAGAGGTCATCGATCTGGCCCGGTTCGGCCAGCTGGGCCGGGAGGGCGTGCTGGCACTGCTGGCGGACTCCACCAACGTGGAGCGCCCCGGCTATACCATGAGCGAAAAAGCGGTGGGCAAGACCTTTGCCCGCCAGTTCACCGGCTGCGACAAGCGCATCATCGTCACCACCTTTGCCAGCAACGTGCACCGCATCCAGCAGGTGCTGGACGCCGCCGCCGCCTGCGGACGGAAGGTGGCCGTTACCGGCCGCAGCATGGAGAATATCATGAAGGTGTCCACGGAGCTGGGCTATATGAAGGTGCCCAAGAACACGCTGATGGACATCCACAAGATCAAGGGCCTGCCGCTGGACAAGCAGGTCATCGTCACCACCGGCTCGCAGGGCGAGGAGATGAGCGCCCTGTACCGTATGGCCTTTTCCACCCACAAGCAGGTGGATATCGGCCCCGGCGACAAGGTGATCATCTCCGCCAGCGCCATTCCCGGCAACGAGGTGACGGTGGGCCGGGTCATCAACGAGCTGTTCCGCAAGGGCGCGGACGTGGTGTATGACAAGGCGGACATGCTGCATGTGTCCGGCCACGCCTGCCAGGAGGAGCTGAAGATCATCCACGCCCTGACCAGGCCCAAGTTCTTTATCCCCCTCCACGGCGAGCAGCGGATGCTGCAGATCCACAAGCGGGTGGCGGAGAGCATGGGGATGCACCCCAACAACATCTGCGTGGCCGACAACGGCAGCGTCATCGAACTGACCACCAAGCACATGAAGTGTGAGACCACCGTTCCCGCCGGCGAGGTATTCGTGGACGGCGGCGGCGTAGGCGAAGTGGGCGCGGTGGTGCTGAACGACCGGAAAATCCTGGCCGAGGACGGCATGGTGGTGGTGGTACTGCCCATGTCCAGCCACGACCACCAGCTGCTGTGCGACCCGGAGATCGTCACCCGCGGCTTTGTGTACGTGAAGGAGTCCGAGGAGCTGATGCAGGAGATGCGGAAGGTGGCCATGAAGGCCGTGGACGGTATGTCCGCCCGCCGCCGCAAGGACGACGGCGAGGTGTGCCGCACGGTGAAGTCCTCCGTCAGCAGCTATCTCTATAAGCACACCAAGAGAAGTCCCATGATCATCCCCATGGTGACGAAGTTGTAAAATAGGGGCAGTTCTATAATTTCCGTAGGGGCGGGGCTCTGCCCCGCCCGCCGTTTGATGAAAAGGCCACCGTAAATCGAAAGGGAGGGGCAGAGCCCCTCCCCTACGGACGGTTTATCGATGGCCGGTGCGTAGGGCGGGGCCAATGTGCCCCGCCGTTGTTACTTCTGCGGTTATTGTAGGGCGGGGTGTGGTCACCCCGCCCTACGAAACGGCCACAGATAGAATTCCGTAGGGCGGCATGACCACATGCCGCCGACGTGGACGTGCCCTTATCACGCGGCGGGCCACACGGGGCCCGCCCTACGGAGCTCTCCTGGGCCCTTTCCGCCACAGGCAGCGCTCGGAAGCGCGAAAAATTCCGCTGCAACCCAAAGTTGCGCGGTAGTTGGTGGCGGCAACGGAGTATTTCCGGTACAATAACGCCATCAAACGCAAAGGAGCGAAACACAATGATGACGATCTATCTGGGCCTGACGGCTCTGGGCGCGGCGGTGACGGCGCTGTTGGTGACGGGGGTGTACCTGCTATGCAGATGATGTGCAGAGACTTCCTCAAGGGAGGTATGGCATTATGAGATTTGCTTCCATCAGCACTCTCCTTATGTTCCTGATAACGGCGGTCATCGTTGTCGCCATCGTCTATCTGTTCATCCTGCTGATCCGGGCGCTGCGGAAGTACCTGCGCAGCGGCGAGGTGCGGCAGGAGAACCGGGAGGCGGTGGAATCGCTGGCCAAGGCGCTGAAAAGCCACCGGGAGCGGTGCCGCATGACCCAGGAATTCGTGGCGGAGAGTATCGGCGTCAGCCGTCAGGCGGTCAGCAAATGGGAGACCGGCGCGGCGGACCCCAGCACCGCCAACCTGCTGGCGCTGGCCAGGCTGTACGGCGTACCGGCGGAGGAACTGCTGCGGAACGCGGCGCATGAGGATACGTAATGTTTCACGCGGTAAGCTCCGGCTGCCCTCTTTGGGAGGGCGGCCGGGCTTTTTTGATTCTCTGCTTGTCATAGGGGGCCGGGTGTGCTACAATGGGCAAAAATTTTATGCCGCCGGTCACGCGGCGGCAGCAGGGAGGACGCCATATGGACTATCGGATAGAGCACGACTCCATGGGTCAGGTGCCGGTGCCGGCGGACCGGTACTGGGGAGCGCAGACGCAGCGCTCGCGGCAGAATTTTCCCATCGGCGTGGGGCTGGAGACCATGCCGGGGGAGCTCATACACGCCTTCGGCATTCTGAAAAAGGCGGCGGCCATGGCCAACCACGCCCTGAGACCGGAAAAAATGACGGCGGAGAAGCGGGACGCCATCTGCCGGGCCTGCGACGAGGTGATATCCGGGCAGCTGGACAGCCACTTCCCTCTTGTGGTGTGGCAGACCGGCTCCGGCACCCAGAGCAACATGAACGCCAACGAGGTCATCGCCAACCGGGGCAACGAATGGGCGGGAAAGCCGCTGCTGCATCCCAACGACGATGTGAATATGTCCCAGTCCTCCAATGACACCTTCCCCACCGCCATGCACATTGCCGCCGTGCTGGCTATCCGGCAGCGGGTGATCCCGGCGGTGGAGGAGCTGTGCGGTACGCTGCGGCGGCTGGAGGAGGAGAACCGGGGCGTGGTGAAATCCGGCCGTACCCACTTGCAGGACGCCGTGCCCATCGCCTTTTCCCAGGAGATATCCGGCTGGCGGGCCAGCCTGGAGCGGGATAAAGAGCTGCTGGCCCTGGCGCTGCCGCCCCTGCGGGAGCTGGCCCTGGGAGGCACGGCGGTGGGCACCGGGCTGAACGCGCCCAAGGGCTTTGACACGGCGGTGGCCGGCGCGGTGGCGGAGATCGCCGGGGAGGAATTCGTCACCGCCGCCAACAAGTTCCACGCCCTGACCAGCCGGGACGAGCTGGTGTTTGCCCACGGGGCCCTGAAGGCCCTGGCCTGCGACATGATGAAGATCGCCAACGACGTGCGGTGGCTGGCCTCCGGACCCCGCTGCGGGCTGGGGGAGATCCGGATACCGGAGAACGAGCCGGGGTCCTCCATCATGGCGGGAAAGGTGAATCCCACCCAGTGCGAGGCCGTCACCATGGTGGCGGTGCAGGTGATGGGCAACGACGCGGCGGTGGGCATCGCCGCCTCCCAGGGGAACTTTGAGCTGAACGTGTTTCTGCCGGTGTGCGCCTATAACTTTTTGCAGTCGGCCCGGCTGCTGGCGGAGAGCATCGCCTCCTTCAACCGGCGGTGCGCCGCGGGGATCACGGCGGACCGGGAGAAGATGGCGGAGAATCTGGAGCGGTCGCTGATGCTGGTGACGGCGCTGAATCCCTATATCGGCTATGAAAACGCCGCGAAGGTGGCGAAGAAGGCGTACCGGGAGGGCTGCTCCCTGCGGGAGGCCTGCGTGGCGCTGGGCTTTTTGACCGCCGAGAGATTTGATGAGGTTTTCCATCCGGAAGAGATGGTCTAAGGAGGTCGTGACAATGGACTATGCAAAGGAATCGCTGCGGCTGCACGAGCAGTGGCAGGGCAAGATCGAGGTGACCGCCACGGTGCCGGTGAAGGACCGGGAGGACCTGTCCTTGGCCTATACCCCCGGCGTGGCCCAGCCCTGTCTGGAAATTCAGAAGGATATCGACAAGAGCTATACACTGACCCGGCGGCACAACCTGTGCGCGGTGATCACCGACGGCTCGGCGGTGCTGGGGCTGGGAGACATCGGCCCGGAGGCGGGCATGCCGGTGATGGAGGGCAAGTGCGTACTGTTCAAGGCCTTCGGCGGGGTGGACGCCTTCCCCCTGTGCGTGAAGACGAAGGATGTGGACGAGTTCGTCAACGCGGTGTATCTGATCTCCGGCAGCTTCGGCGGCATCAATCTGGAGGATATCGCCGCGCCCCGGTGCTTTGAGATCGAGCGGAAGCTGAAGGAGAAGTGCGATATCCCCGTGTTCCACGACGACCAGCACGGCACCGCCGTCATCACTCTGGCGGGGCTGACCAACGCCCTGAAGGTGGTGGGCAAGCGGAAGGAGGACGTGAGGATCGTCACCTCCGGCGCGGGCGCCGCCGCCGTGTCCATCGTGAAGCTGCTGCTGGCGGCGGGCTTCCGGGATATTACCATGTGCGACCGGAAGGGCGCCATCTATCCGGGCCGGGAGGGCCTGAATTGGATCAAGGAGGAGATGGCCCAGGTGACCAATCCCGGCCACCGGGCCGGGACGCTGGCGGAGATGCTGGTGGGGGCGGACGTATTCATCGGCGTCAGCGCCCCCGGCATGGTGACCACGGAGATGGTGAAAACCATGGCCAAAGACGCCGTGATCTTCGCCTGCGCCAACCCCACGCCGGAGATATTCCCCGACGACGCCAAGGCGGGCGGCGCCAAGGTGGTGGCCACCGGCCGCAGCGACTATCCCAACCAGATCAACAATGTGCTGGCCTTCCCCGGTATTTTCCGGGGGACCTTCGATGTGCGGGCCAGCGATATCAACGAGGAGATGAAGATGGCCGCCGCCCAGGCGCTGGCGGACCTCATCGGCCCGGAGGAGCTGACGGCGGACTACATCATTCCGGCGGCCTTCGATCCCAGAGTGGGCCCGGCGGTGGCAAAGGCCGTGGCGGAGGCGGCACGAAAGAGCGGCGTAGCGCGGATATAAGAAGAGAATACAAGAAAAGCTCCCCGGACGTTTCACCGTCCGGGGAGCTTTTCTGTCAGAACCACTTTTTCCGTTTGAAGTACCAGATCAAGGCCGCCACCACCAGGAGGGAGACGGCCACCACCGCCGGGTAGCCGTACCGCCATTCCAGCAGGGGCATGCCGGTGAAGTTCATGCCGTACCACCCGGCGATGAGGGTCAGGGGCAGGAAGATGGCGGTGACGATGGTCAGCACCTTCATCACCCGGTTCTGGGCGATGTCCACCTGGGCCTGGTATTCGCTGCTGATCTGGGTGGCGTATTCGTGGAGCATACGGGTCTCGCCCCGCAGGTTTTCCACCCGGCGCAGGAAATGGCTCAGGCGCTTTTTGCTCTGGGCAGAGAACAGGTCCTCCGCCTCCTCCAGCAGGGACGAGGCAAAGTCGGCCAGCTGGGCGTAAAACCGGTTGGTGCGGTTCAGCTCCTTGCGGATAACGCTCATCTGGTGCAGGAACCGCCCCGTCTCGTTGTCCAGCACCGCCTGCTCCAGATTGGTCAGGCGGGTCTCCAGCTGTTGGATATAGGGCAGGTCGTCCCGGATCAGGCTCATCAGCAGCGCCGCCAGAAAGGCATCGGGGCTGCCGGGCAGCGCCGGACGCTGGGCGGCCAGATGGCCGATGCAGTCCGCCACCACCCGGTCGTGGTCCACCACCAGAAGACAGCCCTCCGCCCAGGTGAAGCCCAGGCGGCGGGCGCTCTGGTTGGCGCGGGGCGGCGTCCGCAGGTGGCCGGTGACGCAGGCGCGGTCCGCCCGCAGCCAGCAGAACTGGGATTCGTGGGCGTCGGCGGGGGTAAAGGGCGGCGTCAGCCATTCCGGCAGCGGCGCGGTATGGAGTTCAGTGGGCGGCAGCACCGCCAGAACGCCTTGCCAATGCTCCGGCGGGGCGCTCAGCGGCTGTAAGCCGTTGTCAAAACGATAGTAGGGCATGGGGTCGTCTCCTTTATATCAGCCGTCACGGCGGGACAGAACACGTCCGGCGGCAGATCGCTCCTCCTCTGTCAGCTGGGGATCGGCGGCCATGCGCCGCAGCTTTTCGGCGGGGTACTGGTTCATCCGCAGCTCCAGCTGGCGGGTCCGGCGCTCCTCTGGTGTCTCCGGCAGGGGAAGCTCCTCCGGATAACGCAGCTCGATCCGGCGGCAGGCCGGGCAGACCCACACCTCCACCGTCAAGGCGCTGTCCCGTATGGCGGCGGGAAACGGGGCCGCGTCCGGCGACACCGCGAAGGCACCCCGGTCAATGAGCCGCAGCGCCGTGTCCGGACAACGCAGGCAACGGGGGATAGAATGGTCACTTGTCACGGGGCGTCCTCCTTCGTCATTGGTCATAGCGGCGGCGGTACAGCAGGTTTTTGGCGGCCTTCTTGGCGTCGGGCACGTAGTCCTTGCCGTCGATGACCTTTTGCAGCTGTTTTTCGGTGTAGTCCCGGAAAGTGCGCTCGAATTTCCCGACAGGGGAGAGACTGTCCTGAAGCGCCTGCTGCTTCTCGAATTCCTCCGCCGGGGTGGGCAGGGCGAAAAAGGCCGCGTAGCGGCACCGGGGACAGACCCAGATTTCCGTTTCCCAATTGTCCTCCGCCACGGCGATGGGCGAGGGCTTGATGCTCAGGCTGCCGGAGCGGTAGGGGGTCAGTTCGATCTCCCCGTCGCGGCAGATGGGGCAGAGACGTTGGATATTGTCAGGCATGGGAGGCTCCTTTCTTTTTTTGAGGGGCGGAGAGTTTCGCCCTCCGGTTCCTTCACTTCCGGGCGCGCTACATCTTGTGCTGATTTGTGGGTTTTTACCGCGCGATCACAGGGGAGTTGCTTTTTCGATTCGATAAAAGGATCGTCTCTGCTCCTGCGCCGCTGCCGCTGATGCCTACGCCGAACAACGCTTTTTGTTCTACCGTTGAGAGCGTGAGCGGCAGCGGCGCAAGAAGAAAGTCGATGCGTCACACGAAACGAAATCAATCATGTTCTGTGAACGCGTGGTATAAGGTATCATAATTGGTAAGAGGCATAGCGTGCGCGGATTCTTAAACCGCAGGTTTAAGCAGCGTTTTGGGGGGAGCGATCCGAGCGCCGCCAGTGGCGGATACAGCGAGGTGAGCGAGTGGCAGCGGTCAAAATTTTAAGCGCCCGCCGTAAGGCAGCGCAAAAATTTTGGGCACCGCAACAGGTAATTGCCGCTGCGGCCAAAAGTACCTCGCGCTCGGAAGCGCGAAACACCCCATTAAAGACACAACATAAGGGGCAGGGCGATGCCCTGCCCCTTGGGGGTCAAAATTCCGGTGCCTCGGGAGTGCGGCGGTACAGCAGCGGCTTGCCCTCGGCATCCACCAGCACGGTAAGACCGGCGGCGTTGCCGTTATAATGGAGCAGATACTGTACGCCGGTCTGGGTGTCCACCCAGATCTCGCTGCCGCCCAGCAGACAGCCCTCCTCCAGAACCTTGGTGAACCGGGCGTCTTTCTTCTTTGCCATAGCTTACTCCGCCTTGTCGCTCTCCAGCAGCGTCTTGGCGCTGGCGGCCAGACCGGCCAGCCCCTGAATTTCGCTGGGAATGATGATCTTGGTGGCCTTGCCGTCGGCCATCTTCTGCATAGCCTCCAGCGCCTTCAGCTTGATGACCTGATCGTTGGGGGCGTTCTCGTTCAGCAGCCGCATGGAGTCGGCCATGGCCTGCTGCACCTTCAGGATGGACTGCGCCTCGGCCTCGGCGGCCATGATCTTGGCCTGCTTGGCGGCGTCGGCCCGCAGAATGGCGGACTGCTGCTCGCCCTCGGCCACCAGGATCTGGCTGGCCTTCTGGCCCTCGGCCTGCAGGATGGACTCACGGCGCTCACGCTCGGCCTTCATCTGCTTTTCCATGGCATTCTGAATTTCACGGGGCGGCAGAATGTTCTTCAGCTCCACGCGGTTGACCTTGATGCCCCAGGGGTCGGTGGCCTCGTCCAGAATGGAGCGCATCTTGGCGTTGATCACGTCGCGGCTGGTCAGGGACTGATCCAGCTCCATCTCGCCGATGATGTTACGCAGCGTGGTGGCGGTCAGGTTCTCGATGGCGCTCATGGGGTACTCCACGCCGTAGGTGTACAGCTTGGGGTCGGTGATCTGGAAGTAGATGACGGTGTCGATCTGCATGGTGACGTTATCCTTGGTGATGACAGGCTGGGGATCGAAGTCCGCCACCTGCTCCTTCAGGCTGATCTTCTTCACCACGCGCTCGATAAAGGGCCACTTCCAGTGGAGGCCGTTGCCCCACACCGCGCTGAAGGAGCCCAGACGCTCCACCACAAATGCCTTGGACTGCTGTACCAC